>JAZNUS010000171.1:0-21193 GCA_045592485.1 Clostridia bacterium | reverse complement strand
TAATGTCTGCATTCGGACCTTATGCAGGGAAAACAGAAGTCGAACTCCATAAGCTCGGGCAAAAGGGTCTTTATCTCATAACCGGCGATACCGGGGCGGGAAAAACCACCATATTCGATGGGATTACATATGCACTTTTTGGAGAAGCAAGCGGTCACACAAGAGAAACCTCTATGTTTCGTTCCAAATATGCAGAGCCTGAAACTCCAACGGAGGTTGAATTGTATTTCACATGCAACGGCAAAGAATATTACATCAAAAGAAATCCTGAATATGACCGACCGAAGTCAAGAGGCGAAGGCATAACAACCGAAAAAGCCAACGCAGAACTTCATTTTCCAGATGGAAGAGTGGTTACAAAATTAAAAGAGGTAAACACTGCTGTTGTTGAAATTATAGGTATTGACAGAAACCAATTCACTCAGATTGCAATGATTGCCCAGGGTGATTTCCTTAAATTACTCTTGGCACCTACTGATGAGCGGAAGAAAATTTTTCAGAAGCTTTTTAAAACACAAAGCTATTATGTGCTTCAGGAAAGGCTGAAATCCGAATCGGGAAAGCTCAGCCGGGAATATGAAGCAATGAAAAGCAGTATAGAGCAATACATAAACGGAATTGTATGTGATGAAGAAAACCCTTTTTATATTGAGGTTTTCAATGCTAAAAACGGTAATTTGACCACAGAAGAGATTGCAGAGCTTTTAGAAAAACTGATAGCGGACGACGAAAAATCCGAAAAAACAATTTCGGAAGAAAAGGGAAGAGTCCAAAAGGAACTGGACCATATAAAGTCTCGTATCACAAAAGCAGAAGATATACTCGCAGCCAAAACCGACCTTGAGAAAAACGAAGCAGATTTAAAATCAGAATCTGAAAAGGAAACCCCTTTAAAAGAAAAACTCAAGGCAGAGGAGGAAAAGCTGCCTGAAGTTAAAGATTTTACCGAAAAGATTGCAGAAATCAAGGCTTTTTTACCTGATTATGATGAGCTTTCCGAAAAACAAAGCTTGTTTAATAAGAATAAGAATTTTATTGATGAAAGCAATGAAAATACAAAAAAAGCAGAATCCGGAATTAAGACTCTTGGTGAAGAAATAACCGCACTTACAGAGGAATGTAAATCTCTTGAAAAAATCGGCGAGGAAAAGCTTAAGCTTGATGCTGAAAAGAGAAAATATGAAGACGAAAAAGAGAAGCTTAAAAACCTTGATAAAGATATTGATGGTGCGAGGTTGCAGCGCACTAAATATGAAGAAGCAGCCGCCTTTTATGTGCAGAAACAGAAAAATGCCGAATTGCTGGATAACAAACTGAAGGAAAAAACAAGAATTTATCTCGATGCACAGGCAGGGATACTTGCCGAAACCTTGGAAACGGATAAACCTTGTCCCGTCTGTGGCTCAACCATGCATCCGAACCCGGCAACAAAACCTTTAGATGTTCCCGAAAAGGAAGAGCTTGACACTCTGCAGGACAAGCTGGGTGATGCAAATGCTGTTGCAAACAAGGCAAGAGCTGAAGCAGGTAAATTAAAAGGTGCTTCAGATGAAAAGGAAGAAAGCGTAAAAAAAGAAATAGCATCTATTCTGGGTGATGTGTCATTGGATGATGCTAAATCCGTTATTGCAGTAAAGGCATCAGACATAGATTCTTTAACAAACGAGATTAATATGAAGCTCAATGAAACACAGGCAAAAATCAATCGCCGGGAAGAGCTTGATGTGCTGATTCCCAAAAAGTCATCTGCTTTTGAAAAAGCAAAGGAAGAACTAAGTGAACTCAGGGACGAAGTTAAAGCAAAAACTGTTGAAAATGAATCTTTAAGAAAACGCATTGCAGAGCTTGTGGCAAAGCTGACTTTTAATACAAAGGCTGAGGCAGAAAATCAAATAATTTTCCTGAACAAAAAGGCAGAAGAAATTAAAAAAGCTTATGATGATGCTTTGAAGAATGTAAATGACAACAAAGAAAAGCTTGCATCGCTGAAATCAGCCAATGAGGAGATTCTAAAGCGTATAGGCGACGGTACTGATGTTGATTTGGAAAAGGAGAGAGAAAAGAAGCATCTGCTTGATGAAAAACAGACAGAGCTTGATGAAAAATCAAAGGAAGTACATAGCCGCAAAGCTTCCAACAAATCCTCCCTTGATAACATTCTCCGAAAGCTTGATGAAATCAAGGCGCTTGAAGAAAAATGGACATGGATGAAAGCGCTTTCCAACACTGCCAACGGTAACCTTAGCGGCAAAGAAAAGATAATGCTTGAAACCTATATTCAGATGACCTATTTTGACAGAATTATAAACCGTGCCAACACAAGATTTATGGTTATGTCAGGCGGTCAGTATGAGCTGAAGCGACGAAAGGAAGCTGAAAATAACCGTAGCCAAAGCGGTCTTGAGCTTGATGTCATTGACCACTACAACGGAACACAGCGAAGCGTGAAAACTCTTTCGGGCGGTGAATCATTTAAAGCTTCTCTTTCCCTTGCTCTTGGTCTTTCCGATGAAATTCAATCATCTGCAGGAGGAATCAAACTTGACACAATGTTTGTGGATGAGGGCTTTGGTTCGCTCGATGATGAATCTTTGGCACAGGCAATTAAAGCCCTTTCCTCTCTTGCTGAGGGCAACAGACTTGTGGGAATTATTTCTCATGTAAGTGAGCTGAAAGATAAAATTGATAAGCAGATTATTGTAAAAAAAGAAAAAATGGGCGGAAGCAACATATCTATCGTTGTATAATCTCCAAATGTGTTGTTAAAAATTATCCCTCTGAAAATCCGATTGATTTTCAGGGGGATTTTGTATATATGGATATTAATTTAATATCATTGCTTCTTTTTAAGAGTGTGACCTGTGGATTGCTTGTAAATTCTGCAAAGATGCGCCGCGTCATAGAATCCGAGAAGCTCTGCAATTTCTTCAATTGTTTTTGTGGTATATATAAGGTCCTCGGCACGCATAAGCCTGATGTTGTTGCGATATTGAAGAGGAGTTATTCCTCCGGAATAAGCCTTGAATTTTCTCATAAATGACGATTCGCTCATAAAACACATTTCTGCAAGCTGACTGTTTGAATAGTTTCTTTGAGGATAATTTTCAATAACACTTATGGCATTGGCTATGTCTTCGCGTATTTTTTTTGTGGTTTTGCTTTTATCTCTGTCTTTAAACAATTCGTCAAGGAGTGTATATATCTGTCCTTTCAATTTAAGCATACTGGTATTGGGGTGCAAAACAGAATACAGTATTTTTGTAAATCTTTGATAAATTTGTTCGTTTTCGTCAAAAAACACTTTTTTTAATCCATCTGAAAAATCTATTGGTTCTCCATCGGGTGTTCTGATGTTAAAGGTAATGCCTATTCCCGATGTTGGCGACTCATTGTTTCCGCTAATGATTGATGTATATCTGAATTTGTTGGGAATAAAAATAATGTCATGTTTTTCTATTGTACATAGTTTTTTATTACTGACATAATAATCTATGCTGTTGTCAAATTGGTAATAAAGCAGGTTGTTAACCCTTCCTGCCTGCTCGTAATTATATTCGGTCGGATTGTCCCAAATGTGATGATATGAAACAATATCTGACACGATACATTCTGATGAACACAAGTCCTTGTATGAAACAACCATAACGCCACCTCGGTGAATGTTTTTTACAATAAACCTTCTCTGAATATGAGTATAACATAATTCTTTGGAATATACAATACCACATTTTTTATTTTATAAAAAGATATCTTTCAATAAATTGAACACAGCAACTGGCAAACAAAGGCAGAAAGCCGTTTCAAAACAAAAATAATGTAAAATATATGCCAAAATAAAATGACTGTTTTATACAATGAAATCCTGTTTTGTCAATTGAGTATTATTCTGTCATACTGTAATATGTTTTATATAACAAAACAGATAGAAGGGTTTATATGAAAATTTACAACATAGGCATAATCGGATATGGTGGTATGGGAAGTTATCATCATACACGCATAGACAAACCTTGCGGAATTAATTTTATTTCTGCATATGACATCAATCACGCACGGCTCGAAAAAGCAAAAAATGCAGGTCTGGATATTTTTGACAACCTTGACAATTTTCTTGCCGATCCCCGCCTTGATGTTGTTCTTGTTGCTGTTCCAAACGATGTTCATCTGGAGCTCTGCTGTGCGGCTATGAACGCAGGCAAATCTGTTATTTGTGAAAAACCTGTTGCACTTAACAGCGGTGAACTTGAACAGATGATTGCCTGTGCCGAAAGAAACGGTGTAATCTTTACGGTTCATCAGAACAGGCGTATGGATGAAGATTATCGTATTATGAAAAAAATCTTCGATGAAAAAATGATCGGAGATGTTTTCAGAATAGAATCCAGAGTTCAGGGCTCAAGAGGAATTGCTGACACATGGCGAAGAAGAAAGGTTCATGGCGGCGGCATGCTCTATGACTGGGGTGTTCACCTCATTGACCAGATGCTTTGTATGGTTCCCGGCAAAATAACATCAATCTTTGCAGAATTTCAGTACATCAGTACCAACGAGGTTGACGATAACATCCGCCTTACAATGTGGTTTGATTCAGGTGTTTCCGCCCTTGTGGAAATCGGAACCTGCAATTTCATAATGCTTCCCATATGGTATATGTGCGGCAGAGAGGGCAGTGCTCAGATTGACTACTGGAATCTTGAAGGAAGAATATATCACCTCATAGATAATGACATTAGGTTTGAAGACGAAATTCCTTCAACTCTTGTGGGACCTTCAATCACTCTTGCTCCCCGTGCTTCGGACACAATGGAAGAGCTTCCCCTTCCGAAAGCTGATGTTGATAAAGGATTTTTTTACAAAAACCTCTATGATGCCCTTGAGGGCAAATGCGAGCCTGTTGTAACAACTTCTGAAATAAGAAGAGTTATGAAGGTTATCGATACTGCCTTTGAATCAGGCAGAATACATAAAGTTATTGAATGCAATATATAAAATCAGATTATTTTTGAAAGGATGTACATAATCATGAAAAAAGTAAAAGTAGGTTTAGTAGGTTTAGGTTGGGTATGTAATGCAGTACATATTGACGGATACAAGCAGGTTCCCGATTGCGAAATCACCGCAATTTGTGACATTAAACCCGACAGACTCAACAAGGTTGGCGATGAGCTTGGAATCCCTGAAAACAGAAGATTTTCAGATTACCGTGACCTTATTGCCTGTGATGATGTTGAAGTTGTTGATATTGCCACATGGAACAGCGTTCACTGCGAAATTGCCATGGCGGCAGTTAATGCAGGAAAGGATTTTTCTGTTGAAAAGCCTGTTGGCATGAACTATGCCGAGGCTCTTGAGCTTGCCAATGCTGCAAAGGAAAAGGGCGTAAAATCCTTTGTTACTCTTTCCTGGAGATACCGTCCCTACACAAGATATGTAAAGCATCTCATTTCAAGCGGTCTCCTTGGTGATCTCTATCATATTTATGTTCGTTGTATCAAGGATTCCGGTCTTTGGGAGGGCAGACCCCGTGAATGGAGATTTGATGCTTCCCGCGGAGGCACAGGGGTCCTTGGTGATCTTGGTTCTCACATGGTTGACATTGTTCGTTTCTGGGGCTATGAATTTATTGATGTATTTGCCAAACGCGGCACATTCATCACCGAGCGTCCCTCTGAAGAAACAGGTGAAATTGTTCCCGTTGATACCGATGACTGGTGCAATATGCTTGCAACTCTCGACAAAAACACAAGCTGTACAATCGATGTAACAAGATGTGCCACAACTGTTGCAAATCTTATGCAGTTCGAAGTGTATGGTGAAAAAGGCAAGCTTATATACACCTTCCTCGACGATGATCAGACAATTGAATATGTAGATGCCAAGACCAAAGAAAAGAAGATGCTCACACCTCCCGACGAATTCAATGCAATTCAGTCAGGTTCATTCATTAACCTTGTAAACGGCATCGAAGATGAATACACCGCAAAAATTGAACAGGGACTTGAATGTCAGGCGATTCTTGATGCAATGCTTATTTCCTGCGAGGAAAAGAGACTTGTTACAATTGCTGAAATCAAAGGAGAATAATTATGAAACTCGGCACTCTTCTCAGAATTACAGACATAGCAGAGGCAAATTCGAAATTTGCCCAATTGAAAGAATTTGGCTTTGAATCCTGTCAGCTGGTAT
Organism: Clostridia bacterium; assembly: GCA_045592485.1. Classification (GTDB taxonomy): domain Bacteria; phylum Bacillota; class Clostridia; order UMGS1810; family UMGS1810; genus RGIG1828. Next base: position 15,007 of record JAZNUS010000171.1, on the reverse strand, counting down.
ACAAGCCGGAAAAATATACCGAAACCGATGCCCTTATCATAAAAAAAGCGGCACAGGAAAACGGTATTGAAATATCGGCACAGTTTTGCGGATTCTATGACAATCACACTGTCTGGGACAACTATTTCGGATTTCAGACATCAGGGCTTAACATCGAGGCTTATCGCTTTGAAAGAACAGAATATGTCAAGAGTGCCGCAACCTTTGCCTCACAGGCAGGAATAGGCGATATTGTTATTCATGCAGGCTTTATTCCCAACAACCCCTTTGCCCCCGAATATGCTTCGCTCCTGACAGCAGTTGAGCTTATCTGTGCCCATTGCAAAAGCATTGGCGTAAATGTTCTGCTTGAAACAGGCGGTGAGGCAGCGGTAGCCCTTCTCAGGCTTATTACAGATGTTGGAAGAGACAATCTTTTCATAAATCTCGATCCTGCCAATATGCTTATGTATGGTTATGCAAACCCTGTTGACGCACTCTGCACAATCGGCAAATATGTCCGAAATGTTCACGGCAAAGACGGTTGTCCTCCCACAGATCCCAGAACTCTCGGAGAGGAAAAATGTGTGGGCGAGGGCATGGTAGATTTTTACAAAATGTTTTCAAAACTGAAAGAGCTTGGCTATGACCGCTATATAACCATTGAGCGTGAAATCTCCGGTGAAAAACAAATTGAAGATATTATAAAAGCTAAGACATATTTTGAAAAATTGCTCTCGGAGATATATTAATTTAAAATGACAGAAAATGTTACATAACATACCATAAATTGTTATGGACGATTTATTTAGTATGTTGTATAATATGCATAGCATTAACAACCGGCACCCCATTTGGTGTTAGTTATTAAGGCTAAAAAATGCTTTGTGTTGTGGGGTGTTTTGAAAATGAATGTTCCCGGTGATCGCAAATATTTTGAATATATGAAGTATTTTTTCAACGACCCGCTGAAGCTTGATTCTCTTATTCTCTATCAGATTGGAGAAACGATGCTCGAAGATGGCGGAATAATCCAGAATCATGTTCAGGAGTGTCACGAAATTTCCTGCATTTTGTCAGGAAAAGGCACAATGACATCGGGTGGCACAAGCTTTGAAGTCAGTCAGGGAGACATTCATATTGTTTCAAAAGGGGATTTCCACGAAGTAAAGTGTGACAATATTGACGGTATGCGATTTGCATATATAGGTTTTGATTTTGAACAGGGCTTGAAAGAAAATAAAATGATTTTTTCGGAGTTTTACTCTGTAACACCGGTTTACACCGTAAGAGACAAGGGCGACATCTCAACATTTTTCCGTATGCTTATTAATGAGTGGTATTCTGAGCCTGAAAACCATATGGTTGTCATACCTTCTCTCATTAACTGCATACTCAGCTATGTAAAACGCCTTTATGATATTGAAGATAAAAGGGGATATGTACCCAAAAAAGATGATCCCGTGATTGGCAACAATGTCTATAACATTTTAAATTACATAGATAACAATATAATCGGCATAACAAATTTAAAGTCCATAGCCGAAAAATTCGGCTACACCGAAAATTATGTGTCTCATATGTTCAAGGCCAAAACAGGAATGAATATTAAAAGATATATAACTAAAGAAAAAATGAAAGTTGCATCCGACATTCTCCTGAACACCGGATGCAGAATATCAGAAGTTGCAGATCGGCTCGGTTATTCATCGGCACAGTCTTTTTCAAGAATGTTTCGCAATAACATGGGATGCTCACCCTCGGAATTTCGCGAGAGGTCACTTAACAATATACTATGAAAGGAACAGATAAAAATGAAAATAGGATTTATAGACAAATATCTTGATGAATGGCATGCCAACAATCTGCCAACCTGGCTCAGAGATGAAACCGACGAAATTGAAGCAATTTACTGCTGGGAAACAATTCCATCACCAAACGAAGGCGGAATAAGCGGACAACAGTGGGCAAAGAATCAGAATGCAATCTGGTGTGAAACCGAAGAAGAGGTAATTGAAAAGAGCGATGTTCTTATTGTTCTTGCACCAAACTATCCCGAAGAACATGAAGAGCTTTGTGACAAAGCTCTCAGAAGCGGAAAAATCACCTATGTTGATAAAACCTTTGCTCCCACAGTTGAAGCAGCAAAGAGAATGATTGAAAAAGCAAAATCCCATAACACCCCTATGTTTACGACAAGTGCGCTCCGCTATGCAAAAGAGCACGAGGGGGTTAGCAGCGAAAACATTGCCACATATTCCTCAAGAGGTCCCGGACCCCTTGAAATGTATTCAATTCATCAGATTGAACCAATGGTTAAATATATGGGAACAAATCCAAAAGAGGTAATGTTTATCGGAACTGAAGAAAGTCCGGCATATGTTGTTAAATTTGCAGACGGCAGATTTGCAACAGCGGCACATTTTGACTGGGAATGTCCTTTCAATATTTCCATTAAATATTCTGACGACAAACCCGCTTCCTACATCACCGAATGCACAGACTTTTTCCCGATGTTTGTCAAAGACCTTGTGAGATTCTTTAAAACCGGTGAATCATCGGTAGACTTTGAACAGACACTCGCCGTAATAGCAATACGCGAAGCCATTCTCAAGGCTAAAGATGTTCCAGGCGAATGGGTAAAAACAAGTCTTTAAAATATAAAATAGGTACCTCTTTTGTTGTGTATATACACAACAAAAACACCCTTGAGGTCTAAAAAATTAAGGAGTGATAAAATGAAAAAGTTAATTACAGTTTTGACAGTTGCAGGAATAATGGCTGCATCTTCGCTTTCAGGTGTATGTGCATCAGATGTGCAGATACTGAATAAATCCAAAATCCTTCAGATTAATGAAGATTACGGATCCAAAACAAATGTTACCGTTACCATTGCACCTGTTGAACAAAAAAACATAAACACTGAAAATCTTCCTAAGTTTATGTATCCTTACAATTCTGATGCAAATGGTATTCTTAATCTCAGCATTACATTGTCCGACAAATGGGAAAGCGGACGCTACAACGCCTACATTGATTCTCCGGTTGATGAAAGTGCGAGAGTGGTTGAGTTTATCTATGTAAATCCCCGGTCAACTGCAACCCTTTTGGTTATAGATGCTGTTAATAAAGCTGAAGACGGTGAAGGGGTTTTGGAAGCTCTCACCAAAGACGACGGTGCATCTAAAGTGGGAATCGACATTAATTCTGCAGAATTCACAGAATTTGGAAGTGATGCAAGTAAATATGTTATATTTGTGAAGGATGGCGACTACACCTTTGAAACATTCCTCAAAATGTTTGAAACAGGTCTTAAAACCACTCCTCTTGTTGAAGAAATCAAATCAACCGAAACCTATGGTGACCTTCGCAATATTGTTGAAAAAAATGCCGCAGTTATCGGCATAAGCTTTGAAGGCGATTACAAAGAGGTTGATCAGAAATATATGGTTTATGCAGAAATGTTTGAAAACAGGGAAGCATTCACGGACATTTTTTCTGTTGCCGGGGCATTTAAAGATGCAGTGGCAGCCGTTATTGAAGCTCAGGAGGAAGAAGAGGAAGAGTCTTCCGGTTCATCATCGGGCAGAGGTTCTTCAGGAAAAGGTTCATCTTCAAAGGGCGGTTCAACAGTAGTTTTCCCAACAACCGATCCTGTTGTTACAAAGCCTGTGATTCCCGTTCCTTCTGTTCCTGTATATTCCGACCTTTCCGGTCATTTTTCGGAATCAGCTGTAAAAACACTTTCTGAAAAGAACATTCTTTCAGGCTACCCCGACAAAACATTCAGACCTTCAAACAGTGTTACAAGAGCAGAATTTGCAAAAATTGCAGCTATTGCCTTTGGCTTTGAACCAAAAGTTACAGGAGCTTTTGGCGATGTTGGTGTAAACGAATGGTTTGCAGGCTATGTTGATGTATTAAATGCAGAAGGCATTGTCGGCGGTTTTGACGGAAAGTTTAATCCCCACAGCACAATTACCCGTCAGGACGCTGCTTCCATTATATACAGAATTGTTAAAGACAAGCTCACTCTTTCAGATAAAGAAGCATTTTCTGACGAAGCCGATGTGAGCGATTATGCAAAAGAAGCAGTGGAAGGCCTTCACAAAGCAGGTGTTATTAACGGGAATGGCAATGTATTCAGTCCTCTTGCAACCATAACCCGCGGTGAGGTTGCAGTAATGGTTGCAAATGCCATGAGCTCGGTTTTGAAATAAGGAGGTAACCTATGAGAAAAATATCTTACATACTTTGCCTGTCTTTTATATTTTCACTTTTTGCAGTAAATCCTGTTTCTTATGCTGAAGATATTAATGCAGAGGTAACACAATACATCGGTGCAGAATTTCTTGAAGCAGTAGACATTCAGGATCCTGTGAAAGATAAAGCAGAAGACTACAAGGTTACAAGAGCCGAAGCTGTCACTGCATTTGTAAAGCTTTTCGGCTACAATGCATCGGGCGAGGCAGAGGTTCCGTTCACCGATGTTAAGGGTGAGCTTACCGGTGCACTGCGCTATGCTCTCGACCTTAAAATGATTTCGGAATCCGATTCATTTCGACCGAACGACACCATTACATATAACGAAGCATTCAAAATGTGTACTGTTGTTCTTGGCTACGATTACCTTGCAAAAATGTATGGCGGCTGGCCTGCAGGCTATGTGAGAGCAGCAGGGGAGTGTAACCTTTCCGATGGCTTGCCCACATCTGAAGTAAACATTTCAAAAGATGGCTTCTATCTTTTTATTGAAAATCTTCTTGTTGCCGAGATGCTCGAGGTTGAAGGTATGGTCGATGATGAAATTGCATATCGCAAGCATACCACCGTTCTCGAAATGTATTTCGGACTTGTGGAAATCGACGGCATCGTTACCGCCAATGGTCATACAGGTCTTTATGCTCTTGAAGATACTGTCGATGATGGTAGTGTACTTCTTGACAATCACAGATACAACTACAAAGGCGATTCCAACTATATCGGCAAAAATGTAAAAGCCTATGCCTATACTGACAAGGACGAAATTGCAGTGATGGTCCCCGAAGACAACAGAACCTTGTCCATTGCATTTTCCGACATTGTTTCTGCAAAGGGAAATCAGATTTACTATGACAACGGCAATAAAGAAGTAAAAATCCGTACAGAAGCTGTTCCTGCTTTTCTTCACAACGGAAAATCCTTCGACACAGGCAAGGCTTCAGACTATATCGGCAAAAACGGTTATTTCACATTTGTAGATAACGACGGCGACAATGTGTATGAGGTTTGTGAAGCAAACGAATACAGAACAGTTGTTGTATCCGGTGTAAATGCAATTGATGGCTACATTACCGATAAAAACGGAGAAAAAAGAATTGATATCTCCGATGATGATTGCACTTATTTTGTTTATGAAAACGGAATAGAAAAATCACTTTCCGACATCTCTTCAAACACACTTCTCAGCTGCTATGAATCAAAGGACGGTCTTCTTTGTACAATAGTTATTGAAAATCAGTCTGTCAAGGGAATCCTCACCGGATTTTCACAAGGCTCTGAAAAAATTGTGATTGATGATGTTTCCTATCCCTATGGTGCATACTTCAAAAAATATTTCCTGTCCAAGGTAAAATCCGGTCAGGAAATAACCGCTTTCCTTTCCTCCGACGGCAAGGTTCAGCTTTGCGACGAACCCGAAAAAGATGAAATTCTTTTCGGCTATTTCCTGGATGTTAAAAGCGGAAAGGGTATGGATACAAGCATCAAGGCAAAATTCATTGCTTCAGACGGCACAATCACCGTTTGCGATGTTGACAAAAAGCTTACCTATAACGGAACAACCTATTCGAAAGATTCAGAGATTACAGGTGTATTCTTTGATGCTTCCGGCAACAAGAAACTTTCCGAACAGGTTGTGAGATACAAGCTCACAGGAGATGGCAAGCTTGCCCTTATAGACACTGTTGCCTCTGAAAAAGGCTACATCAGCTCTGACGATAATTTTAAAGACAATCTCAAGGAATTTGCATATCCGACAACTGATAAATCTCTTGTTCCCGATACAATATGGATGTCCAAGACCTCCGGGATTGTTCATCCATGGTATGCGGTAAAGGATGACACCTTCATAATTCAGGTTAACTCCGACACAACTGTTGATGAAGAAAAAAGATTTGCAGTGAGAGACCTTGCATGGCTCAAATCAAATAATAATTGGACCAGAACAAAGTGTGCAGTTTACAATGTTGATGAATATCTGACCGCAGGAGCACTTGTATTTGATACGGTTGCATCTGATTCGGTAAATGAGGATTCGTCATCAGGTATTGTATATTCCGTAACAAAAGCACTGGACGATGATGGCATGGAAGCATACAAAATTGTAATTTTTACAGGTGACTATTATAATGATTACTTTATTTCCGACAAGGAGACTGCTCAAAAGCTTCTTTTCGATGAAAAAGGAGAAATGAAGGTTGGCTCAGGGGATCAGGTGAGATTTTCAGCCTCTACACTCGGACAAATTTCCGCATTGGAAGTAGACTACGATTGTGACAAAAAAATGCTTCTTAGAAAGAATAGCAACCCGATGTATCTTTGTTATTTCTACGGCGGTGTATATACAATGGGTAACGGTATGATGACAATGGTTCGTGCAACCGATGACGGAAAAGGTCTTGACATGGAATTTAACAAATATGCTTTTGTAATTCCGTCCAAAATCTATGTTTATGATTCCAAAACAGGTGAAATCAAAATGACCGGCACCGATGAAATTGAAACATATCAGCAGGTAACGGATGATTGTACCAGAGTTTTGGTAAAATCAAATGATCTTAACATCATTTCCTGCACAATATACCGTTAAAAGGAGGACACGAAAATGAAAAAATTAATAACAAAAATTCTTTGTACTGTTTTATGCATTTCGCTTCTTCCTTTCACATCATTTGCGGCAGAATCCTATCTTGATGTGAATATGCTTGTTAGTTCATCCTTTAACAGCTACAACACCTACAGTACCCCCTCAGACCTTACCATCAATTCAAAGCTTGCATGGGTCGAAGAGTATAAACCCGGCGACAAGGGTCTTGTTCTTTCAGGCGAAAAGAGCAACAGTGTTCTTCAGTATGATATTGCAACATCAAAACAATTTGTTCTTTCCTTTGATGTTCATTCTGAAATTGACTGTGCAAAGGGCTCGGTCTATGTGAAGGATTCCTCAGGAAACAAACAGGACCTCTTTACATTTGACGGCAGAAACTACATTAAGACCTTCAACGGCAGACACATTGGCGGCTACAGTGAAGGAAGCATCTCAAACCTTGCTGTGGTTTTCAATCCTGAAAGCTTTGGTGTTGATTATTATTTCAACGGCAAACAGGTTATAACCAATGACAAAATTTTCTCCGGCAAGGTAAAGACCGTTGCCTCTGTCGTGTTTGAATTTAAACATGAAGAAAAATCGGCAATACTTCTTGACAACATCAATATGTTTGAAGGTTCAAAGCCTTTAAAAAGTTATCCTGTTGAAGAATATGTCGAAGATGCAGACGATCCGATTTCCTCTGAGGAAGTAACCTTTGAACCTGTTGTCGGTCAGACAGTTCTTCACAAATCCGACTTTGAAATTCAGCACACTCTGAGCATTTCAAAAGGCGGTAACAATAAAATTGATGTCATCGAGGAAGAAGACGGAAACCACGCCCTGCGTGTAACTCAGGTCTACGATACGGGCGATCCTCACATCAATGCTTTTAACCTCAATGTTGGCGAATCTGACTATGTAATATATGAATTCAGACTCAAAATACTTGATGAAAGCTCGTTTTTCACAATTCCTCTTCAGTGTGAATCGGGAAGCGGATTGTCATTTTGCACTTTGAATCCCGGCGGACTTTTATATCTTGGAAAAAATGTGAAAACACTCACTCTCAATGAGTGGCACAAGGTGGCTATAATGGTTGATTACTATGACCGCATGGTAAATTACTACCTCGACGGAAATCTTCTTTCCACCGAAAAAATAGCCGATTCATCACTTTCCGACGGAAAGCTCCCTCATCATATGCGTTTCCACATTTCAAAATATGCCGGCAAGGGCGGAGCTCTTGACCTTACTCAGACTCACTACGACTTCCTTCTTGACAACATCAATGTATATGAAGGAAAAGAGCTTATTGATGACCTTGGTGATGTTGAAAAGGTTATTAAGCTTACAAACAAATCGGTATTTGACAAAAACAGCGCTTTGCGCAGAAAACTCAAAGACTATCTCACCCTTCACACAAGAAGCGGTGTTGTTTGTGTAAACGGTGAGAAAGATATTCTCATTGATGTTCCTCACCTTGAAAATGGTGTTAAAATGGTAAACACTGCAGAGCTTTCCCAAAAGCTCGGTGTTGAAAATCCCTACACCGAAAAATATGTTCCTGCAGAAAAATATTTCACCGAAGGTCTGGGACTTCAGATTTACACCGACAAAACCTGCCTCAATGAGGGTATGATAATTGCCGGAAAATCAATATATCCTGCACCGGCCAATGAAGAAGAGCTTCAGGAGCTCAATGATTTCCTCTGGTATCTCCACCCAACTGATGATGTTGTGACAAACATCTATAACAACGCTGCCATGAAAGGACAGCACCCCCGTATTCATGCTAATGCCGAAGATTTTGCAAGACTTCGCGAAGAAGTAAAGACCGATCCTTATAAGCAGCTCTGGTCTTCTGCAGTAATCGGTGAAGCAGAAAATATTATCAATCAGCCCGTGGTATTCTATGAGCTCCGTGACGGTTCAAGACTTCTTTCTGTCAGCCGTGAGGTAACAAAGAAGCTCTATGGTCTCGGCATGGCATATCAGCTCACCGGTGAACAGAAATATGTTGACCGTGCATGGAAAGAGCTTGAGGCTGTTTGCTCATTCCCCGACTGGCATCCTGCCCACGCTCTTGATGTTGGCGAAATGGCTGCCGGTGTTGCAGTTGGCTATGACTGGATGTATCACGCATTCACACCCGAGCAGAGAGAATTTATTGAAAAGGGAATATATAATAACTGCCTCTATGATGCAAACATTCTTTATTCAACTGCAAAAGGACAGATGTCCACTCTTTGTATCGGCGACTCCAACTGGGTTAATGTAACAGCCGGCGGTATGTCCCTTGCCTGCCTCGCAACTCTTGATGTTTATCCCGAAATTTCAGCAAGAGTTTTGACAGGCACAGTTAATGCAATGTCTAACCTTATGTGGCGTTTTGCTCCCTACGGCTCCTGGTATGAAGGTCCCGGTTACTGGGATTTAACCTACCAGTACACTGTTAAAATGATGGACGCATTAGACACGGTTCTTGGCACCAGCCTCGGTCTTGATTCTGCCGAAGGCTTCCAGTATGCCGCAGAAGCAGAGCTTCAGCAGCAGTCACCCTTTGGTATCTATAACTACGGTGACGGCGGCGAAGGAACAAAGGTCTACAGTGCCGAAATGATTTGGCTGGGCCATCACTACGATGCCGATGCTGCCGCATCAATCACAATTAAAAAAGCAAGACTTTCTGACGGTGAAGACTATGCATGTGCACTTCTCTGGAAGGATTCTTCCTTTAATGTTGAAGATGCTTCTCTTGATCTTGACAAATACTATGAAGATGCTTATGTAAGAGTTATGCGTGACACCTGGGATAGCGATGAACAGACCTTTGTCGGTGTTCATGCAGGTCCCACCCACACCGACCATTTACACCTCGATGGTGCAAGCTTCGTCTTTGACTCTATGGGTGTTCGTTGGGCGAGAGACATCGGTATGGGTAACTACAATGCTGCAAGCTACTGGGATGAAAAGCCCGGAAGTGACAAATGGAAGATTTTCCGTATGAGAGCAGAAGCTCATAACACACTTGTCATAAATCAGACCGGCTCTGTTGAAGACCATGTTGTAGATTCAGAAGCTCCCTTCACACGCATTGAGTCTAAACCCAAGGGTACAATTACAGTTGTAGACACAACTGACCTCTTTATCAAAGGTGTTAAATCCGGCAAACGCGGATTCTCATTCTGCGATAACCGTTCATCACTTGTAATCAGAGACGAGGTAAATGTTGATGCCGGCAGCGATATCTATTGGTTTATGCTTACCGGTGCCGATGTTGCAATTGATGGCAACAAAGCCCTTCTTGTTCAGGACGGAAGAAAGCTTGAGCTTGAATTTGTGTCAAATGTTGATGCAAAGCTTTCAGTTGCAAGAGCAACCTATCTTCCCGACAGTCCCCGACATGTTGAAGACACAGACAATGAAACAGTTAACCGCATTATGATTCAGGCAAAAGCCGGCGGAGAAGTTAACATTACAGTTAAGCTCACTCCCTATGGCGGCGGTCTCACTACAGTTTCTGACTGGAACAAACCCATCGACACCTGGACAATTGAAGATGGTGAAATTCCTGAAAAGCCAAAGCTTGATGCAATCACAATCGGTAACGAAACAGTTGTTCCCAAAACCAATACAGTTGACTATTATTTTGTTGAAGGAACATTTACTTCTGTTCCTGAAATAGGTGCAACAAGCGATAAATATGATGTTAAGGTTACCAAAGCGGCAACACTTTCCGACATCACATTTATTGATGTAACAGACAAGGCCGACCCGAGAATAACCAACAGATACAATGTTGTGCTCCATTCAATTCCTGCTCCAAAGCAGTTCGACGCAATGACTTCAATACCCATAACCTCGGTTGTTGCCAGTGCAGAACCCCAGGAAGCCAACAGAGCAATGAATGTTCTCGATAATGATCTTACCACTCGTTGGTCAGCTGACGGTGCAGGCTGTACTTTGACTCTTGACCTTGCAAAAGCTCAGATAGTTGATAACCTTGCCATTGCCTTTGCAAGCGGTGATGTAAGAAGCACCCGAATGGAAATTGCACTCTCTGCTGACGGTTCAACCTATGACACAGTATTCACAGGTATGTCTTCCGGTAAAACCCTTGAGCATGAGTTCTTTGCACTTGGCGGCAAGGTGGCACGCTTTATCAAGCTCACATTCAACGGTAACACTTCAACCAACTCATCACAGTGGAACTCTGTAACCGAGGTTGTTGTTACACGAAACAACTGATTGGAAGAATAAAATGAAAAATAAATTAATCAGTATTGCATTAGCAATAATAATTACACTATCGGCATTTCCTTTCCCCGAAAGGGGAGAGGCTGCCGGTTATGGTCTCACACTTAACATTTCAAATACTAAGCTAAACGGAAGAATTGCTCTTGGTGATGGGTGTGTGTATGTCTATTCGCACATTTCGCCATCACAAAACGAATATAAGGTTTCTTCAAAAGCCCTTGTTGAATCCCTTTATTCAGAGGATTATGATGTTGCCTACACCAACAGCGATAAGAGCCCTGTTTCTGTTTCAAATGTTGAAGACGGATACATAAGACTTACCTCTGCCTCGGAAACCGTTTATGTTCCCGTAAAATCAAATTCCGAAACAATCTGGAGTGAAGATTTTCAAAGCTTTTCTTCATCGGACTATTATAAACGCCGTGATGATGGCGTTATTGCAACCACAGGATTAGTAAACGGATTCAAAGGCAGGGACAAAAACGATGTTTCCTTCTATATTGACGGAAATGGTGATTCCGATATTTACCCCTGCGGTGAAGGACTGGAGACATATCTTCAGAAAAACAATGTTCTTTCCTCCGTTGACACTGTTGCTACAATTGAATTTTCGTTTTGCAATGAATCCACAGGTTCGGCACATTTCAACGCAAAATTCAAATCCCTCGCAGATTTCTTTAAAGTGGAATCAGACGGTGATGTTTATATTGACAACGAATACAAAGGAACAATTGCACCCGGCGAGTGGCACAAGGTTTCTGTAGCCTTGGATTTTACCAGAAACAGATTGCTTGTTTTTGTTGACGGAATTTATCTTGCAGAGCCCTATGTTACCTTGTCAAATACACTATTTGACCACTTCAAGCTGAGCATCCGCGGTGAATACGATTCCGACGGTAATGCAGTTCCCATCTACGGCAGTATTGTCTATGATGATGTTGAAATCTACGGAGGCTACCCCCGCAATTTGTCCTCAAAGGTTTCAGGACTTTATTCCGACAAGCTTATTGTTGACAACGAAAACCGTGTCATATATGGCGCTGTGGGTAAAACTGCCGATGCAGTTGCTGAAGCAATAAATGCAGAACTCGACGGCGAATTTTCCGTTTCCGATGATGTCATAAATGAAGCATCAACTCTGACACTTGAGGTTACAGACAACTGGAATCAGACAAAATCTGCCGAATACAGCTTTTCTGACAAAACCTATGCGTCGCCCCTTATGATATTAAATACCGGCGAAGGAACACAGGATAACATCACCATTGTGTTTGATGCAGTGGGTGGCAGTGGTTCCGACACCGAAGATTCACTTTTTGCCGTTGGTGTTTACAAAGGAAACGAGCTGACATCTGTAATTTTTGAATATTCGGACATTTCAGAAAAGAAAAATTTTGAATTAAGTGTATGTCTGGACCGTGAAGAAAAAGAAAGAATCAAGTTCTTTTTCTGGGATTCAGAACTGCGTCCGTTACTTGGAGAAGATATAACCTCTGAAACCGCAAGAACTACAGTTTTTTCGAATGATTATAAATATGAAACTCTTATGTCAGATTTTGTTTCAGTTCATTCACGAAGCGGACTTCTCACTTATCACGGAAAAAAAGCATTGCTCAAAAATAAACCATTCACAAAAGACTCCGTTCTCTACATAGCACCCGAAGAAATTTCCGGCTATCTGGGTGTTTCCTGCACCGTAAATGGTTCAGTTGTAAATGTGGGAGCAAATTCTTTTGTGGCAGACTCCGATAATTTTAAAAACGGAGTTGCCTATATTCCTGCCCAGGTTTATTTTCAAAATTTACTGTCAATGACAACATCAACATTCAACTATGAATATAACGGCGGTGTAATCATTGCAGGAGACAGGAAGCTTATAATTCCCGAAGGAATGAGTGAAAAACAGCTCAATAGCTATCTATATAATCTCCGTCCTTCGAAAAATGACATAAAATATATGTACAACAGTTCACCTCTCAAGGGTGAACATCCGCGAATCTACATCGATTCAGGAGATTTAACCAGAATAAAATCTGAGATTGAAACAAATGAATATAAGAAAAAATGGGCAAACACAATTATTTCAGCCGCCAACTGGGACATAAAGCAACCCATTGTTTCCTATGTTATTGATGACGGCGGCAGGCTTCTCGGTGTTTCCCGAAAGGTACTTCAGTATATGCATACCCTTGGCATGGCATATTTCCTCACCGGTGAACAAAAATATGCCGACCGTGCATATCTTCACCTTGAAGCTGCATCAGCCTTCCCCGACTGGAATCCTGACCATTCTCTCGACACCGGCGAAATGTGTGCCGCTTTTGCAGTGGGCTATGACTGGATGTACGATGCATTCACACCTGCACAGCGAAAGACTATTGAAGAAGGTTTCCTGAAAAACGGCATCAGTGCTGCCAACAATCTCTACGAAGGCGTTTCCGGCAGAACAGGCTCTGTTTATGCCGAATCCAACTGGAATGCGGTTGTAAATGGCGGAATTGCCACAGGTGCCCTTGCATTCTACGATGCTTATCCCGAAAACTGCTCTCAGCTTCTTTCAAATGCCGTAAGAGGCTATGAACACATTCTCTGGAGATTTGCTCCCGACGGTGGATGGTATGAAGGTCCGGGCTACTGGGAATACACAATTAAATACACTTCAAAAATGCTTTCCAATACCAAGCGTATTCTCGGAACAGATTTTGCTTTTCCTCTTTGCGAGGGCTTTGATAAAACAGTTGACTATGCTCTGGCAATTCAGTCATCAAACGGAACTTTTTCCTATGGTGACTGTATGAAAGGAAAATATCTTGTTCCCGAGATGTTCTGGATTTCGAACACACTTTCCAAGCCTGAATACACCAGGACGCTTCTCAATCTTTCAGATGGCGGCATAAGCGACTGGGAAGATCTTGTTCTCGGACTTTGCTGGTATGATGTGAATATTTTCGAAGATGATGTTTTCCTTCCTCTTGATAACTACATAAGGAAAGAAGAGGTTGTTTCAATGCGAAGCGGATGGGGGACAGAGGACTCCTTCTTTGCCGCAGCTGCAGGAACAAACGGCGGTTCTCACGACCATCTGGATTCCGGAGGCTTTGTTTTCGACACCGGTGGAGTACGCTGGGCAATTGATTCCGGTCAGGGCAACTACAACAATCCCCGCTACAGCTATTGGGATGAAGGTGAAGACGGCGACAGATGGAAAATCTTCTGTATCAGAGCCGAAGCTCACTCCACACTTGTTATCAATCCCACAACGGCACCTGACCAAAAGCTTGGTTCATATACAGAGGTTGTACGAATTAACTCGGGCGAAAACGAGAGTCTTCTTGAGCTTGATATGACCGATGCACTTTCTGCAAACGCATCTTCTGCAAAAAGAGCCTTTGCTCTCACCGATTCAAAGCAGTCTCTTGTTATCCGTGATGAAATTGTTCTTTCCGATTCTTCAAAGAACAATGAAATCTACTGGCTTATGATAACCGATGCAGATGTTTCGGTCAGTGATGCAGGGGCAGTTCTTACCAAAGACGGTAAAACTCTTTATCTTAAGTTTTCATCAGATTCCGATGCTGTTATTTCCTGTGAAAAAGCAAAATCCTTTGATGAAACAGGTGTGATTGATGATGAGTATGGTGGAATTGACTTAAACAGGATTGCTATTAAGATGACAGCAACCCAAAAGACAAACCTCACAGTTTCCCTTTCACAAACTGATGGAACATATCTTTTAGATTCCTACGATAAATCAATTTCAGAATGGAATGAAGATTAAAGTAAATTGGGGTTTTGCTGTGCTTTCCATTGAACAGAGCACACAGGTGTGCGAATGTGAAATGATGAAAGCGCACATGTCAAAACTTCCGACGAGGCAAGCACCCTCTTACGGTGCGAAGGCGAGTCGTTGAAGTTAACGGC
>JAZNUS010000170.1:0-4665 GCA_045592485.1 Clostridia bacterium | reverse complement strand
CGGATGAGGGGATAGTGACACTCCAAGAAAAGAGCACTTGTGCGAATTTGATTGGTTAGTGGAGCGTTAAAAATCAGCGTTTTCAATAGTTTGAATGAATTTCAAATTTTTATTTGAAATTACTTTCTTTCAAATTCCCCTTATCAGTCACCTTGCGGCGACAGCTTCCCCACCAAGGGGAAGCCTTTCGCATCAGCCCAATTCCATCTCCCCGACAACCCCCAATTTATATCATTACTCAAAAAAAGATGTTGACAAATCAACAACTTTATGGTAAAATTTAGATGTTGACAAATCAACATCTTGTTTAAGTCTTTTAAGGAGATAATACATATGATTGGCAGATTCGAAGTTTTCACCCTTGCACTGTCCGAAATGACATCAAGCTGGAACAAAATAGCAACTGAAGAACTCAAGCCCTATGGACTCAAAGGCTCCTGCATTGTCTATCTCATTGCTCTCTACAAAATTCCCGACGGACTCACTGCCGCAAACCTTTGTGAAATGTGTAACCGTGACAAGGCAGAGGTATCCCGTGCCATAAAGCTGCTTGAAGACAAAGGCTTTGTTGTCCGTAAAAACACTAATCCCTCAGGCTACCGTGCAAACATCACTCTGACCGATAATGGCAAAAAAATCACCTCCGAGCTTCGTGAAAAAATAAAACTTCTTGTTGAAGAAGGAGGCAGAGGGCTTACAGAGCAGGAACGGGATATTTTCTATGATGCTCTTGCAAGAATATCCTGTAATTTAAAATCAATAGCTCAAGCTGAAAACGCTGATTCCCAGTCTGGGTTGGGCAATAATTAATATAAGAGAGGTAAAATTAATGAATTTAAACGAGTTTATCCACAATTCCTGCGTGAAATTCGCAAAAAGAAATGCATTTCTTCTTAAAGAAGACAAAAAAGTGTATTCAGTAACCTTCGAAGAATTTGAAAAAAAGGTAATCCGTATGTCTGCCGGACTCAAAAACGCCGGCATTCAGAACTGCAATGTTATAGTCAGCGGAAAAAACTCCTATGAATGGGTGCTTTGTGCCTTTGCCGCAATCTACTCCGGTTGTGTAATTGTTCCCATCGACGCATCCCTTCCAAAGGAAGAATATTCACGAATTGTTGAAAGAAGCGAAGCAAAAGCCATTTTCTATGCAAAGGAGATTGAAGAAAAATGCACCAGCAGCGCTGTTGAACACAAAATATGTTTTTCCGAAATTGAATCTTTTGAGACAGAAGGGGAATATGTTCCCTCAGGAGCCAATCCGGAAGAAATGGCGGTTATGCTCTTTACTTCGGGAACTACCGCAACATCTAAGGCGGTAATGCTTTCTCACAAAAACTTTGTATCAAATGTCGATTCAATGGACAAATGGGTAGAATTCCGATGTGACGATATCTACCTTGCACTTCTTCCCTTCTTCCATGCCTTCGGAATCACCGGATTTTTGGTGTATTTCTACCATGGCGCTTGCTCGGCATTCTGTGAGGGACTTCGTATAAAGAAAGCCTTTACCGACTATCACATCACCGCTTTTGTTGCAGTACCCCTCATTCTTGACAAAATGAAAGCTAACATAATGTCTCACATCGAAAAAACAGGGAGAATGAAAAAATTTAAATTTGCTGTTTCTTTAAGCAAAATCCTTTTGAAGCTTGGTATTGATGTGCGTAAAAAACTTTTTGCTGAAGTTCACAAACAACTTGGTGGTGGTCTTCGTCTCATTATTTCAGGTGCAGCTGCAATCAACGCTGAAACAGCAAATTTCTACAACAACATCGGTCTGACTCTCATTCAGGGCTATGGACTTAGCGAAACCGCTCCTGTGCTTACTGCTGAAAACCCCCGGAATATGCGTCTTGGCTCAGTTGGCAAGGCGATTCCTGGAGTAGAGGTTAAAATTTTTGAACCCGACGAAAAAGGAATTGGTGAAATCATTGCCAAAGGTCCCAATGTTATGATTGGCTACAAGGACCAGGAATCACCAATTTACAATGGCTATTTCCACACAGGTGACATTGGATACATCGACCGTGACGGATTTATCTTTATTTGCGGAAGAAAGAAAAATGTTATTGTTCTGCCCAACGGTGAAAATGTTTTCCCCGAAGAAATTGAAAGTAAGATAAATGAAATTGAAGGTGTTGTGGAATCTGTTGTCGTTATGACAGGGGAAAAAAGTGTTATCGGCGCAAAGGTTGTTTATGATCCTGAATTTACTGACACTGCAAAGCTTGATGAGGCAATTGCCGAAATAAACAACACTCTCGCCGAATTTAAAAAGATAAGAAAAATTGACTACACAACTCAGGAATTTGTAAAAACCTCAACGGGAAAAATTAAAAGAAATCTTCTGTAATTTAAAACCGCTCATTGTGCCAATAAGCACTGTGAGCGGTTTTATAGTTATATATAATTGTCGTACAGGTAAATCCTGATATCCTTCAAAATCATAATTCAATTACTTCGTCTTCATCAAAGTCGCGAATTGCGATTTTTCCAATGACCTCATTCCATCTCATCGGTGAAATACCGCTGCCCGGTCTTTTGACGGTCAGATTATCTTCCGATAAAAGTTCTCCTTTTTTGATGCACTTTGATGCGACAATACTTTTTCTTGAAACACTTATATTTCCTTTTTCACATTCAGCAATATCTTTTATTCCGTTACCGAGTGCAAGCTCTACATTACGCACGGACTGTATAAGTGCTGAAAGCTCTTCAAAATCAGCGCTGGCGATATGATCGGGACCGGGCATGTTTTTGTCGAGAGTGAAATGTTTTTCAATTATTTCAGCTCCAAGAGCTGCTGCGGCAATTGAAACTTCAATACCCATTGAATGATCTGACAAACCGACTTTACAATTGAATTTTTTGCGAAGGGTGTCCATAGCTTTTAAATTTACATATTCGACGGGCGTCGGATATTGTGTTGTACAGTGTAAAATTGAAATATCGTTGCACCCGTAATTTTTAAGGAGGCTTACTGCATTTTCAACATCTTCGATATTTGACATTCCGGTTGACAGAATTACAGGTTTACCGGTTTTTGCAATCTTAATAAGATAAGGCATATTGGTGATTTCGCCCGAAGGAATTTTCCACATATCAATACCAATACTGTCTAGGAAATCTATACTCGGTAAATCAAACGGTGTTGATAAAAATTTGATTCCGATTTCCTCGCAATAATCCCTAAGTTCTACAAATTCCTCATTTGTAAGAGCAAGTTTGCGCAGCATTTCAAGCTGTGATTCTGAATTTGGATCATTTGTCTGTTGATATTCCGCCTTTTGTGCAAATTTTGACACAATTGCTTCAGGAACAAAGGTCTGATATTTTACAATGTCTGCTCCGGCTTTCTTTGCAATGTCGGCAAGCCTTTTTGCAATGGCAATACTTCCGTTATGATTTACTCCTGCCTCTGCCATTATTAAAATTTTACTCATTCGGTAATGTCTCCTTTGGTTATATAAAAAATATTTGTGTTCAGCAAAAATAAACTTTAATACAATTTAATATTCACTTTTACTATTACACTATAATATTATTATAAATCAAGGAAGTTATTTTGTCAATATGAGCTAAAGGAGATACAAGAAACATTATTCATTTCTCTCTTTCGCAAATCTTTTTATATTGACTTGGTGTATAGCCTGTGAATTTCAAAAAATTTCTGTAAAATGTGCTAAACTCTTTGAATCCCGACTTAAATGCACATGATGATAAATCTGCTCCGTCTCTTATGAGGGCCTGGGTTCTTTCAATTCTTTTTTTGTTGAGATATTCATTAAATGTCATTCCTGTCATATCCTTAAACATTGAGCAAAATGACGCCCTTGACATTGCCGACATTTTCACAATTTTATCCAGCGGTATCGGTTCGTCATAATGTGAATCTGCGTAGAAAATGCACTGATTCATACGCTGAATTTTTTTCTCCGATTCAGGAACAGTGTCACTGTCCGATTTTATATACATTCTTGCAATGAGTGACAACATAACCGTGAGACAGTTGAAAATGATTTCCTCTCTGCCGGGACGATTGTCTTCAAATTCAATTCTCATTTTTCCTCTTGCACTTTCGCAAAGATAAATATCTTCATACATTGGCGAAAATTTCGGAATAATGCTGTGACCGTTTTCAAGATTTTCAAGAAGCTCTTTAATCATTTGTGAATAGGGGTGATTTACATCGAAAATGCTTTTTGAAAATGAAATGTTGTAATAAATGGTTTTTGCTTCACCAACAGTCAGAGAGTGACAAACTCCGGGCGGTATAATAAAAATATCACCCCTTAAAAGCTTGGCTTTTTTGCTTGCTATTGTGTGGACAAGGCTTCCGTGCTTGCAGATAACAATCTGAAAGCAATCGTGTGAATGCATTTTTGACTCATATGATTCATTCTCAAGAACTTCAATAAAGAAATTGTCCATGTTGCTGTTGTATTCTTTCATCAAAACTTGTTTAACTTCCATTTACAATCACCCACTATAATTATACATGGTATTATATTAATTGCAATATTTTATTTGAAAATTAGAAGATTTGCAATTTTTTTTATATTTATTGCAATTCAACTTTATGCATTTGTGCTTTATAATAAAAATAGTGCAACTGCTTAAGCACACGAGAGTTGAACCTCGCATGGTTTTAAAACATCAAAT
>JAZNUS010000169.1:0-10976 GCA_045592485.1 Clostridia bacterium | reverse complement strand
CGAGACCTGTGAGGTCTTTAACAACCTTATATTCAACGCCTGCTTCTCTGAGCTTTGCACGAAGCTGAGTATCCTGTTCAACAGTGATACCTCTGTAATCTACGAGGACACCTGCCTGTGCTGCCTTTAAGGTTTCAACCAAATCAGCAACAATCTGTTTTTTCTGTTCCAATACGTTTGCGCTTGGCACGAAATTCACCTCCTGAGTTAAAATGTGTAGCTTTACCTGCTCCAATCTGAAGCTTGATGTAACCTGTTACTTTCTGTGCCATTAAGAACACCTCCTATTAACAAATGTGGTAAGCGGAATATATTCCTCCCACTCTAAATAATATCGGCATAAACGCCGCTATTAATAAACTTAAGCGATGCACCGATGTGCGCATCTGAAATTATATTGACTCAACATGGTTGATGTCGAGTTCGAGAGAAGTTTTTCTTCCGAACATTTCAACAATAACGGTAACCTTTTTGGTTCCTTTGTTAATGTCTTCAACAACGCCTGTCTGATTTACAAAAGCACCTTCAATTATCTTCACATTGTCGCCAACGCTGTAGTCGGCAAAAATTTCTCTTACATCAACACCGAGCGCCTCAACCTCTTCCTCAGTTAAGGGAACAGGTTTTGAACCGGGGCCTACAAAGCCTGTAACACCTGTGGTATTTCTGATGACATACCAGGTTTCGTCGGTCATAACCATTTTAATGAGAACATAACCGGGAAAAATTTTGCGTGTTACAACCTTCTTTTCGTCACCCTTGGACTCAATAACATCTTCGGTAGGCACCTTAATGTCGATAATAAGCTCTTCAAAATTTCTGTTTTCGATAATCTTTTCGAGGTTTGTCTTTACTTTATTCTCATACCCGGAATAGGTATGAACAACATACCACTTGGCATTCTTGTTTGAACTGTTTGAGCTGCCCATCTTCCGGCCTCCTTTAGAAATTCAGTGAAATCTTATTGAAAGAAAGCGTCCGATTATTTACCGATAATCTGACCGAGACCAAGCTGGAAGAGGAAATCAAGAATCCATATAACTGCACCGATTGCAATAACCGCTGCAATAACAATTAAGGTATTTTTGATAATCTGCTGTTTTGAAGGCCATACAACCTTTTTGAGTTCAGATTTTGTTTCCTTGAAAAATTTAACAATTCTGTTGCCTGACTTTTTGCTCTTTACGCTAGCTTCTGCCACAGCAATCACCTCCTGATGGGGAATAAGGATTATTTTGTTTCTTTGTGCAGTGTATGTTCTCTGCAGAAACGACAGTATTTCTTCATTTCAAGTCTGTCAGGATCGTTCTTCTTGTTTTTCATAGTGTTATAGTTTCTCTGCTTACACTGACTACATGCCAAAGTTATTTTTGTTCTCATGGTATGCACCTCCTTAAAATACAATGCTTAAAAAACATTTATTGAATATACTCTTTTATCTGTAAAAATAAAATTTTGCACACAAAAAAAAAGAGCTTTTCATCAGCAATAGAATAATACCATATTGCGAAAAAAATGTCAATACAATTTTCGGAATTATTTTAAATTTTGTGTTTTTCTTATATATTCCACACAAAAAAGGCAAGAGGGGCACAGGTTTTTGAAAAATTTATCAAATACTGCGCCGCTCTTGCCGACTCCGGGTATCAGCCCGATAAACCCCAATTTATCGTAATATTACCAAGTTAACGATATTGTCTCTTTAGCAGTCTTAACAACAATCGTTGTTGTTATTGCCCGAAAAAAGCCATATGATGACAATTATCGCAATTATAATCCAGACATTCTGACCGGAAAACCAGCCATATGATGAATTGTTGCAGCAGTTGTTACGGCAATCGTTCACTGCCCTGCACTCCTTTCACAAATCAGCATCCGCAGCCGCAGTCATTGCCGCAGCCGTTGTTGTCGTTTTGCATGAAGAGTAAAATAATAAGAATAATAAACCAGAGTATGGTGCTTGAGTTGCCCTCACCGCAACCGTTGTTTCCGAAAATGTTAAACATAACAAAAATCCTCCTTAATCAGTCAAATTAACAATCACTACCTACATTATCACAGCATCCGAACAATAACAGGAACACAAGAATGAAGAAAAGTATTCCGTCATTTGAACCAAATAAACCCTTGCAACACATATTAACACCTCCGAATTTTCAGGTTCAGTATATAATATGAATACAGCCCTGTTTTGGTTACCGGAGATTTACGGAAATTAAAAATTTATGACAAACAACATTTTTTTATTGTTAAATTAAGTATTATATGATATAATATAAGGAAGCTAAACTTTTTGAAGCTATTTTACTTAATATATAATATGAAAGGAATTTATTTTATGGATCAGAAAACAGCTTTTCTTCTCGTGGACGAAACCTGCAAAAAGCAGTTCGGATGTCCTATCGGTGAAGCAACAAAACAGCAGGCATACAAAACTCTTTGTCTTGTTATAAAAGACATTCTTGTTGAAAAAAATCTGGAATTTTCAAAGAAAGTGAAAGACAAGGAGGAAAAACAGGTTTATTACATGTCTATGGAGTTTCTTGTGGGAACCTCTCTCAGAAACAACATCTGCAATTTAAAAATGGAAAATCAGTTCACTGCCGCTCTCAAAAAAGCAGGCATCGACATTGCCGACCTTTACGAAATGGAGCCTGATGCAGGTCTTGGAAACGGCGGTCTCGGAAGACTTGCCTCCTGCTATATGGATTCACTTTCGTCACTGGGCATTCCGGCAACAGGTTATTCAATCCGCTATGAATTCGGAATTTTCAAGCAGAAAATCATTGACGGCTGGCAGATGGAATTTCCTGACGACTGGCTCAATCTCGGCGATGTGTGGCTTTCTGCACGAACCGACGAATCTGTTGAGGTGAAATTCGGCGGAAGAGTTGAAGAACACTTCGATGATAACGGCTATCATGCAAACCATGTGGACTACAGCTCTGTTATTGCCGTGCCTTATGATATGTACATTTCCGGCTATGATTCAAAAGCCGTAAACAAGCTGGTGCTCTGGAGTGCCAAATCACCAAAAAGCCTTGATATGACTGCGTTTTCAAGAGGTGACTATGCAAAAGCCCTTGAAGAAAACACCAAGGCAGAGGTTATTTCCAAAATCCTCTACCCTGCCGACGACCATATGGACGGAAAAATTCTCCGTATCAAACAGCAGTATTTCTTTGTGAGTGCATCGCTTCAGACAATTGTTTCAAAGCATTTCAAAAAGTATTCCACACTTGATAACCTTGCAGACAAGGTTTCAGTTCACATAAACGACACCCACCCCGCCCTTTGTGTTCCTGAGCTTATGAGACTTCTTATGGACGAATATAACTACGGCTGGGATGATGCATGGGAAATCACCCAAAAAACCCTCTCCTACACAAACCACACTGTTATGAGCGAGGCTCTTGAGCGTTGGAGCGAAGGAATGTTTCGTGATCAGCTCCCGAGAATCTATCAGATTGTTGCCGAAATAAACAGACGACTTCTTCAGAAGCTCCACGAAATCTATCCCGGTGATTTTGCCAAAATTGATTACATGGCAGTTATTGCAAACGGCGAGGTCCGCATGGCAAATCTTTGCCTTGCATGCTGTCACACAATCAACGGAGTTTCAAAGCTTCATTCAACCATCCTTACCGAAAGCATTTTCCGTGATTACTACAACATTGACAACTCAAAGTTCACCAATGTCACAAACGGAATTGCCTACCGCCGTTGGCTTATGCAGGCAAACCCGGAGCTCAGCTCCTATCTTGACGAAATCATCGGCACAAAATACCGAAAGGATTCCAAAGCTCTTGAGGACCTTCTCAAATTTAAGGGCAACAAAGAGGTTATTGACCGTCTGTTTGAAATCAAGAGAAACAACAAAATCCGTCTTGCAGAATACATTTCCTCAGCAAACGGAATCAATGTGGACCCCGACTCCATTTTTGACATTCAGATAAAGAGACTTCACGAATACAAACGACAGCTCCTTAATGTGCTTCAGATTCTCTATATGTACAACAAAATCAAGGAAAATCCAAATCTCGACATTCCCCCGCGCACATTCATCTTTGCTGCAAAGGCATCAGCCGGATATTTCATGGCAAAGCAGATTATACGCCTCATTGTTGCGGTTTCAAACACAATAAACAACGACCCTGTTGCAAGAGAAAAAATCAAGGTTGTGTTCATTGAAGACTACAGGGTATCGCTGGCTGAAAAAATTATTCCTGCAGCAGACATTTCCGAGCAGATTTCCATTGCCGGCAAGGAGGCTTCGGGCACAGGAAATATGAAGCTTATGATAAACGGTGCAGTAACTCTCGGAACTCTTGACGGTGCAAATGTTGAAATTTTTGAAAATGTGGGCGAGGAAAACATTTTCCTCTTCGGCATGAAGGCACACGAGGTTGACGAGCTTTGGAGAAGAGGCTATTCACCTCTTGATTTTACAAGAAACAACCCTGAGCTTCAGAAGGTTCTGGATATGCTCACATCAAATGTTCTGGGTGCAAGATTTGACGATGTGGCAAAATCTCTCCTGACAAACTCCTATGGTACAGCAGACGCCTATATGGCACTGGCTGATTTCGATTCCTATGTGAAAGCACAGGAAAGGGTGTCAGAGTGCTACACCGACAAATACAAATTCGGCGATATGTCCCTTACAAACATTGCGAAAGCCGGAGTGTTCTCATCGGACAGAGCTATTATGGAATATGCAAAAAATATCTGGCATTGCAGATAAATTTGTTATATAAATTAATTTGGATAAGAATAGCTGTCGAAGATATGAAAAGCTTCCTGATGTTTCAGGATTAAGGAGGTGCGTTTGATTGAATTTCTATGTAATGTCAAAAGATGTTGCAGTTGCAAAATGGCAGGACAATAATCTTGAGGTTATAAACGAAAAGATGTTGCCTTTATACTTAAAAAACACAGGCAATGTTGAAAAATGGCTCGAAACACGAGCAATTGATTGCCACAGAGCAAATTCAAGACTATTAAAGAAAGCACTTCGTTTGTCTGAAAAGGATGATGCTTCAACCGTTTTATCTGTTAATGCCGCTACAATTACCGATAATTATTGGATAAAACCCATAGATTCAGATTTAACTTATGCAGATGTCAGATTCGATAATGACTACTTTGCAAATCTCGCATTGACAGGAAATTACGACAGCTTTAACAGGGTTGCCAACAGTAAAACATCAAAAACTCCTGAGCTTACTAATATTGGTAGTTTTGAAAAATGCTGGAAACTGAAAAAAGGTCAGTGGTGGATGTACAAAAAAGCGAACCATGACGAAATGTTTTCGGAATTGTTTATATACAGGCTTGGTGTTGAGCTTGGTTTTAAAATGGCAGAGTATGAACGCGGAAACGGTGTTATCAAAACAAAAGATTTTACAGATAATGCTGCCGTGAATTTCGAACCGGCATTTAATATCCTTGGAGATGATGAGGATTACATCAAATCTGTTGAAATGCTCAAAATAATTTGTCCGGACGCAATTGGCGACTATGTAAAGATGCTATTCTTAGACACAATCTGTGCGAACCCCGACAGGCACACCTTCAACTTCGGTGTTTTGAGAGATGCGGATTCCGGTGAGATTTTAGGTTTAGCACCGAATTTTGATAACAATATGGCTCTCATATCAAGAGGTTACCCCAAGAATATTGCACGCAAAAATGACCTTCTTGTAAAGCTCTTTAATGAACTGATGGAGCATGATGAAAGTCTTAAAAAATATATTCCTGCTATTTCGGAAGATTTGCTTAAAAGCGTAATCAAATCTGTTGGAATGCGTGTGAAATCAAAGAAAATAACAGAGTTTATTATGAATGGATATGACTTAACAGAAAAATAATTAATTTGGTTGAAAGCCAGCAGTAGCCTTAACAACTGACATTTCAGTGTTGGTAGTTAAGGCTACTGTCATATTTCCTGTTACAGCCTCATAGAATGTACAAAAACACATTTGGAGGACTATATATGGAAAATATATATTCAGACATTGCCAAGCGCTCGGGCGGAGCAATAATGATTGGCGTGGTGGGACCGGTGAGAACGGGAAAATCCACATTTATCAAACGGTTTATGGACCTTCTTGTTATTCCGAACATTTCCGATTCCTACAGCCGTGACCGCGCAAGAGACGAGCTGCCCATGAGCGGAGCAGGGCGGACAATTATGACCACTGAGCCAAAATTCATCCCAAACGAAGCAGTGGAAATAAGACTTGCGGACAATGCAAAAATGAATGTGCGAATGATAGACTGTGTGGGATATATTGTGGATTCGGCAATGGGACATTTTGAAGAAGATATGCCAAGGATGGTAAAATCCCCATGGTCAGAAAATGAAATCCCCTTTGCAAAGGCTGCAGAAATAGGCACAAGCAAGGTAATTCGCGACCATTCCACAATCGGGCTTGTTGTGACTACCGACGGAAGCATAACCGACATACCGAGAAATGACTACCTTGAAGCAGAAGACCGGGTAATTTCAGAGCTTAAGGAAATTAATAAGCCTTTTATTGTTCTTGTTAACTGTGTTAATCCGCAGAGCGAAAGTGCAATTTCAGCCAAAAAGGATATTGAAGAAAAGCACGGTGTATGCGCTATTTGTGTAAACTGTGCCGAGCTTGATGCATCGGACATCAACAACATTATAGAAAAAATCCTTTTTGAATTTCCCGTGGGCGAAATTGCAATTCATCTTCCCTCATGGGTTGATGTTCTCCCCTCTGACCACCGCATAAAGCATGATATATGTCAAAACCTTCTGTCGGTTATCGGAAATGTGAGCAAAATAAGCGATGCACATATGATTACCGAAGTCCTTGGCAAGGATGAAAACATAAGCGGTGCAAAGTTTACCGACATAAACCTTGGCGAAGGAAACATCTCCTGTGAAATTGCCATTGATGATGATTTGTTCTACAAAATCCTCGGAGAAAACTCCGGCTTTGAGATAAACGGCAAGGGGGCGCTAATGAGCCTTATTACCGAGCTTGCCGAGACCAAGAGAGAATATGACAAAATCGAAGCGGCACTGCGGGAGGTAAGAGACACCGGCTACGGAATTGTGGCACCCACCATTGATGAGCTTTCGTTGGAAGAACCGGAAATTGTGAAGCAGGGAAGCCGCTACGGCGTGCGTCTTAAGGCAAGCGCACCCAGCATTCACCTTATCCGTGCCGACATTGAAACAGAAGTCTCCCCCATTGTGGGCACAGAAAAGCAATCGGAGGAGCTTGTGCATTTTCTTTTGAATGAATTTGACGAAAACCCGAAATCCATATGGGAAACAAACATTTTCGGCAAATCACTCCACGAGCTTGTGAATGAAGGACTTAGAGGAAAGCTTGGCAAAATGCCCGAAGATGCACGCTTCAAGCTTCAGGAAACACTGCAGAAAATTATTAATGAGGGCAGTGGCGGACTTATTTGTATAATTCTGTAACAGGTTTATCATTCTGAATAATCTAATAACAAAAATTCCTTTGATTATAGTCGAGGGCCGATAAGGAAGTATTGTCCTAAAAATCATCTTTTTCACGAATTTTTGCGCTAAAAATGGCTCATAGTCCTGACGGATATGAGCCATTTTCCACTTTAACTTCATTAAAAATTTTGATTTTAAGATGCAGGTAAGTTTTGAAGTCTTATCTTCATTTTATGCTATGTAAAAAACCCCGAAAGATATCAAACAAATCTTTCATCAATAACCCTCTGACGATAATAACCATATCTTGCCTGAGGCTCACGGCATCCGTTTCTTTCAGGCTCGCCGACCAGAAGAATGTTAAAGGAGTAGTGTCTGTGGTCTGTGAGGGAATAATTTGAATAAAGCTGAATTTCCCCGGGGTTGAGACAATATCTGAAATTCCTTTCTGCCCTCTGTTCGTAGGTTGTCTGCTTTGAAACATATGCCTTTACCCAGTCGGGCTGCTCAAAAATCACATCTCTGTTTTCCATGATTTCCAGAACGGAAAGAAATCTTTCTTCTTCGTCAACATAGAATATGCCAAATCTTGGGTCAAAATAACACCATTTATCTTCAAAATACAACTCGCAAACATAGTGGCCGCCCACAACATGCCAGATAATTCTTCCGGGTATTCCGATAACCTCTGCAAGAGACACCATAAGCCTCGACACACATTCGCACAGGTTCTCCCCTTTTTCAATGAGCATTTCCTCTGTGCCACCGTAGAAATTGAAGGGAATGTGCTTACCGTGAGTCAGATACAAATCTCTTATGAACGCAAGAAGTGCCAGAACTTTTTCACGCATCGTTTCGCAGTCCTTTGTAACCTTCCACACAACAGCATCAAGAATTGGTCTTTTGCCCTTTTCATATTTTGCCGCAGAAGGAGTTGAATAGATAAAATTTCGGGTTTCCTCACACAGATAAATCTGATTTTTCAGCTTCTGCCATTCAACATTGTTGCCGTAATTGCAAAAGCATGCATCCCAGCCTGCCTGAAAAATGCCTTTCTGCGCATCGGTAGTGAGCACATTAATTATATTTTGTCCTTTGTAGTCGTCTATTTTAAACATATTTCCATCCTCCCTTAACAATATCCTAACCCGTTTTGGGCGTGGATTTTTTCAAGAAGCTCTTTCATGCCGGAGATAACAATTTCATCTCCGCCCTTGCGGAGCCTCGACGCCTTTGCCTCGTAGCCCCCCTCATCATAGGCTGATGATGTGGGAAAATAGGTGTCGCCTCCGTTGGTGAGAGAGCAAACAAAGGTTTTGGCAAAGGGAGAAGCCTTTGCAATTCTCATGCCTATTTCGGCAAAGGGTTCACCGGGCAGACCTGCAAACACAACATCTCCAAGGGAAAGTGCTGTGAGAGTGTAGGAATAGCTTTCGGGGCCGTCTGACAAAAATACAATTCGCTTTGCCTCGGCAACAGCTGTGGTAAGCTCCATATCCTTGTAGGGCAGTTCGCTTTCTCTGCCGGAATCGTAGAGCTCTTTTATTCTTTTTGCTTCCTCGAGACGGTCATTTTCTGAATTTGATGGTATGGTAATCAGCTTTTCGGCAAAGCAAATTTCATTGCTTCCCACAGGGAGCGCCTTGTCACAAACCTGAAGCACTGCTCCGGCAACCGCCCTGCCCATGTGACGGGCGTGAGCATAGCTTCGGGGACAGCCGTCAAAGGTGTCATATTCAAGTCCCACTCTGTCGGCGGAGGTGGGAGCTGTGTTTATTGCGTTAACATCACCCTCGGCACCGTTTATGTACATACAATGGGCATTGCCGATTGCATTTTCAATGGTTGCCCGAAGAAAATGAGCAAAGTCGGAGCTGATATATTCACCGCCTACATTGTCAGCATGAACTGCAAAGTTCACAACATAAACATCTTCTCCCCCATCACGCTCAACTTTAAGAAGCTTCACCGATTCATCGGGAGTACCAAGCACATGGTCAATTTCAGGGTTATTTACCCCGGGGTTTGTCTGAACAGTGCCGTTTTTCATACGGTAGCGGCGGACAAAGGCAACATTTTCAGCCTTGCCCTCTGCCACATAAAGCTTCGATTCCCTAAGGTCTGAAAGAGCCACACTCACTGCGTCACGCAGATGATAAAGCATCTGGTTTTCTGTGTACTCAATGCCTTCCCAGCCAAATCCGCTTCTTCCCACAATAGGTCCGGTGTGAGTGTGGGAGCAGGAAATGAAAACTGCGCCTTCATCAATGCCGGTTGCCTTTGAAATGACCTTTCGGTATTCATCGCATTTTACCGACGAAAACATAAGAGAGTCAACACATACAAGAGCCGCCTTTGTTTTTCCGTTGTCAAAAACAAGAGCGTGAACCCACAGGTCATCGAGAACTCCTTTTGAAAACCGTTCTTCATAATATCCTGCCATGGGAGTTCCAATTGGGGGCGTGATACAAATTCTTGCAAATCCTGTTTTCATAGCGATTCACCCCTGTCTGCTTTCAGCCATAACAAGTCTGTTGTAGTGTCCGTATCTTGCCTGAGCTTCACGGATACCTGTTTTTTCGGGAACATTTTCCATAACAATGTTATAGGTGTAGAGGTTATAATCCATGAGAGAATAGTCGCAAAAAGTGTTAATCTGATTGGGATGCATATATTTGTCGAAATAATCCTGTGCCATTTTGTCAAAGGTTGTCTGCTTTGAAACATAGTCCTTAACCCACTGAGGCTGACTGAACACAACATCTCTGTTTTCCATTATTTCTTCAACCGAAAGGATGCGGTCATCTTCATCAACGAAAAACACTGCAAATCGGGGGTCAAAAAAGCACCACTTGTCTTCAAGATACAGCTCACAATTAATATGGCCGTTTACAATGTGCATAACAATTCTTCCGGGGATTCCCAGAATCTCTGCGAGACTCACCATAAGTCTGCCCATGCATTCGCAAAGATTTTCGCCCTTTTCA
Source organism: Clostridia bacterium (assembly GCA_045592485.1). Classification (GTDB taxonomy): domain Bacteria; phylum Bacillota; class Clostridia; order UMGS1810; family UMGS1810; genus RGIG1828. The sequence continues at coordinate 539 of JAZNUS010000169.1, read as the reverse complement.
ATGAGGCGTTCCTCGGTGCCGCCGTAAAAATCAAAGGGGAACTGTTCCTCACTTTTCCCAAGATAAAGGTCTCTGCCGAAGCTGAGGAGTGCAAGAACCTTTTCGCGGTCGGTTTCGGCATCTTTGGTAACATATTCAACAACAGCTTCAAGCACAGGTCTTGTGCCCTTCACATATTTCACCTTGCCGGGCTTTGAATAAATATAGTTCCTTGTGGCATCACAAAGATAAATCTGATTTCTTAGCTTCTGCCATTCAACATTGTCTCCGTAGTTTCTGAAAATGTGATCCCAGTTTGCCTGATATGCTCCACGGCGGGCATCGGATTCAAGAACATTTAAAATATTCAGGCCTTTGTAATCGTTGATATTGGTCATAAAATCACTCCAGTAATGTAATTTTTAAATTGGGGTTTTGCTGTGCTTTCCATTGAACAGAGCACACAGGTGTGCGAATGTGAAATGATGAAAGCGCACATGTCAAAACTTCCGACGAGGCAAGCACCCTCTTACGGTGCGAAGGCGAGTCGTTGAAGTTAA
>JAZNUS010000168.1:0-24545 GCA_045592485.1 Clostridia bacterium | reverse complement strand
ATAAGGAGCTTTGTAGCAGTGCGTATGAAGCTTTATCATTGGATTTTCCCAGGCATAACCGCAAGGCTCAATTTCTTCAATTTCAAAATCCTTGGCAGAGAGGTTTTCGTCAATTGCAAAATTCCACGAATATTGTTCCCGTCTTCTTGCAAGCATTTCGTGAGCATCCTTCACATCTGCTTCTTTAAAATCAGGCATTACATTATACCAGCCCCATCCATCCGGAAGGGGAGTCATGGGATTCCCTTCAATGGGAACCCAATTTTCGGGAATGTGATATGAATAAAGCAGAGCGCCGTATTTTACAGCCAAAGGATATTTTTTGCTTCCGTCACTGTCATCAACTGTCAGAACTTCTATTTCTGCATCAAAAGCGAGTTCTACCAGGTCTCCCTTTTTCCATTCTTTGAAAATCTTTATATAACCGTCTTTGGTTTCGCATTTTTTTGTTTTTTCTCCATTAATTCTGATGGTATATCCCTTAGCCCAAATTGGTAATTTAAGATTCAGTGCAAAAGCTTTGTCTGAACCGATTTCAAAACAAACGCTGTTTCTGAAAGGATAAAGGGTTTTTTCTTCAATAGCGATTCCGTTATATTCAAGGGAACACGGACCGTAGCAAACTGCATAAACATTATCTTCGTCGTCTCTGAGCATCATTCCTTTAATAAAGCAAGGGATAATCGCTACTGCATTAACAGGGCAGCATGAAGTGGGGAAACATGGGGCATAAACCTGTTGAGTTCCGAAAACTGCCGATGATCTGTCAGTTGCATAAACCTGATTTGGTGCGCTGAGGTAGGCTATGGCTTTTTCATCTTTTTTTCTTGCTCCCTGAGCACCATTATAGAACACTTCTTCCATAAAATCACCGTATTCAGGCTTTCCGGTAATATATGAAAGATAGTAATAAGCCTGAGTAAGAGTAGTGAATGTACAATATTCCGATTCTCTCACGGAGCCTTTTGGTCCGTTATACTCTGTGGATGATACCGCACCGCCTGTGAGCTGAATTGATTTGTCTCTGTTCTTTTTAATGAAATTTTCTGAGGCTTTGAGGTATATATCTTTTCCGGTTGCGCTGTAAACCAATGCAGGAAGACGCAGCTTTGTGCCAATGCATGCACTGTGATATGCATGATAATAGAATTCATCGGAAAGCATAGCCTTGTATGATAATTTGTAAAGGTCATTCCGGCACATAAAATCCAGATAGTCTTCGGAAAAATTTACCAGTTCTTCATCGCCTGTGTAGTAATAGGTGAGAATCATTGGTTCAATGATACTTCCTCCTGCATAAGATGTTTTGTTATCGCCGGACCACATGCAACAAAACCATTTCATACACCTGTGAACTGCGTCAAGAACTCTTTTGTCGCCTGTGGCTTCATAATATGCAAGAAGTGCCATCATTCCTCTCGATGTTCCCCAGGCGTTGAAATCATCGCAGATGTCTGCGTCATCTTCAAAATATGTACCAAGGTATCCGTCTTTCTTTTGATTTTTTAAAACCCCTTCAACCCATTTTCGTGATGTTTCTATCATTTCTTCATCGCCAAGGATGAAAGCGAATTGAATATATCCGTACCAATAGTTTCCGGAAATTTCAGCGCCCCATCCTGACTGGTCTCCGTCTCCCCATGCCTCTACATAGGTTTTATTGACAAACGGATCTGCAATCATTTCGGGTTCAAGCTCATGAAGATGACCGCAAATTCCATCTTTTCCGCGCTTCATCTGGTCTTTCAGAAAACCTGAGGCCTTTATTGACCCCACAGGGAACATTTGAAGCTTTTGATAAAATTTCATTGTAATACACCTCGTGAAAAAATTTTAAAAACGCCTTTAATATTCGTCGTTAAGGCTTATTATACAGAATAATTGTTTTTTGTAAATAGATTTTACCATCAAATATGGACAAAACTGATATTTTATGATAAAATCAAAAAAATAATGTTTTGAGGGTGAAAGTTATGGTTTTTTATGAGGTGGAATTTCTGGGAATACCCAAAATACGCTTTGCTTGCAGTGTTGATGTAGAAAAACTCAGGAACAGATTTGATTATATCAAAGATTTTATGGAAATCTGTCTTGTTGAAGAGGGAGACATTTTATACAAAAACTTTGACGGCACTGAAGAACTTCACACAGGCAGAAGAATTAACGCTATTTTCTGCGATAAAGGCTGTGACACTTCTTCCTTTGGGAAAATGCGTCAAAGACACACAACGGTTGGGGTTGATGTTGAATACAACCTGAAGAAGTATCGTTCGGATGAAATCACCGATATGGAACAATTCAAAAAATCAGTTGAAGAAAAAAGAACGGTTTTAATTCCTGCAAATCAGAATATTGACGAAATACACGACACGGTTTTGAATCTTATAAAAAACATCAGTGCACTTCATTTATCTCAGAATCACGGCAATGAAATTCAGGCAATAGGCAAATGGTTTTCTCTTTTGGGTGTTCTGACAAACTATGTACTTGATAAATTGGATAATACTCATAAAAAATATCCGCCATCTGAATATGTATATGCTCAGAGGACCACTCAATACATCAGTGACAATTACAAAGAAAAGCTAACTATTGAATTGATTGCTGCTTATCTCGGAATATCGGAAGGTCATCTTCACCGGACATTTAAAAATGTTATGGGAATGGGAATCATAAATTATCTTAACCAGTACAGAATAAAAACTGCCATATCACTAATGGAGAATCAGAATTTGTCTCTCAGAGAAGCTGCAGAAAATGTGGGGATAGAGGATCCTGCATACATGAGCAGAATTTTCAAAAAGATTACCGGCATGAGCTATCGTAGTTTTGCGCAGCAAAAAGTAAATTTAGTTAAAAAGCTTGATATCTGACCATTTAACCAGTGGTGTAATTTGTCTATTTTAAGTATACTCAGAGAAGAGATTGCAAAAAAATGCACGATTTTTACTAAAATTTTATTAATGCTTGATTTTTATGCAAAAATGGTATATATTATATAATAAGTTATAATGCTTTTTAATATGATGGAGGAATATATATGGATATCAAAAAAATAGGTGTTCTTACCAGCGGTGGCGATGCTCCGGGTATGAATGCTGCTATCCGCGCGATAGTTCGTTACGGATTGACAAAAGGATTCGAGATGGTTGGTGTTGAACGAGGATATCACGGTCTTTTGCGCGGGGAGTTTGTTCCCCTTGATGCATCAAGTGTCTGTGATCTTATCCAGAGAGGCGGAACCGTACTTCAGACAGCACGAAGCAAAGCCTTTGCAACACCCGAGGGAGTTGAAACAGCTGTTAGACTTGCCAAGGAACAAGGCATAGATGCAATGATCGTAATTGGCGGTGACGGCTCATTTGCCGGCGCACAGAAATTGTGTGAACAGGGGCTTCCTTCTATCGGTATTCCCGGAACAATAGACAATGACATTGCATGTACTGAATATACAATCGGCTATGACACCGCTCTCAACACTGCTATGGAAGCAGTGGACAAGGTGAGAGACACTGCAACAAGCCATCAGAGATGTTCTCTTATTGAGGTTATGGGAAGATATGCGGGCTACATTGCAATTGAAGTAGCACTTGCAACCGGTGCCGAAATGGTTCTCATCCCCGAAAAGGACAGAAAAACTCCCAAGGTGGAGCTTGTAAACCGTATTGTTGAAGACATAAAAGCCGGACAGGCAGTTGGCAAAAAGCATCATATTGTCATCATTGCCGAAGGTGTCGGCGGCTCTCAAAAGCTTGCTGAAATGATAGAGGAATGCACCGAAGTTGAAACAAGAGCAACAGTCCTCGGTCACATTCAAAGAGGAGGCAGCCCCACCATCAAAGACCGTGTTGTTGCAGCACAGATGGGTATGCGTGCAATAGATCTTCTTTCTGAAGGCAAATCCAACAGAGTTGTTGCAATTCAGAATGGAAAGCTCACCGACATGGATATTGATCAGGGTCTTGCAATGAAAAAGAGCATAAACGAAGAAGATTACAATCTTGTAGGCTGTCTTTCCAGAGGTGCAGATATAAAAGATATACAAAAGAAAATTAAGGAGTGATTCCTTTGAAAACCGCATTTGCAGTAGTTTTAATTGTGCTTGGAGGTCTTGTGACCTTGCTTGCGAAAAAAATAGCCGGAAAAATAATTGCCGAAAAACGCGAAATTAACGATGCAGACATAGTCTATGTCAAGCTCGTGGGCTTTGTACTTGTAATTGCTGCAGCTGTGATTTTGTTTTTCACAAAATAAATAATCATATGAAATTTTCTATAAATAAACATAAGGAGATAAAATTCTATGAGTACCAAGAAAGAATTGGCAAAAACTTATAACCCGTCTGAGGTAGAAGACAGAATCTACGCCAATTGGGTTGAAAAAAGATATTTTCATGCCGAGATAGACAAAAACAAAAAGCCTTTCACAATCGTTATTCCGCCCCCGAATGTAACCGGACAGCTTCACATGGGACATGCTCTCGATGAAACACTTCAGGATATTCTCATTCGCTACAAAAGAATGCAGGGCTATTCAACTCTTTGGGTTCCCGGAACAGACCATGCCGGTATAGCTACTCAGATTAAGGTTGAAGAGGAGCTTCGTGTAAACGAAGGTCTCACCCGCTATGATCTTGGCAGAGAAAAATTTCTCGAAAGAGTGTGGCAGTGGAAAGAAAAATACGGCAGCCGAATTATCAATCAGCTTAAAAAAATCGGTTCTTCCTGCGACTGGGACAGAGAAAGATTTACTATGGATGAAGGCTGTTCCAAAGCTGTTAAAGAAGTATTTGTAAATCTTTATGAAAAAGGTCTTATCTATCAGGGAAGCAGAATCATAAACTGGTGTCCTCACTGTATCACGGCTCTTTCTGATGCTGAAGTTGACCACGCAGAACAGCCCGGACATTTCTGGCACATTAAATATAATGTAAAAGATTCTGATGATTTTGTTGTTATTGCAACAACCCGTCCCGAAACACTTTTTGGCGATACTGCAGTTGCGGTTAATCCCGAGGATGAAAGATATGCATCACTGGTTGGCAAAACTCTCATTCTTCCTCTTGTTGGAAGAGAAATTCCTGTTATTGCCGATGAATATGTTGATAAGGAATTTGGTACAGGCTGCGTTAAAATCACACCTGCACATGACCCCAACGACTTTGAAGTTGGTCTTCGTCACAATCTCGAACAGATTAAGGTTATGAACGATGACGCAACCATGAACTCCTATGCCGGCAAATACGAAGGAATGGACAGATATGAATGCCGCAAGGAAATGATTAAGGATCTCGAAGAAATGGGACTTCTTCTCAAAATAGAAGATCATACTCACAATGTGGGTGAATGCTACCGTTGCGGTACGACTGTTGAGCCTATCATTTCAAAACAGTGGTTTGTTAAAATGGAACCCCTTGCAAAACCTGCAATAGATGCTGTTAAAAATGATGAAACCGAGTTTATTCCCGAGCATTTCGAAAAAATCTATTTCCACTGGCTCGAAAACATCCGTGACTGGTGTATTTCCCGTCAGCTCTGGTGGGGACACAGAATCCCTGCATTCTACTGTGACGACTGTAACGAAATGGTTGTTACCAAAGAAGATGGTGCAGTTTGTCCCAAGTGCGGCAAACCCATGCGTCAGGATCCCGACACGCTCGACACCTGGTTCAGCTCGGCTCTCTGGCCTTTCTCGACTCTTGGCTGGCCCGATAAAACTGAAGAAATGGAATATTTCTATCCTACAAGTGTGCTTGTAACAGGCTATGACATTATTCCCTTCTGGGTTATGAGAATGATGTTCTCCGGGTTAGAGCACACAGGACAGGTTCCTTTTGATAAGGTATTTATCCATGGTCTTGTCCGTGACAGTCAGGGAAGAAAAATGAGTAAGTCTCTCGGAAACGGTATCGATCCTCTTGAAATTATTTCCGAATATGGTGCCGATGCTCTTCGTTTCACACTTGCCACAGGAAACTCTCCCGGAAATGATATGCGTTTCTATACCGAAAGAGTTGAAGCAAGCCGTAACTTTGCCAACAAAATCTGGAATGCTTCAAGATTCCTTATGATGAATCTTTCCATTGATGAAATCAAGCTTCCCGATGCATCACAGCTTAAGCTTGAAGACAAATGGATTCTCACAGAATACAATAATCTTGTTAAGGAAGTTACTGAAAATCTCGACAAATATGAGCTCGGTGTTGCAGTTTCCAAGCTCTATGACTTTATCTGGGATAACTACTGTGACTGGTATATTGAGCTTGTTAAACCCCGACTTTATGAAGCGAACGGTGCAGATCCCGTGGCTCAGAATGTTCTCAGCTTCGTTCTTATCGGAGCACTCAAGCTTTTGCATCCCTTTATGCCCTTCATCACCGAAGAGATATTCTCCGGACTTCCCACAGGCGAAGAAAGCATCATGATAAGCCCATGGCCTGTTTTCGATGAGTCACTGTGCTTTGAAGACGACCAGAAAAGAATGCTTGTTGTTATGGATGCCATCAGAAGCGTTAGAAACATTCGTTCTCAGATGAATGTTGTTCCTTCCAGAAAGGCAAAACTCATAATTGTTACCGATAACAAGGCAATTTTCGAAGGAACTGAGGTTTACTTCGAAAAGCTTGCGTCGGCTTCTGAAACTGTTGTGACAGATTCCAAGGACGGCATTGACGAAAATGCAGTCAATGTTGTTGTTGAAGGTGCAACAATTTACATTCCTCTTGATGAACTTGTTGACCGTTCAAAAGAGATTGAACGCCTTGAAAAGGAACTTAAAACACTGGAAGGCGAAATCAAGCGTGTTGAAGGTAAGCTCAACAATGCGGGCTTTGTGGCAAAAGCTCCGGCAAGTGTTGTTGAAGAAGAAAAAGCAAAAGGCGAAAAATATGCAAAAATGCTTGAGGAAGTAAAGGCTAGCCTTGCTAAATTAAAATAAAAGGTGAATTAAATTGATAACGAATGTGAATGAGGCGATAGAATATATTCATTCGCTGTCCAGATTCGGAAAAAAGGCAGGCCTTTCAAACATAACGCTTATGCTTGAAAGGCTTGGGAATCCGCAAAAAGGACAAAAATTTGTCCATGTTGCCGGTACTAATGGCAAGGGATCAGTTTCGAATATGATAAAAAACATTCTCGTATGTCATGGGTATAAGGTGGGGTATTATACCTCGCCTTATATTGAGTTTTTCAGCGAAAGAATATGCATAAACAATGAAATGATTCCTGATTCTGACCTTGTGAACTACACAAACAGGGTTATAGATGTATGTAAAGACATCCATCCAATAGAATTTGAATTTATCACCGCAATGGCTTTCCTGTATTTTAAAGAGCAAGATTGTGACATAACGGTTCTTGAAGTGGGGCTGGGCGGAAGATTTGATGCGACAAATGTTATTGATACACCGCTTTTGAATGTGATAACACCGATAGGCCTGGATCACACAGAAATTCTCGGTGACACACTTGAAAAAATTGCTTTTGAGAAATCGGGTACTATAAAACAGCGTTCAACAGTTATTGTAAGTCCTGATATGTCGCCGGAGTGTCTGCCGGTTATAAAAGACAGATGCTGTGAAACTTCGTCCGAACTGATTATTCCGCATGCAAAAGCGGAAAATGTGTGTTATAAGCTTCCTTTTACGACATTTGAATATGAAGGAACTGTCTATGAACTTTCGCTTCATGGCACTTATCAGATCGGTAATGCAATAACGGCAATAGAGTCAGCTAAAGCACTTTCTGAAAAATTAGAGATAACACCTGATGATATTTTGTGCGGGCTTAAAAACAGCTTCTGGAAGTGCAGATTTGAAATTGTTGATTCAAGCCCGATGATTATTCTTGATGGTGCTCACAATAGTCATGGGATTAAAGCTCTTATGGAAAGTATAGACGCTTATTTTCCAAAAGAAAATCACGAAAGAATAGTATTTCTTTTCTCAATGCTTTCTGAAAAAGACTGGGAAAACAGCGTAAAGCTTATTGCTGAATATGCAGATGAGTTTGTTGTGACAACTGTTCCGTCTCTGCGTTCAAATGCATCTGAAGAAATTGTTAAAATGATGAAAATGACCGGGATAGATGTGTGTTATGTTGAATCCTGCGAAGAGGCTTTTGTTCTTGCGAAAGAAAAAGCCGGTGAAAACGGAATGGTTTTTGTTTTTGGCTCATTGTATCTTGCAGGTGCATTGAGAAAATTTGCAACATCATAACAAAATACAACAAAATTATCAAATACTATTGATTTTTCGTTTAATATTTGATATAATGTGAAATGACCTTTTTGTCATATTAAATTACAAATGGAGTGATATAATTGAAAGACGAAATAAATCTTGTTAAAGTTCTTGAGATTATCCTGAAATTGTGGTGGGTAGTTCTCATATTTGCTTTGGTAATGGCTTTTGCGGCATATTCAATAAGCACATTTCTTATGACCACAAAGTACAAATCAGAAGCAAAAGTTTATGTGTCGGGTTCTCAGATGGTTTCAGATCGCGGAATCAATGCAAGTGATATTAATACAAGTAAGCTTCTTGTAAATACATATATCGAAATACTTCAGGGTAATGCATTTTTGAGCTCTGTTGCAGATGAGTTTAATCGTACAAACGACGAAGGCTGGGAAATAACAGCAGGACAACTCAAAAGCGGATTAACCATGAGTTCAGCAAATGAAACTGAAGTTTTGTCTATTACCTACGACGATATTTCGCCCGAGAAAGCACAGAAGGTTCTCAATGAGCTTCTTGCAAATGCTCAGGATGAAATCACAAGGGTGCTCAATGGCTGTAAGGTGAGTGTTATAGACAAGGCATCTTTGCCTACATCTGTTTCTTCACCTAATACCAAACAGAACACCTTTATCGGAATGTTCCTCGGAATTGTGCTTGGTATTGCAATTATTTTCATCAAAGAACTGCTTGATACCAGAATCAAGGACGACGAAGAACTTAAAACCAGATACGATATAGCTGTGCTTGGTATTATTCCCAATCTTGATGTTGAATAAGTGAGGTAGATGAAATGTTTAAAACAAAAAAGAGCTCAACAGTCAGAGATATAAGTTCTGATACCAAAGATCCCATAGAAAGAAATCGCAGTATAGAGCGTATTATAAACGAAAATACCGAGTTTGATATTATCGAATCTTACAAAGCCGCAAGAACAAACATAATGTTTTCATTAAACAGTGAAAAAGGCTGCAAAAAGGTTGTTCTGACTTCCGCAACATCCGGTGAGGGTAAGTCAACATTTTGCATAAATATTGCAAAAACCTTTGCGCAGACAGGGGCAAAGGTTCTTGTGATGGATGCCGATCTCAGGGCACCTCGTGTTCACAAGTATCTTCAGCTTGACAATGAAAAAGGTCTTTCTAATGTTCTTGCAGGATTTGACAAGCTTGAGGATTGTATTTCACATCCTGATATTGAAAATCTTGATTGCATCACATCCGGTGCAATTCCGCCCAACCCTGTAGAGCTTCTTTCTTCTGAAGAAATGGTAAACACATTGGAGGAGCTTGGCAAAAATTATGATTATATCTTCCTTGATACTCCTCCGATAAATATAGTTACCGAGGCACTTCTTCTTTCAAAAATGGCAACAGGAGTTGTTCTTGTGGCGCGTCAGAAATATACAATGTATAAAGTCCTCGAAAGAGCTGTAAATTCGCTCAAGTTTGCTGAAGCAAAGATTCTTGGTTTTATTCTCAACGATGCAGACGATAAATATATTTATGGCGGCTACCGTGCGGAGGGCGGATATCGTTACCGCTCCAGAAAACGCGGAAGATATGGCTCCAGATATGGTTATTATGGCGCATATGGTCAGAGTGCCGAAGAACTCAAAAAGAAAAATCAGTCAGAGACTGATAAATAATTCTGAGGTGTGTATATGTGGAATGATAATTTTGAAATTATAGATTTTCATTCACACATTCTTCCGTCTGTTGATGATGGGGCACGGGATACGGAAATGGCAGTCCAGATGCTGGAAATGCTTTCTTCCCAAGGCGTAGACAAGGTGGTTTCCACATCCCATTATTATAAATTTTCTGAAGATATTCAGAGCTTTCTTACATGCAGAGATGAATCACTTTACAAATTGGAAACCTACATCAAAGAGCAGGATTTGTTTGTTCCCGATATTGTGCCGGCAGCCGAAGTCAGGATGTACCCGGGACTTTGGAAGGAGCCGGATCTTGACAAGCTTTGTATTGGAGAAACTAAAAATATTCTGATTGAGATGCCCTATGATAAGTGGACCGAATGGATGTATAATGAAATTTATGCTCTTATTGCAAAAGGCTACACCCCTGTTATGGCACATCTTGAACGATATATTGACCGTATTCCTCAGAAGGAAATTTTCTCAAAGCTTTTGCATATGGATGTTCTCATACAGGTTAATGCGGAGTCTTTTGAGGAAAGAGGAAGAAGAAAATTTATTAAAAAACTTGTCAAAAGCGGTTTTTTAATAGTGCTGGGAACAGACTGTCACAATATGTCGAGTCGTCGTCCCAAAATAGAAGGTGCACTTAAATATATTTCAAAAAAATATACAGACGAATACCTTGAAAAGATGATGAATCTTGGAATTTCTCTGACACAACAAAGTCAATCAAAAAAATAAATATGTATTTTAAGCCTCCTGTGCAATATAATTGTACGGGAGGTTTTTTTATGCTTAATATTGTCTGGACAGTGATGCTATTGTCCTCTTTTGTTTTTTCGTTTTTTGCCGATACCGTAGCGCAGGTTGGTGAATCGGTATTTGAGAGCTGCTCCGATTGTATTTCGTTTATGACGGGCACCGGTGTCTTTATGATAATGTGGTCGGGATTTATGAATATTGCCGAAAAAAGTTCTCTTACAGAAAAGCTTTCAAACCTGATGTCACCTGTGATTTCCTTTGTTTTTAAAGGTGTGAAAAAAAGGAGCGATGAATGCAAGCTTATTTGCACGAACCTTTCTGCCAATATGCTTGGATTGTCAAATGCGGCGACACCGCTTGGTATGAAGGCGATGAAAAAGCTGTCTGAAAAGAGCAAGGGCAACACTGCAACAAATGATATGTGCATGCTTGCAGTAATAAACTGTGCATCGGTTCAGCTTGTTCCTTCAACTTTAATAGCAATGCGTACAGCATCAGGAAGTGCCTCTCCCGGAGATATTACAATTCCCATTTGGATTGCTTCGGGGCTGACCGTGATTTTTGCGGTATTTATTACAAAGCTATGTGAGGGGCGTGATGTTCTTGGGTAATATCGGGAATTGGATAGTACCTTCGATGATTTTATTAATCATTGTATTTGCAGTGCTTCAAAAAACGGATATATACAGTGCCTTTACCGAAGGCACTGTTTTGGGTGCAAAATCTCTTTTCAGCATATTTCCGGCTCTTCTGGCATTGTTCATATCTATTGGAGCACTTCGGGCATCGGGACTCCTTGATTTGCTGACCGATATTGTTTCCCCGATTGCAAATTGGCTTCGTTTTCCCTCTGAGCTTGTTCCTTTTGCTATTCTGAGACCTGTGTCAGGAAGTGGTTCCCTTGCATTTGCTGAGGACATTTTCAGCCGGTTCGGACCTGATTCTCCCGAGGGGAGAATTGTTTCTGTTATGATGGGTTCCACAGAAACAACTTTTTATACTACCGCAGTATACTTTGCCGCATCCGGAACAAAGAATATTCGTCATACGCTGAAATGTGCGCTCTGTGCCGATGCTTTCAGCATGGCAGTCAGCGTTATTGTGTGTAATTTTTATTTCTGATTATAGCTTCCATTTAAAAAGAATTATTCCGCCAATCATAAGGGCAACCCCCAGATATTTGTTCCACCCGAAAACAATTTTTTCACTGTCCATAATTCCGAAAGCATCAATGAGTGCGGCACAAACCAGCTGTGATACAAGAATCACTGATATTGCAATAACAGGACTCAGATTTTTTATGGACAGCATGACCGTAACCGTGATTACAAGACCTAGTACTCCGCCAAGAAGATAAAGCTTATTCACTTCTGCAAACCCTCGAAGATTAATGTTTTTTGCAAATATAAGAGCAATAAGCGACAAAACAAATGCAGTTCCCTGAACATATGCGTTTGAAGCAAACAGACCCACTTTGTCACCGAGTCTTGTATTCATAACCCCCTGAAAGCTCATTGCGGCGCCTGCAATTAGTGCAAATATATATCCCATTTCCGATTCTCCTTAAATTGTATTGGTTTTTAATATTTTTCTCATCTCTGCCAAAAAAATACATTAATCCTGCCAAAATAACTCTTGTGCTCAGAATGGTTTTGTAGTATAATATATAATAATGAGATAATCTTGTTAATTTTAGAAGGAGAAATCATGGCTATTCTGATTCAAAGCTCTGATAATTCAATATACAAGCAAATAAAAAAGCTTCAGACTAAAAACGGACGCACAAAAGCCGGACAGTACATAGCCGAGGGCAAGAGGGCTGTCTGTGATGCTATATCAAACGGTGCCGATGTTGCCTGGATTTTCTGGGAAGAAGGTTATGTTCCCGATTTTGATACGCGCAATATTAAAACCTATGAGCTTTCAAAAAAACTTTTTGATTCACTAAAGCTCACAGTTACATCTCAGGGAATTATGGCGGTTATTAATTTTAATCTGCCTGCAGTCGATGATATGGATATGTCTGCATATTCAAAGGTTGTTTATCTCGATTCTGTTCAGGACCCCGGTAATATGGGTACAATAATCCGTTCCTGTGATGCTCTTGGAGCTGATGCAATAGTCATATCCAGGGGTTGCGTTGACATTTTTAATCCCAAGGTTGTCCGCTCGACAATGGCAAGCATAATGAATGTGCCGCATTTTATTGATACAGACAGCACTGAAACGATAGCACGGTTCAAATCCTTTGGTTATACAGTTTTTGGCACTTTCCCCGACGGCGATGCACTGAGCTGTAATGTGGATTACACAGATAAGACACTTCTTGTAATGGGCAACGAAGCCAACGGAATATGCGATGATATTGCCAAAATGTGTGATTTCAAAATAAAAATTCCGATGCTCGGAAGGGCAGAGTCTCTCAATGTAGCAACTGCACTTACGGTTATGCTCTATGAAATTATGAGAGACAATTTTGCCGGAAAATCAAAAGACAGAGGTGATACATAATGGGTGAATTCTTTTCAGTACTTTTCGATAACTTAAGCCTGCTCAGAATAAGTGATTTTATTGATGTGGCGATTGTTGCCTTTGTGATTTATAAAGGAATCAATCTTATCAGAGAAACAAGAGCATCACAACTCATAAAAGGTATAGTTGTTCTTGTGGCTTTTATGTATGTTTCAGGCCTTCTCAGGCTCAACACCGTAAACTTTATTCTTGAAAATACTCTTCAGATAGGACTTATTGCGATTTTGATTATGTTTCAGCCCGAGCTCAGGCGTGCTCTTGAAAAGGTTGGTACAACATCGCTGACCAAATTTTTGAAAATCAACGATGAAGATGAGGTTGAGAATGACATCGAGGAAATTTGTGCGGCAGTGTCAAAGCTTTCAGCTACTAAAACCGGAGCTCTTATAATTATAGAGCGCAAGACTAAGCTTGGCGATGTAATGTCAAGCGGCACAATCATTGATTCTGCCATATCCCACGGTCTTCTTGTTAATATTTTTGTTCCGAACACACCTCTTCATGACGGTGCAGTCATAATTGGTGACAATCGCATTAAAGCCGCAGCATGTTTTCTTCCGCTTACTCAGAACAATAGCTTTTCCAAGGAAATGGGAACAAGGCACAGAGCTGCAATAGGTATATCAGAGGTGGCAGACTGTATTGCACTTGTTGTTTCCGAGGAAACCGGAATAATTTCAATGGCAATGAACGGAAGCATTGAGCGTGAGTTTACTACGCTGTCTCTGAAAAACAGAATTAATGACATTCTTGAAAGTGACAAACCGTCAGATACTTACAAAAAAATCAAAAAACATCAGCGGGGAGGCAAGAAAAAATGAGAAGCTTTATGAAATCAAACACATTTTATCTTATTATCTCAATTGTAATTGCAATTCTTCTGTGGATGTATGTAACCTATGAGGTTAATCCCATATACGAAACTGTTGTTAAAGGCGTAAAGGTTGTATGTGTGAATAAGAGTGATCTTTTTTCTGACGGAAGTCTTGAAATAAGCGGTCAAAACAAAAAGCTTCTTACCGGTGGTATGGTGGTTGATATACGCATACGCGGAAAAAGAAATTCCGTTTCTTCAATTGATGCCGAAGATGTAATATGCACTGTTGATATGATAACCGTTAATAAAGCCGGAAGCTATAATATCAGACCGGTGGTGGAAATAGACAAACCCGGAGTGGAAATATTGTCAATAACTCCTCAGAATTTCAAATTCACTGTTGAGAGCATCGGTCAGAAAACTGTCGATGTTGTACTTAAGACTCAGGGAAGTCTTGAACGGGGATATGTTATGGAAAACATGGAATCCGGCATATCAACAGTTAAAATAACCGGACCGGATTCTGTTATTGATAGAATTGATCATGCAGAGATCGTCCTCGACTATTCCTTGCTGGAGATGACCGACTCCGAAAAAAGCCTTGAACTTATATTTAAAAATGAATATGACGAGGTTGTTGAATCGTCAAAATTCAGTAAAAGCTTTGAATATGCCAAGGTGTCTTTTGAAATATATACAACCAGAGAAGTTTCTTTGATACTTATGCCAAAATATAAAGATGAAATCAAAGAGAATGCATCAGGCACTGCAATTTCTATGTCAGCTGTTGGTGATGTAGCAAAGCTTACAAAGGATGGCGGCATACGAATCAGAGCGAAGCTCAAGGGTACTGCAGCTGCATTGGAAAGCTATCTTAATTCTGAACGGACAGTGTACACAGAGCCAATCGATGTGTCCGGAATATATTCGGAAACAGTTTTGAAAAATATCGAGGCGGCACCGCTTTCCAACACCATAGAATATGTGGAACTGCCAAAAATTGATGTGAAGCTTGGTATAAAGGAAAAGTAAAATTATATTTTGATTTTTACAGGTAGTACAAAATGACAAAAAAAGATAAAGTTACAGAGATTGAAAAGATTTTTTCAGATGTATACAGTGATGCAAAGTGTTCTCTTGATTTCGAGACTCCCCATCAGCTCCTTGTTGCTGTTCAGCTTTCGGCACAGTGTACCGATGCGAGGGTGAATCTTGTGACACCGGCACTCTTTAAGCGTTATCCGTCTGTCTATGACTTTGCCGATGCCAACGAGGAAGAACTCAGTGAACTTATCCGTTCCTGCGGTTTTTACAAAACCAAGGCAAAGAATATCATTGCTTCATCTAAAAGAATATGTGAAGTGTTTTCCGGCAAGGTTCCTTCTTCAATGGAAGAGCTTCTTTCTCTTGCAGGGGTTGGAAGAAAAACTGCCAATCTTATTCTGGGCGATGTATATGGCATTCCCGGTCTTGTTATTGATACCCATGCTATCAGGCTGACAAACAGAATCGGGCTTGTGGATGAAAAGGATCCGGTAAAAATTGAGTTTGCACTTAAGAAGATTGTTCCGGATGAATTTCAGACAAAGTTCTGCCATCAGCTTGTTTATCATGGCAGGGCAGTGTGCAGAGCACAAAAACCGGCTTGCTTGCAATGCCCCATATCGCATCTTTGTAAATACGGCAAAAACTGCTTGAAGATTCAAAAATGAAATAACCGGAGACGAAAATGAAGATTCTTTATGAAGATAATGAAATAATAGTGTGTGAAAAACCGGTGGGTGTTATTTCACAGCATGCACCCGATGGAAGCGGAGTTGAGGATTTTGTTAAAATGAAGTACGGTTACGGCGCTGTAATCAATCGCCTGGACACGGCAGTCGGCGGTACTCTTCTTCTTGCCAAAACTCCCTCTATGGCATCAAAGCTTAACACTCTTTCGGCAAATCGGCAAATTGACAAAAGCTACATGGCGGTTGTTGAAGGGGAGCCTTCGGAATCGACGGGAATTTTTGAAGATTTGCTTTTCAAGGATTCTTCAAAAAATAAAAGCTTTGTGGTTAAAAGAGAGAGAAAAGGTGTGAAGAAAGCCTCTCTTGAATATGAGGTTGTTGAAACTGTGCGACACTTTCATAAGCCTCTCACTCTGGTGAAAATAAAGCTTCACACAGGCAGAACCCATCAGATCAGGGTTCAGTTTTCCTCGAGAAAAATGCCTCTTTGCGGTGATGGCAAATATGGCAGTAAAGATAACCGGTGCTCAGTTTCTCTTTGGTGTTGCGGACTTTCTTTCCCATTGCCGGCGACGGGTGAGGTTATCAGTGTTGAATCTGCTTTTCCTGATGCATATCCATGGAATGTCTTTTTGAATAATCAGTAAAATATAACAGCAGATTGTAAAAAGAATAATTTGGCAATAAAAGCCTCAGATTTGTAAATATGGAAATCTGAGGCTTTTGTTATATGGAGGTTTTGATTTTTGATTTGCGTCAATAATAATTTGAGAAATTCGGGGCAGACAATTCTTGCCTTTTTGTTGGTTTGTGTGTGCTTTTTGTTTTGAAATTAACAAAAAAATCTTTGTTTTTGTGACTTTTTTGCTCAAAACACAAATAAAAATACAAAAAAGACTTGATATTTTCTTTGTTATGTGCTATTATAATATACGATAGTAAATAGTATGTTGTGTAAGTGTCGGTTAGTCGGCATTTGCACACAGTCGAATCACAAGAGGTGCCGTAACATGAAAAGATCAAAACGAATTGAAGCACTGGATAAAAGACCGGTGAATTTAGACGGATACATACACGAATGGCCTGAGATGGGATTTGTGGCAATGAGCAGTCCCTATGATCCCAAGCCTTCTGTTAAAGTGGAAAACGGTGTAATTGTCGAGCTTGACGGCAAGTCAAGAGAGGATTTTGACTTCATCGACCAGTTTATTGCCGATTATGCCATCGACATCGAAAAATGTGAAAAATCCATGGCAGTTTCATCTCTTGACATTGCCAGAATGATTGTAGATATAAATGTTTCCCGAAAAGAGATAGTAGATCTCATTGCGGGAATAACCCCTGCAAAAATGACAGAGGTGATGAATCATCTCAATGTCGTTGAGCTTATGATGGGTATGCAGAAAATTCGTGCAAGAAAAATGCCCGGGAATCAGGCTCACATCACCAACCTCAAAGACGATCCTGTTCAGCTTGCAGCTGATGCTGCAGAAGGAGCGCTCCGTGGATTTGCCGAAGAAGAAACCACAATGGGCGTTGCAAGATATGCGCCTCTCAGTGCAATAGCATTGCTCATAGGATCTCAGATTGGTCGCCCCGGTGTGCTTACTCAGTGCTCTGCCGAAGAAGCAACAGAGCTTGAGCTTGGAATCAGAGGGCTCACAACCTATGCCGAAACTCTTTCGGTGTACGGAACAGAAAAGGTTTTTGTAGATGGTGATGACACTCCTTATTCCAAAGCATTCCTTAACTCAGCCTATGCTTCACGCGGTCTCAAGGTTCGCTTTACATCGGGAGCTGGCTCAGAGGTTTTAATGGGCTACAGTGAAAAGAAATCAATGCTTTATCTGGAATGTCGCTGTCTCTATGTTACAAAAGGTGCAGGAAGCCAGGGTATTCAGAACGGCTCCGTAAGCTGTATTGGTATTCCCGGTTCAGTTCCCGGCGGCATCAGGGAAGTTATGAGCGAAAACCTTGTTGCAGCGCTTCTGGGTCTTGAAGTTGCATCTTCAAATGATCAAAGCTTCTCAAATTCTGACATGAGGCGTACTGCCCGCACAATGCTTCAGTTCCTTCCCGGAACCGACTTTATTTTCTCCGGCTATGCCGCAGAACCTAACTACGATAATATGTTTGCCGGTTCAAACTTTGATGCGGAAGATTTTGACGATTACAATGTTCTTCAGAGAGATATGCAGGTAGATGGAGGACTTCGCCCCGTTACCGAAGAAGAAGTCATAAGCGTAAGAAACAAAGCGGCGAAGGCTGTTCAGGCAGTGTTTAAACATCTCGGTCTTACGCCTGTGTCTGATGAACAGGTTGAAGCAGTTACCTATGCTCACGGAAGTAAGGACACTCTTTCCCGTGATGTTACTGCTGACCTTATGAGTGCCGAAGATGTTTTAAAACGAAACATCACCGGTGTAGATATAGTCAAGGCTTTGGCTGAAACAGGCTATGAAGATGTTGCAGAAAGCGTTCTTTCAATGCTGAAACAGAGGGTTGTTGGTGACTATATGCAAACCTCTGCAATACTTGACCGAAACTTCAATGTTCTTTCCGGAGTCAACACTCCCAACGATTATATGGGCCCCGGAACAGGTTACCGTGTTGAAGGAGAACGCTGGGAAGAAATCAAGAATATTCCACACATTATCGATCCTAAGGATATTTAGGAGGTTGTCATGCAGATAAATGAAGAATTAATCAGAAAAATTACAGAAGAGGTTATGCGTCAGTTAAACACCGATGCTCCTCAAAAAAAGCCTTCAGGGGTAAAAAATACTCTTGCCGGTAAAGACCGTATAAACGAAAAGAAAACTTCCTATGCCGACTATCCGAAAGCAAAAAAAGGAACAGATCCCAAAGAAGTTGTAATAGGAGTTGGTGCGGCATTTCAAAGGGAAATCAAAAAAACAATTAACGGAATCCCTCTCGGTGATGTAATTAAGAATGTGAAAGCCGGAATTGAAGAAGAGGGCATGGTGCCAAGGGTTGTAAAAATCCTCGACACTTCCGATGTTTGCTTCATGGCGTTGGAGGCCGCAAAGCTTTCCGGTTCGGGAATAGGAGTGGGAATCCAGTCCAAAGGAACAACTGTCATTCATCAGAAAGACCTTTATCCCCTCTCAAATCTGGAACTTTTCCCTCAGGCTCCTCTCATGGACCTTGATACTTACCGCAAAATCGGTCAGAATGCTGCAAAATATGTCAAGGGTGAGCAGGTTGTTCCAATTCCTTGCACCAACGACCCTATGACACGCCCGAAATATCAGGTTAAGGCGGCAATTATGCATATTGCAGAAACAGAACAGCTTGATCCCGAATTGGGAATCATAGAATGGGAGGAATAATAAATGCGTTACCCATTAGGCGAATATGAAAAAGACAAAATTACATCCAAAACAGGCAAACGCCTTACGGATATTACTTTAGATGAAGTTAAGAAAAATCACATAAGCTCCGATGACATTAAAATTTCAAAAGAAACTTTAAATGCTCAGGGTCAGATTGCAAAAGAAGCAGGAAGCGCACCTATGGAGCTTAATTTTGCAAGAGCTGCAGAGCTTGTTGATGTTCCTGACGAAGTCATACTTCGCATGTATGACAAGCTAAGACCAAACCGCTCAACAAAACTGGAGCTTGTTACAATGGCAAAAGAGCTTCTTGATAACTATGATGCAAAAAACTGTGCAAGACTAGTTATGGAAGCTGCCGAAGTTTATGAGAAAAGAGGAGTTCTGCTTTGATGTTAGTCGCAGGAGTAGATATTGGCAATTCAACAACCGAAGTTTGCATTGGCGAAATTGATTCCTCAGGGGATATCAGTTTCCTTTCAAGTGCTTCATGTCCCACAACCGGAACCAAAGGTACGGTTGCAAATGTTCATGGCATTGAGAGTGCTTTAAAAGATTCAATGGCAAAAATCGGCAGAGATGTTTCCGATATTTCTCTCATAAGACTTAACGAAGCTGCACCGGTTATTGGTGACACAGCAATGGAAACTCTCACTGAAACAGTGATCACCGATTCGTCAATGATAGGTCACAACCCATCAACACCTGCAGGTGCAGGTCAGGCGGTGGGTGAGCTTATCAGCTTCAGAAATCTTGTTCGTGCAAAGCAGAATGTTCCCTACATATTGACTGTTCCTTCTGCATATTCTTATGAGGATGTTGCATCTGTCATAAACCGTGTCAGCGAAATGCTCACCATTGAGGGTGTCATTCTTCAGGCTGATGAAGCGGTTCTGGTGTATAACCGTCTCACACAAAAAATACCGGTAATCGATGAGGTGGAGCATATAGAAAAGGTTCCCGACGGCGAAGTTGCCGCCATTGAGGTTGCTCTTGAGGGTCAAAGCATTCGTATGCTTTCAAACCCTTATGGAATAGCAACTCTTTTAGGTCTCGATGCCGAGCAAACAAAAAAGATAACTCCCATTGCCAAAAGTCTTGTTGGTAAGCGCAGCGCAGTGGTTATCAAAACTCCGTCAGGCAATATAAAAGAAAATGTTTTGCCGGCAGGAGAAATATATCTGAAGGCTCAAAGTGATGCTTCAATCAACCTTGATGAAGGTGCCGAAAAAATTATGAAAACGGTTGCCGGCGCAGGAGAGATTTATGATATAACAGGACAGGACGACACAAATGTGGGAAATATGCTTTCACGCATAAGACTCAGCATGAGTGAGCTTACGGGTGAAGCTAAAGAGGATATTCACATTACCGATATTCTCGCAGTAGATACTTTAGCTCCTGTAAAAATTTCAGGAGCACTTGCAGGCGAAACCTGTCTTGAAAAAGCAGTGGGGATTGCCGCCATGGTAAAAACCCAACAGCTTCCAATGGAAAAAATAGCTTCAAAGCTTAAAGAAAATTTAAATACCGATGTTGTTGTTGCAGGAGTTGAAGCTGTGATGGCGAGCCTCGGAGCAGTTACCACTCCCGGAACAAAGCTTCCCCTTGCAATTCTTGACATGGGAGGCGGTTCAACCGATGCGGCAGTTATTGCTGAAAATGGCTCCATAGCAACAGTACATCACTCCGGTGCAGGCGAGCTTGTTTCTATGCTCATTCAAACAGAACTCGGACTTGAAGACCGCCACATTGCAGAGCAGATAAAACGCTATCCTCTTGCAAAGGTTGAAAGCCTTTTTCATATGAGAATGGAAAATGGTCAGATGACATTTGTTGAAGAGTCCATCGACCCGAGATTTTTCGGCAGGGTAGTTTTACTTTCTGAAAACGGACTTATCCGGATTGAAAAAGACATTCCCATGGAAAAAATAGCTCAGGTACGCCGTGATGCCAAACGGAAAGTCTTTGTTACCAACGCATTCAGGGCGCTAAAGAGCGTTGCTCCTGACAATAACCTCAAAAACATTTCAAATGTTGTATTGGTCGGAGGCTCTGCCGAAGATTTTGAAATCCCCGAAATGCTTCTCGAAGAGTTTGCAAACTACCGCATTGTGTGCGGCAGAGGCAATATCAGAGGATGCGAGGGCCCGAGGAATGCAGTTGCAACAGGACTTGTGCTTTCATATGTAGGAGAGATGAAATGATTGCTCAAAGACCGTCAATTTTTATATACACAAAGCGTGCAAATTCTGAATATGTGAAACAAATATGCGCAGGCATTGAAGAGGAAGGCGTTTTTTACGAAGTTTTCGAAAAAGATTTATCCGATGCTTCGCTTCTTGCATATGATGCGGCAAACGAATCTATGATGGGTTCAGGAATAGGTGTATTTGCCGATAAGGTTGCATTGACGATAAAAGGCGTTTCAAAAGAGAAAAATGTGGAGTCATACACCTGCCCGACTCTTGATGACTGTCGCAGAGCAGGAGCAAACAGTGCGAGAGTTATAAAGAAAATGCCCCTAAAGTAACAAATGATTTAAATAGGAATTTTTGGTATTATCCAAGATAAAATTAATTTTCTCAAAAAAGAGGAATTTTTATGAAAATATATACTATGACCGGAGATGGTGGCTACACCTCTCTCCTTAACAATTCAAGAGTTTCAAAAACCGACGACCGCATTGAATTGCTGGGCTCCATTGATGAATTAAGCTCCCATCTCGGGCTTGCAAAAGTGGTGGCGGATTCTTCCTTTAAAGAGGATATTTCCGCAATTCAATCTACGCTTATCAAGCTTATGGCATCGGTTGCTTCAAATGCTTCAAGCCAGTATTCATTGTCAGGCGACGATGTAAGATTTCTTGAAAGCAAAATCGACGAAATGGAAAACGGATTTGAACGGTCAAAAGGCTTTGTTCTCTACGGTGGCTGTGAGCTTTCCGCAAGGCTTGATGTTGCAAGAGCAGTTGCCAGAAGAGCTGAAAGGGCGTTTTGCCGTGCACTTCGGTTTCATCGCCTTGATTCAAATGCACAAAAATATTTGAATCGTCTTGCAGATTACCTTTATGTTTGTGCAAGATGTGCCGATTATAAAAATAATTGAGTGACAAACAAGGAATAGCTGTTTTAAATTGTTTCGACAATTTAAAACAGCTATTTTTGCTTTAAATTAATAATAAACCTATTTTAAATGCATAAACAATGTAAACACATTGTCTTTTGCACTGAATTCATAGTAACCTCCTGATTTTTTGCAAAAGGCAGCAATCGATCGCGAACCCAGACCGTGTCCGTCTGAGTGATTCAGAGGAATGCCGTTTTCGTCAAATTCGGCAATTCCGTCAAAGCTGTTTCTTACCATAATTATAAACTGGGGATTGGAAAGGACTTTAATTTCAATTTGTCTTTTTTCCTGTGGAAGCTTTTCGCAGGCATTGATTGCATTTTCAATGGCATTTGCAAGTGCTGTGGCAAGCTCGCTTTCCGACACATTAAATTTTTCCGGAAATGCAAACCCAAGCTTCAGTTCAATACCAAGAGATTTTGCTTTTCCGATATATACCGAGAGAACGGCATCTATAATGGCACTTTTTGCATATCTTACAGCCTGAGTTTTAACAATATCATTTTCGTAATCTTTTACGATTTCTGCAAGCTCATCATATTGCTTTGTTTCCACCAGACTTGCAATAGCTTTTAATTTGTGGCGGAAATCGTGGCGTTCCTTGCGAAATGCCTCATTTGCTTCTCCCAGTTCCTCAACCCTTGCAATTACATTGTGAACCTGCAGATTCATTATTTTTTCCTGCTCATCTTTCATGTAATATGTCTGTTGACGGTTAAGTGTTGTAATGATATTAATATAAATAACCGGCATCAGGATGAATAAAATGGTGAGGACGGGCAAATACTGCGGTCGTTGAATAATGCTTTCAGGATAAGTCATAAGAAGTGTTATTGCAATGTAGAATAAGAAACCAATAATTGCAAATATTCCCCAACCATCGGGGATTTGTCTTTGCAGTTCAATGTAGATGGGACGCAGCTTTTTCCATACGAAAAAAAGAATAAGGGGACATACTGTAAGTCTTATGAAGAACATAACAAGAAATGAATCAGGTGTAATATAGTGATTTAATATATTTGTTATGTAGACCAGTTCAAGTATAATGGTGTCTGTCATGCAAAAAGTAAAGAAAAATCTTCCGTCTCTGTTTTTTGCCAGAAACCAGAATATAACACAGCTTGGTAAAGAGAGTGTGATGAGCATCAGAGTTCCGTAGGTTTCAAATCCGAAAGTCACAAAAAGCAGGAGGTTCACAATAATCAGCGGTATCATTGTGGCTAATGTAATTATAATTGTTTTTTTTGCGCAATACCGTGATTCAAAAAGAATCAAAAACAAAATAAGTGTGTGAATCATAGACCACATTATTGATATGTCTCTTAATATTGTCAAATTTATCCCTCCAGTTCAAACAAGTATGAAGACCAGATACTCCGGAGTTTTCTGCAGTTTTTTTCTCCCAGGTGTGCCTTTTTATTATTTTTGAAAACAATCCCGTCATTTTCTATTTCAGTAATATAATCAAGATTTACAAGCATACTCTGCCCACACAAAGAAAACCGGTTGTCGGATGTGAGTTCTGTCATTGCCTCCGGAAATGTTGTGCGAAGGGTTACGCTTTGCAGGACTCTTCCGTCTGTAAGATAATAATATATGCTTCTTTTGGAAAGCTCGGCAAATAAAATACTGTCAAAATTTATTCTGATGCTTCTGTCCTTGGTTTTAACAACAGTAAACCTGTCCTGCTTTTGAGAAATTTGAGCCATTACCTCGTCAAGAGCTTTGAAAAAAGAGGTTTCATTTATGGGCTTTATCAGATAGTCAAAGGCTTTTACTCTGAAAGCATCAAGGGAATATTCCTCACTCGATGTAAGGTATATAATTTTTCCGTCAAAGCCCATATTTCTGAGTGTTTCACCAAGCTCAATGCCATTTATATCGGGCATGACAATATCAAGTATGTAAATATCGTAGCCACCGTTTTTTTCGCAGGCGGAAATAAGATCTTCGGGATGGGTAAAATCATCAAAGGAAATCTTCTTTCCGTCTTTTGAAAGAATGTATTTTTCGGTAAGCATTCTTGCTTTTTCAAGGCATTTTGTTTCGTCATCGCAAATTGCAATTTTCATTTCAAAAATCCCCGTTTCGGTTTAGAGTGCGGCCTTAGTGTTGGTCGTTAAATCTAACTCATTATATCACATTATTTGTAATTTGTCCATCAACTAAAACGGTGTGTTAGTGTCAAGTAAAAGTTGGCAAATTTTTCACTAATTTTTGAACACTCTAAACAGATAGTATTGCAGATTATCCGTCACCATTGACTGTCACTGCGATAAAATGTGTATCGCAAACACACCGACGGCGAAAAACTCAA
>JAZNUS010000167.1:0-6218 GCA_045592485.1 Clostridia bacterium | reverse complement strand
AGGAGTTTTAAAATAATAAATTTTGTCTCAATCAAGGCAAAAACGCAGGGAATATGTTAATATTTCCGAGTATTTTAACGATGGGTGAGGCGAAATTTATATTTTAAAACCGCCTTTAGTGTTGGTTGCTAAGGCTAAATTCCAATTTGAAAACTTCAGGTGATAATATGATTATAGTAAAAAATCAAAAACCCCTATGCAGAATTGTTCTTCCCGACAATCCCACACCGAGAGAAATTTTTGCATCGCAGGAGCTTTGCTCATATATAAAGAAGATTGCAGGTGCAGACATTTCACAAGGCGAAGCATCTGAAAATCTTGTAATCATCGGAGAACCATCAAGGAATCCTGAAGCCGAAAAAGTCATCAGTCAGGCTGATTTTGACTTGGCTGTCCACGGTCCCGAAGGCTTTATGATTAAAGCGACCGAAAATGCATTGCTTCTTGCCGGAAGCTCCAAAAACGAAAACGAACAGGAACGGGGCACGGTTTATGCAGTGTATGAATTTCTTGAAAGATTTTTGGGTTGCAGTCTCTCAGCATATTCAAAATCCGGTGTCGATGCCGGAGAATATGTTCCGGAAATGTCTGATATCACAATTTCGGATGGAACAGAATATGTCAAGTCAATGGCAGATGTGGGCTACAGAACAGCTATTGTGCAGTACAGCACATGGGTGGGCGATGCCAATCATAAGCTTAACACTCCATTCATAAGCTGGCTTGCAAAAAACAGATATAACCGCATTCTTACATGGTGGGGAGTGTATGAACAGTTCAAAGAAAACGGAGCTTTGGAGGAATGTGAAAAAAGAGGTATTCTATTATCCGTTGGTCATCATCAGTCTTTTAATATGCTCCTTCCGCTCTACGGAAACAAATATTTTAAAAACCGCTATGCCGAAACCAACCCTGAGTTTTACAGACTTCTCGAAGACGGAAGCCGCTATGAGGTGAAGGACGGAGACTATTCCGGTCAGCTTGTGCTTTGCATGAGAAACGAGGAACTTATTGAGGAAATTGCAAAAAATATTATCACCTGGTCAGACGAAAACCCTCAGGTAGATATAATATCCTTGTGGCCCCACGACGGCAAGCACGAGCAATGTGTGTGTGAAAAATGCAAAAAACATTCTAAAAGCTCCAACTATTCCTATTTTGCAAATAAAGTGGCAAAAAAGGTTTCCGGGGTTAAACCAAATCTCAAAATTGACCGCATAGCATATCTTGATTTGTTGGATTGTGACGGAGAAAAGCTTTCGGACTGTGTTGTTGTAAATGAGGCTGTGTGGCACGACAGTCTCAGAAAAGCCGGCAAGCCCGACGGAAGCTGTTTTGAAAATTCTGATTTCGAAAACAATGCCCTGTTGTGGAAAAACAGCGGTGCGAGGGTAGTGTACTATGACTACCTTATGGGAATCTATTCGTCAAAACAAAGATGGACTCCGGTTGCCGATGAATTTCAAAGTGTGTGTCAAAGGTTTGTAAACCTTGGCATTGACGGTCTTGGAACTCAGATAGAATGCTACAATGTGTGGAATAATATTTTCAATTTCTATGCATACGGCAGAACTGCCTACGACACAACCCTTTCTTTTGAAAACAATCTTGAAAGCTTTTGCCGCATTTTTGGAAAAGGTGGAAAATATATCGGACAGATTATTTGTGAGGGCGAAAAAATCGCCGACGGACAGGAGGGTATTCATCGGATTTCACGCTATCTGATAGAAAACATTGACACCGATAAAATATACGGTCTTTATGAAAAGGCTCTTGACAGTGCTGAAACGCCGGAAGCACGCAATAATGTGCGGCTTATGCGTATGGTTTGGCACTATAGTGTTCTTGAGGTAACAAATCCCCGATTTACGGAAAAGGATTTGGGTGCAATATCTCAGGCAGATGACCAAAGCGGTGAGCTTTGGTTTATGCACCGTAATTTTGACAGCTTCACCTCAAAAAATGAAGGCTACGGAATTTCGATTCCCGTTGAAAAAAGAGGAGACACCGAATTTTTGAGCAATAAATGGTATGACTTCGAATAGTAATATTGACAAAAAAGCTACTATTTGATATAATTTGCCAAAATAATATCATCAGGACTATATGGAGGCAGTTATGAAAATCACCCGCACATCAGATTACGCACACGGATTTCAGGACGGAGCAATTTTCGGAGATTTGTTTTTTTCTCTAAACACCAATGGCGAATGCAGGGTTTATGACCTTTCCGTTGCCGATGCAAATCCCGGGGGAAGCCTTGAACGAGTTGCAGCTTTTTTTCTCGACAAATCGGACATCATTGTTCCACACTGTAACAGTGTTGTTTTCGGGAATGAATATTTCAGTGACGGTGACGAATTTCCGGTTCTTTATGCCAATATGTACAATAATTATGCAAAGGCAGAAGACAGAATGCTCGGAGTGTGTCTTGCCTATCGCATAACAAGGGCAGAGGACAGATTTTCATCTCAGCTTGTTCAGATTATAGAAATCGGATTCACCAATGACTCAAAGCTCTGGTGCTCGGAAAATGCAGAAGATGTCAGACCTTACGGAAACTTTGTTATCGACACCGAAACCGACACCTACTGGGCATTTACAATGAGAGACGAAGCCCGGAAAACCCGTTATTTTTCCTTTGATATGCCCAAGCTTTCTCAGGGAAGCTACGATGAAACCTATGGAGTAAACAGGGTTGTTCTCGGAGCAGATGATGTTAAAACATATTTTGATTGCGATTACCATAACTACATTCAGGGTGCAGCATTCCACGACGGAAAGGTATATTCCGTTGAGGGATTCAGTGTGAAATCAGGAAAAATCCCTGTGCTCAGAGTCATCGACACCAAGCTTCAAAAGCAGGTGGGTTATCTTGATTTTGCAAAAGAGGGTATAGACTCCGAACCTGAAATGATTGATTTCAGAGGAGATGAGTGCTATTACGGCACTGCTCACGGAAATCTTTTTATAATAACAGAATAAATAAAGAAAATGCCTGAAAATCCGGTGTGGATTTCAGGCATTTTTCATTACTGAACCGCCAAATTACTTTGCATAAAAAGCTCAAGGGCATTAAGTGTGTTTGTGTAGGAGCTTCGTATATAGTATAATTCGTGCTGATTGGGAAGCTGGACTTCGGGAACAGGGCTTTGGTCTTCATAGACAAAGGGCATTGTAAAGTTTACACTCAGATAGCATATGACATTGTCACTTGAGCGGTAAACAAATTCCGGATAGTCTGCATTTTTCAGGTCGGTCTTTAGTGCATCGGCTATTTTTGCAATATCCTCCGGATCTGATATGGTGACTGTGTTATCAGGTGAAGCGTATCCTGTGTATGCATTTTTTATGTCAGACACATTGGGATATTCAGCCCTGAACGAAAGAATTTTCCGATTATCATTTCTCAGAACAGGGAAGTATGTACTTCTTATGATATCAGACTCAACTATCGGTTCAAGGTACTGTCGGTGACGGTCGTAATTTACGGGATATTCTCTCATAAGTGTCTTTCCGTTTTTCAGATGATATGTCAGCCTCAGTGTATCGTCAAAAAACTGACTTCTGTTATCCACAAGGGATTTGTGAAACTCTGTCACATTCAAAATATCTTTTTCATCTGTGAGAACCGGCTCAAAGTCATCGGTTGGATTAATGAGCTCGCCGTCCACACTGTAATATCTTCCGTAGTGTCGGTTTACCGACATATCAAAAGTAACACTGTCAACACTGTCGGGATTTGGAATGCGTGTTTCAAAGCCCGTGAGGTCAAACTCTGTTACAACAAAAATTCCGACTACCACAAGAACATAGGCAACAAGAGGCTTAATCACTGCCCTGAAAACCCTGAAGCTCTTTTTGACAATCATTGCTGCAATTATAATTCCGAGTATTCCAAAGGGAATGAGTGCAAGGGCGGAGGTTACATCGCTCATTTCGTGGAGATAGGAAAAGCCGAAGCATCCCCCTGCGATGGCTGCACCGTATATAAACACCGGACGAAGAGATGAAAATGCCACGATTTCTGCATTAATTTCCAACGCTCTTTTGCGATACAGAAAATATCCTGCAAAAATGAAAATTAAAGCAAGAACAAGGTATATTGCAATACTGCTTCCCTTAAGAAGATTTTCAGGGGCAATGTATAAAAATTGGAAGAACAGATTGTCGGTTGAATTTGCGAAGCCAAAGAGCAGTGTTGAAATAAAAAACCTCCAGAAAACCTCTGCAACAATCGGCAGAGCACCGAAAATAAATGTGAAAATCAGTGCTGCAACGGAGTTTGCAACAAATGTTGAAACAAACACACTGCCCGTGAGTGCAACAATGCTGTAGATAAACGAACCCAAAACAATACACGCAAGGTGAGATATTTTAAAGGCTTCGCCAATATCGGGTGAGGTTCTCATTGCAACAAGAATCAGAGCATTTATAACGGTGGGAGTAAGTGACAGGAAAATTCCTGAAATAAGGTGGCTTACATAGTGGGTTCTTCTTAGAACCGGTATGCTGTGAGCAAAAGCCGACATTTTTCCCGAATGAAGATAGGAAAACAGGAACACTCCCACAATCACAGGTGAAACAATTCCGAAAAACCAAAATGCAAAGGAATAATTAAAAAGATGTGACTGGGTGTAATTTGCTGCGGTTTCCTCCGGTAGGTAGTGAAAGCTGTTTACAAATGTAAAAACTCCGAATAGAAACAGCAAAACAGTGTGCAGTGCGCTTATCCACCAGAAACGGCGAATGTCCGATTTTATTATGCTTTTATTAAAGAATGATGTTTTCAAACTCATAGCCCAGTCCTCCTAACTCGTATATAAATATTTCTTCAAGGGTTAAAGGCAGAATATCACAAATGAGAGGAGAAAATTCTCTCACGGCATTCTTGATTTCGTCAGAATCACCCTTTACAATCATCATATTGACACTGCCATAGGTTTCGGTGTGAAGGGGTGAAAGCTTTTCGCTTAAAGCCTCGGGTATTCCGCCGTCAAAGGCAACCTGAAGCTTGTGGGTGCGTCCTTTGATATCGTCGAGAGCTTTTTCGAGAATTATTTTTCCCCGATGCATAATTCCCACATGGTCACACACATCTTCAAGCTCTCTGAGGTTGTGGCTTGAAACAAGAACGGTTGTGCCTCTTTCTGCAACATCCTGCAAAATAAGCTTCCACACATTCCGTCTCATAACGGGGTCAAGTCCGTCAACAGGCTCGTCGAGAAGCATAATGTCGGGCTGGGCACTTATGGAAAGCCAGAAGGCAACCTGCTTTTGCATTCCCTTTGAAAGACTTCTCACCTTTCGGTTCGGGTCAATCTTAAAAATTTCGGCTAAGGCTTCAAACCTTTCATCGCTCCAGTTTTTATAGATGCCGCGGTAATATTTTGCACTGTCCTTGATTGTGTAGGTAGTAAAGAAAAACAGGTCGTCGCTTACAAAAGCAATTTTCTCTTTTATGGTCTGATTTTCAAAAACCTCCTGTCCGTCAACCCAGACAGTACCGCTGTCTTTTTTATATACACCGGAAAGAATTTTTAAAATGGTCGTTTTTCCGGCACCGTTAGGACCAATGAGTCCATAGACCGAACCTTTTTGAACATTGATGTCAAGACCGTCAAGGGCGTGGATGCTGTCAAATTTTTTGGTAACATCTTTTACGGTAATCATTAAAAATCATTCCTTTCTTCATATTTCTTTGCAATAATTTCTTCAAGAAGCTCTTTTTCGACACCGAGAAACCTCAGTTTTTCAACAAGAGAGTGAAACTCTGACACAAATTCATCGGTATCACATTTGCGCACAACATTTTGTCTTGGGGACACAAAGCTTCCCTTTGCCCTTACAGAGTAGATGTAGCCTTCCGATTCAAGGTCTCTGTATGCCTTCTGAATTGTGTTGGGATTAATGGCAAGAAAGCCGGCCAGCTCCCTGACCGAGGGGATTTTGTCATTTTCCTTCAGAGCACCGCTTATGATGAGTTCCTTCACCTTATCCTTGATTTGTTCGTAAACGGGCCTGTGGTCGCTATAGTCAAGCTGAAACATATTGCACCTCCTTGTGTATTAACTGTACTATTGAATATAATACAGTATAATTGCAAATTTGTCAATAGTTTTTTTAAAATTGGGGTTTATCGCTCTGTTTTGCGCTAGTGTGTGAGCCTTCTCCCTGGTGGAGAAGGTGTCAAGCTTGCTTGACGGATGAGGGGATAG
>JAZNUS010000166.1:0-11537 GCA_045592485.1 Clostridia bacterium | reverse complement strand
GCCTCGTCGGAAGTTTTGACATGTGCGCTTTCATCATTTCACATTCGCACACCTGTGTGCTCTGTTCAATGGAAAGCACAGCAAAACCCCTATTTAACATTAATCCTGTCATAAATGTTAAAATCCGATATTGATATAGTTGTCGTAAAAATAAAATAAAAAAAGAAGGTTTTTGTATGAACCGATTTTCAAAGCTTAAAGAAGAAATAAAAAATACCACCATTCCCGGAACTGTGGCAGTTTGTGACACTTTGTATGTTGAAGGTCTGAAGGAACATTACTTTGAACCGGAAATGATTGCAAAGGCAAAGGCACTTTCCTACATGTTTGAAAAACACGAAAAATATGTGTATGAAAACGATCTGATTCTTGGCTCATACAAGGGGCTTTTTGTGGAAAGTCTGCCGGAGCCTGTTATTGAGCACACCAAAAGAATGCGCTATCTTTTTGGAAAAAACGGAGTTAACGAGGGGGAAAAAGGAAGCCACTATGCCCCCGACTACGAATATGTTCTCTCAAGAGGCATCAGAGGAATAACAGAAGACATTGAAGCATCAAAGGCAAAATTTGCCCATGACGATGACAAAGTTTTGTTTCTGGAGGCGGCAAAAATATCCATTGATGGTCTTGGTAAAATGCTTCATTCCTATGGAGAAAAGGCTCTTTCAATGGGCAAAAAAAGCGAGGCTGAAATTTGTTTTCGTCTCGAAAAAAATCCGCCGGAGAGCTTCCGCGAAGCTCTTCAGCTTATGTGGATGTGTCACATAAGCTTTTACTGCGAATTTCGTGTTGCAATGGCCCTTGGCAGAGTTGACCAGTTTTTGTATCCCTATTTTGAACGGGACATCAAAAATGGGATAATGAGCCGTGATGATGCTGTCGTTTACTTTTCAAGCATGATTATGAAAATGGCTGAGCTTCAGAAAATTTTCAAAAAACGGAGCGGCACCTTTAACACTGTTGATGTGGTAAACATCTGCGTGGGCGGAGTTGACCGCAATGGTAATCTGGCTGAAAATGAGCTGACCTTTGTTGTTATTGATTCTGTAAAAAACTGTGGTATCTGCGGACCAAACCTTTCTGCAAGGGTGTCGTCTGTAGCAAGCGACAGATTCTGGGATGCCTGTCTTGAATCCATCGGCACAGGCATTGGCTATCCTGCACTTATGAATGACGAAATAAACATTGCTTCTCTCGCTCAATGGGGCTACGACATTGAAGATTGCCGCGACTATGCAATGGTCGGATGCATTGAAAACTTTTTGCCGGGACTTCAGCCTCCCTGGAATGACGGAGGTGTCAACGGAGCGAAAGAGCTTGAATATGCACTCAACAACGGAAGATGTGCCCTGACAGGAGCACAGATGGGGCCAAAAACAGGCGAAGCTGAAGAATTTGACACAATGGATAAGCTTCTTGAAGCATTGAAAGCTCAGATAAAAGCCGATGTTGAGGAAAACTGCGTGCAAGTGAACATGAACGCAACCCGGGGCAATTCCTACCGTGATCGTCAGCCGTATCTTTCCTGCTTTGCAAGAACCTGCATTGAAAGAGGTCTTGACATTTGCGAAGGGGGATGCAAATACCCCTCAGTCTTTGGTCTTGGTGCAACAGGTGCCGCAACGGTTGCTGACAGTCTGGCTGCAATTGAAAAAATCGTCTATGAGGAAAAACTGCTGACTCTTCCCGAGCTTCGTGAAATTCTTCTTAAAAACTTTGAGGGATATGATGAAATCCGCACCAGACTTTTGAAAGCACCAAAATATGGCAACAACGATGACTATGCCGACAAATATGCAGTAATGTTTATGGAATGGCATTTCGACGCAAGGCGTGACATGCGCACCCATGACGGCGGCTTCTTCTACATGTCAATAGCCTCAAATGTCGGCAACATAAGGGAAGGCTTAAAGACGGGAGCAACTCCCGACGGACGAAAGGCGGGTGTGCCTCTCAGTGATGCCGCATCACCCATGCGCGGAATGGACAAAAACGGTCTCACTCAGGCAATGCTTTCCGTTAGCAAAGCAGATTACACCAAAGCCACAACCGGCACAGTTTACAACATCAAGCTCACTAAAAATATGTTCAATGATAAATCGAAGCGAAACGCCCTCCGTGACCTTATTAAGGTATATTTTATGCAGGGCGGTCAGGAGGTACAGATTAACTGTATTTCAAGAGATACATTGAAAAATGCCATGGAAAATCCTGATGAATACAGCGACCTTGTGGTTCGTGTTTCAGGGTTCAGCGCAGTGTACACCACCCTTTCGGCTCCAATTCAGATGGATATTCTTGAAAGAACCGAGCATGATTAATCAGAAAAGAGGAATCAGTGATGAAATTTATACTTTGCACAGGCGATTCTCACACCTGCGGTCAGTATGCCTATGGCGCTCTTGACTGGGCGGGAGAATCTCTTGGATACAACATTGACGGAAAAGGGTTTATAAGAACCAATTTTGATGCCAGAGATTATGTAAGCATTGTCAGAAACTACATAACCGATCACACAAATTCAGAAGTTGAAAGAATGAATATTGAAAGCTGGGGAAGGGAAATTGCCGGTTTTCATCTTCTGGAAAGACCTGTGACAATTCACGGTGGCTGTGATGCTCTTCTTCTCAAGGTGGCAGAAAGAAAAAAGGAGGCAGAGCTCGGAATATATCTTGACGGAAAGCTCTGGCGAACAAAAAAGCTCTATGCCGAGGAAACCCGCTACGGTCAGTGGTCCTTTGCATTTGTGGCAATTCCATGCGAGGGAGTGAAGGAGATCACTTTGAAATCTGAGAAAGGCTATGTTTACATTGACAGCTGCGAGCGTTGGAGCGGTGATTATGTCGTGGTTAACTGCGGTGTAGGCTCATGCACGGCGGAAAGATACAAAAATGATTGTCTTCCGGATCTCATTGAAGAATTTCCCGAAAAGATTTTCCTCTCTGAGGTTCATACAATCAACGACTGGGTGAAGAATAACACAATCGAAAACTACGGGAAATCCCTTTATGAAATGCTTGAGATTATGAAAAACAATTCATCGCTCACAATGGCGATAAGTGTGTCACCCATTCTTCGTTCCGAGCCTGTTCCCTATGCTCAGGACTTTTACGAAAAATTTGTTGACGAAGCATACAGGGTGATTGAAAAAGCAGGTGTACCTCTTATTGATGCACACAAGGCATTTGCCGAAAAAATTCAAGGCAAGACAGCTGACGAGCTTATTGGAACCCTTTACGGCGATGACCTTCATCCAAGACAACCGGGGTACACATTATATGCAGAATTAATTATAGAAAAATTAAAAGGAGTGTTGTTAAAATGAAAGGAAAAGCAGCGGTATTTATGGGAGCAAACAAACCCTTTGAAATAAGAGAATTTGACCTTGTTCCTCCCAAGCCCGGATATGCAAAAATGTCACTTATTGCAAGCGGTGTGTGCGGAACAGACATTCACATTCACACTGGCAGGCTCGGCGGCACACCGAACACCATGATTGGCCACGAGTTTGTGGGAAGAATTGAAGAAATTGCCGAAGCAGACAGCAAAAAATACGGTCTGAATGTGGGCGATGCGGTTATCTCCGACATTGCAGTTCCCTGCTGCAAATGTCTCCTTTGTGAAACAGGTGACGATGCAAACTGCGTGAATATGGCAGTTACATCAGCAGGCAATGTGGACGACGCACCCCATTTTCACGGTGGCTACGGTGAATACAGCTACGCTCCGGCAAGCAACCTTATCAAAATCCCCGATGGGGTAGATCCCAAAATGGCAGCAATCTTTGCCTGTCCTGCTCCAACTGCTATTCACGCTTTTTCCCTTGGCGAAAAAGCAGGGGTTTCACTTAAAAATGTTGAAACAGCAGTTGTTCAGGGACTTGGTCCTGTAGGTTCATTTGCTGTTGCATATCTCAGAGCATCGGGAGTTAAAAATGTTATTGCCATTGCCGCAAATATCGACTCTCAAAAGGAAGCTCTTGCCAAAGATCTTGGTGCAACTCAGGTTTTTGATCTTTCAGTGGACGGAGAAGAAAAAATTGCAGAAAAAATTAAAGCTATCGGCTCCGGTCTTGGTGCAGATCTTGTTTACGAAGCTTCAGGAAGCCCGAAGGCAGTACCTTTTGGAATGGAAATTCTCAGAAACAGAGGTGTTTATCTTATCCCCGGTCAGTATTCAAACTCCGGCGGAATTGAAATTCAGCCCCAGCTGATTACCTTCAAAGCTCTTCACATTATCGGTTCATCCCAGTATTCAATCTGTGATGTAGAGGCTTATGTTGATTTCCTCAGTAAAAACCCTTCTCTTCACGAAAAAATTGCAGCTCTTGCAACCTGCTATAAGGTTGAAGATGTTAACAAAGCCTTTGAAGATGCAAAAGCAAGAAAGAATGTTAAAACACTTCTTGTTAAATAATCGACCGGCATTAACGCAATAGACTAATCCTGTGTGACAAATGATTTTTTGTTGCACAGGATTTTCTTTTGTACTGAATTATCCGACCAGCCTTGACACAAAGGTTTTTTTGGAGTAAGATGAACATATAACAAAAAAGTGCGGCAAAGGTGATTTTAATGAAAGAAAAAATATATACAATTCCCGTAAACGAAGCATTTGACACCGACTGCGAGTGTCCCTTGTGCGCTCTTTCCTCAAGGCTTGAGTCAGAAGCCGTTGAATATGCTCTCGGAGCAGCAATGATGGAACCCGACTACAGGCTCTTGTCCAACGAAAAAGGCTATTGCAACACCCACTACAAAAAGCTTCTGGAAAAGCCCAACAAGCTCAGCCTCACCCTTACAATGGATACCCATTATGACGAAATCCGCAAAAAGCTTGCCGCACTCAAAGCCTCGGCTATTGACGGAATAAATGAGAAAAAAGGGCTTTTTTCAAAAAACAGGGATGACAGCTTCGAAAAAGCTTTAAGCCTGCTTAAAGACAGTGTTTGCTCCTGCGTCATATGCGATAAGGTTGAATCCACAATGAAGCGCTATGTGAGTGTATTCTTTTATATGTGGGAAAAAGACGAAGAGTTCCGCAGAAAGGCGGAAAACTCAAAAGGCTTCTGCCTGCCTCATTTCCTACTTCTTGAAGAGGGTGCAAAAAAATATCTCGGCAACAAGAAATACGAAGAATTTTGTGTTTTCCTTTGTGAAAAAGAAGAAAAAGAACTTGAACGACTTCACACTGATGTTCACAACTTCACCCTGAAATTTGACTACCGCAATCACGGCACTGCATGGGGAACGGAAATTGATGCACCGGTAAGGGGCGTTGAAAAGCTTTCGGGCTACACCGGAAATTCTGACAAGCAAAAATAACTCCTGAAAAAGTCGTAAAATGCAACATTAAAAACCTTGACACTAATTTTGCAGGATGTTATTATAGATTTATGATTTTAAACTTAACTTAATAAAAAATAATTTTAACGGAGAGAAAACTATGTACATCGGATCACTAACAGACAACAACTCACCGGTTTCGGTTTCCTACTATTACACTGCAAGAGGTCTTGAAACACCATTGTTTCCGGAATTTTTGCATGAAGATGAAGAAAAGACTGCCTACGACAAATCAGGCAAGCTCTTTGCCGACTACATCGGATTTGCCGGAACTGCAATCGGAGAAAGCGGCGTGGATATTCATTTTGTTTTCGATAGGG
The DNA here is from genome assembly GCA_045592485.1 of Clostridia bacterium. GTDB lineage: Bacteria > Bacillota > Clostridia > UMGS1810 > UMGS1810 > RGIG1828. Next base: position 5,872 of record JAZNUS010000166.1, on the reverse strand, counting down.
AATGCTATGTTGACAACATTGAATTCAAACAGAAACCTTTTTCTCAGATAAAAGATATCACCGTATATTCAGTATCTGATAGCAGAATCAGACCCGTCGGAAAATACCATGGAGAATACGGCAAAAACATTTCCGCTTCAAAAGACGGTGTCAAGATGCACTCAAACGGCACCATCATATACGATGAGACCGCAGAGGATAAAGCAGAGCCCATAGTTTTGAGCATTGGTGCAAACTGCGACCACCTCATTTTAAGACTCGATGCGGACTATCTTCACATTGCTGTCGGTGAGCTTAAAATTTTTGGTGCAACCGAGCTTTGTGATGCCATATATCCAATTCCCCGGTCAATGAATATTGGAAAAGGCTTCCTCAAAAACATTACCGGTGTTTATGTGCAGTGTGATGAGTCAAAAGCGGGAGCTGAATATTTCCTCGATGGCTATGAAAATGCATTTCCTTCTTCCGAGGGCAATGTACGGTTTGAATTTAAAGAAATGGAAGACGAAGGCTTTGAAATTGAGGTTAATTCAGAGGGTGCATTTGTGTATGCATGCAGTGTGAGAGGCTTTGTTTATGCTGCCGCAAAGCTCCTGCAGCTTTGTACCGATGACGGAATACGGTTTGCTCACATAAAAGATGCTCCGTCAATGGAAATAAGAGGCGCTCATGTTGCCATTCCTGCAAAAAAGGACCTTGAGTTTTTAAAACGGCTCATAAAATATGTGTATGTTCCCTATGGCTACAACACAGTTATTCTTCAGATTTCTGCACTTATGGAATACAAAAGACACCCTGAAATCAACAAAGCATGGAGAGAGGCTGTTGAAAACTACCACAAAGGTCTGTGGCCCTGCCCTGCACATTACGGTTTTCTCGGTGACGAGCCCTTTACCCATGAGGAAATGAGAGAGCTTTGTGCCTATATCAGAAGCTTCGGTCTTGAAATAGCGGCAGAAATTCAGAGCTTCGGTCATGTTCAGTACATAACCATGGCATATCCCCATCTTGCAGAGCCCGAATATGACGACAATGCCGACGGCGATGAATATGGTGCAGACGAGAGACCCACCTCCTTTTATCATCATTGCATGTGTCCATCACATGAAGACTACTACAAAATTTTCTTTGACATTATAGACGAGGTTTGCGAAGTAATCAGACCTGAGCAATACATTCACATAGGTCATGACGAAATATACACCTACGGCAAATGCAAAAAATGCAGAGAAATTCCCCTTGCAAAGCTCTTTGCCGATGAGGTGACAACCCTCCACGACTACATTGCATCAAAGGGACTGAAAACAATGATGTGGTCGGATATGATAGCAAAAGAAACCTACAGCATTGCGGGAGCTATTGACCTTATCCCCAAAGACATTGTTTGCCTCCCCTTTACATGGTATTTCCATCTTGATGAAAATACCGAGCTTATTCTTGAAGAAAAAGGCTTCGATTTTGTTATTGGCAATTTCTATTCAAGCCACTATCCCCGATTCACCGAAAGAAAAACCATTCCCGGCTGGAAGGGCGCTCAGGTGTCGGCATGGGTTAGATGCTGTGAAGAAATCTACTGCTATGAAGGAAAGCTTTTTGAATTTGTATATTCATCAAATATGATGTGGAACGCTCCTGCATATCAGGAAAACATGAGAAACACCTACACCCGCCTTGCAAACAAAATGATATCTGACACAATGAAAAAACTGAGAGATAACAAGGCAGATTTTAAACTTGCGAAAAAGCTGGAATTTAATAAAACCATTAATGCCGTTCCATGTGATATCAGACATGAGGTTGACGGTGCAATTGCCACAGGAGTTGGCGAAACCAATGTAATTTCACTGAATGCGGAAACAGAAAACCTCTGGATTGTTCAATCCACCGACAAAAACGGCGGAAGAAAGCCGTGGCAAAAGCTGAATGCCATGGGAAGCTATCAGTTAAATTTCACAGACGGTACAAGTGTTTCAATGCCAATATACTATGGTGTTGACATTGCGGAATATAACCGAGGATATGCAAAGCCTTTGTCGTCTCCTCTTTTCAGACACGAGGGCTATCTTGCAACCTGCTACAGCGAGCCGGTTATGAGCAAGAATTTTGAGGGCAAGGATTATGTGCTTTTTGCACGACCCATAAAAAATCCCTGTCCCGAAAAGAAAATTGAATCTGTTACAGTTTCCCACAACGGAAACACAGATGCATCAATTATTGTTTATGACATTTTTGTTGAATAAATAAATTTTAATTGTACAAAATAAACTAGCTGAAGTGATAAGGAGAAAGATACAAATGGAATACAGCTATCGTCCAAACGGTGTTTGCTCAAGAAACATTACCTTCGAAATAGAAGACGGAATCGTTAAAAATGTAAACTTCCTCGGCGGTTGCGCAGGCAACACTCAGGGTCTTGCCAGAATGTGCGAAGGCAGAAGTGCCGAGGATGTTATAAACCTTTTGTCAGGCATCAAATGCGGATTCAAGCCCACTTCCTGTCCTGACCAGCTTGCAAAAGCCGTTAAACAGGCTAGCCTTAGCAACCAACACTAAAGGCGGTTTTAAAATATAAATTTCGCCTCACCCATCGTTAAAATACTCGGAAATATTAACATATTCCCTGCGTTTTTGCCTTGATTGAGACAAAATTTATTATTTTAAAACTCCGGCGGACCTCAAATGGATGAATTTTTGAGTATATTTTGGTGCGGAGGACGCAGTAAGGCTACTCGCCTTTCAAGGACGACAAGGCAAAAGGTACCGAAAATTCGCCATTTGAGGCGTCTTAAGTGTTGGTTGTTAAGGCTATCCTTAACGACCAACAATAAAGGCGGTTGTTGGTTGTTGGGGCTATAATACATAGTCAGACAGGTAATGCCTGCTTTGACTACAGAACAGTAAACAGGAGGTTATAATTATGGAAACAAGAGTTGCAGTTATAGGTATTATTGTTGAAAATATGGATTCAGTTGAAGAGCTTAACCATGTTCTCCATGAATATGGAAGACACATTGTAGGAAGAATGGGAATCCCCTACAGACAGAAGGACATTCACATTATAAGCATTGCCGTTGATGCTCCTCAGGAAATCATAAGTGCACTTTCCGGAAAAATCGGCAACATAGCAGGTGTAAGCGCAAAAGCCGCCTATTCTAAAATTGTAACCGAAGACTAAGAGGAAAAACTATGGGACTGAACAACACACCATCAGCAAACAGACTGCACATTGCTCTTTTCGGCAAAAGAAATGTCGGAAAATCAAGTCTGATTAACAAAATTACAAATCAGGATCTTTCAGTTGTGTCGGATACTCCCGGCACAACAACTGATCCTGTTATGAAATCAATGGAGCTTCTCCCCCTGGGACCTGTGGTGATAATAGACACACCGGGGTTCGATGATATGGGAGAGCTTGGCGGAAAAAGAGTTGAAAAAACCATTGGTGTTCTTTCAAAAACCGATATTGCACTCCTTGTAACCGAAAAGCACGGAGATTTGTCTGCAGACGAAAAGAACATGCTTGCACTTTTCGAGGAGAAAAAAATCCCATACATAACGGTGAGAAACAAATCGGATTTAAATGACGATATCAGACTTTCGGAAAACGAAATAGCTGTTTCTGCAAAAGAGGGACACGGAATAGAAGAGCTTAAAGAAAAAATAGCAGCTCTTTCAAAGAATTTTGAAAAAGAGATTTTAATAGCCGGCGACCTGATTGCCCCCGGTGACAATGTGGTTCTGGTTATTCCCATTGATTCGTCAGCACCAAAGGGAAGGCTTATTCTGCCCCAACAACAGGTCATCAGAGATATTCTGGACCATGGCGGAATTGTCACCATGACAAAGGATGACAGATATGACGATTGCCTTAAATCCCTCCCTGTCAAGCCATCTCTTGTTATTTGTGACTCTCAGGTGTTTGCAAAGGTAAGCAGCACAACTCCTGATGATATCAGACTGACATCTTTTTCAATTCTGATGGCACGAATGAAAGGATTTCTTGAAACTGCCGTAAAAAGCGCTTCGAAAATAGGCGAGCTTAAATCATGCGACAAGGTTCTTATTTGCGAAGGCTGCACCCATCACCGTCAGTGCGAAGACATCGGAACCGTAAAAATTCCGGCAAAAATCCGACATACAACGGGCGAAAATCCGTCCTTTGAGTTCACCTCCGGTTCAGGCTTTCCCAAAGACCTCTCCCCCTACTCTCTGATTATTCACTGCGGCGGATGTATGATTACTGAAAGGGAAGTCCGCGAAAGAATGAAAATGGCACAAATGGCAGGAATACCTTTCACAAACTACGGCACCGCCCTTGCATATATGAACGGAATTTTGGAGCGAAGCACGGAAATGTTTAACCTCGGAAAGGTGTGAGCTTTCATATGAAGAACAAAAAGGGAAGTTTTTCGCTGATGAAGCGAATGAACACCGCACTGATTCTTGGAATGATAAAAGACACAGGCGGTGTTTCAAGAACAGACATTGCAAAATCTACGGGACTTACCGCCGCAACAGTTACCAATCTTACCTCGGAGCTTATTGAGGCAGGAATAGTGTCTGAGGTTGCCACAGGTGCTTCAACAGGAGGAAGAAAACCGGTTATTTTAAAAATCAATGCCGGAAGCTTTTATGCGGCATCGGCATACATAAGCTCAAACTCTGTGGAAGTGGCTCTTGCCGATTTTAATGCAGAAATTAAATTCTATAAAAAAATGGCCTTCAATGAAAGTGAATTTTCAGTGGAAGATTGTGTTTCCTTTATCGGTGAAAGTCTTGACTCTTTCCGCAACAAATGCCGCGGAAAAATAATCGGAATGGGACTTGGTCTTCACGGCATTGTCGATTCACGCAACGGTGTGTGGCTCAATGCCCCCAATCTGAATGTCAGAAATACCGACATACAAAAAATTCTCGAAGAAAAATGCCGCATAAAGGTTTATGCGGAAAACAATGTACGCCTTATGGCTCTGGCTGAAATGTGGTTTGGTGCAACAAAAAATGTTGACGACTTTGTTTTCCTTTATGTTGGAAAGGGAGTCGGCGGTGCAATAGTAACATCAAGAGAGCTTGTGAGAGGAAGCTACGAGGCATCCGGCGAAATCGGCCACATGACAATAGATATGTCGGGGCCCCTTTGTCAGTGCGGCAACCGCGGATGTCTTCAGGCTCATACAAACGAAGCCGCAATGCTCAGACGACTCGGAAAAAATCTTCACAAAACAAGCATTCTGACATCAGACTCAGGCTGTGATGATATAATTGATGCTTTCATTAACCACGAAGACAAAGCCGCAGCGGCAGTTGTTGAAGAAGAAATAAAGTATCTTTCTGCCGGAATTTCAAACATAATCAACATTTTTAATCCAAAGCTCATTGTACTGAGCTCAAGAATTAAAAACTTCGACATTGCTGTTCTGGAAAAGCTTTCGGAGCATGCACTAAGCGGCGGTGTGGCAGGACCTGTAAGCGGCTGCAGTGTCAAATATTCGTCTCTTGGCGAAAGAGCAGTTCTCAAAGGCTGTGTTGCAAGGGTCCTGAATGAGGTCTATGATAATCCTTCAATAATAAAGGATTCAGCAGGTGACAATATTGAACAGCCTTAACAACCAACACTAAAGGCGGTTTTAAAATATAAATTTCGCCTCACTCGTCGTTAAAATACTCGGAAATATTATCATATTCCCTGCGTTTTTGCCTTGCTTGAGACAAAATTTATTATTTTAAAACTCCGTAGGACCTCAAATGGATGAATTTTTGAGGATGTTTTGGTGCGGAGGACGACGGAAGGCTGGCGCCTTTCGAGGACGCATGGCAAAAGATACCGAAAATTCACCATTTGAGGCATCTTCAGTGTCGGTTGTTAAGGCTA
>JAZNUS010000165.1:0-8884 GCA_045592485.1 Clostridia bacterium | reverse complement strand
CAAATTCGCACAAGTGCTCTTTTCTTGGAGTGTCACTATCCCCTCAGCTACTAAAGGGTGCATAAGTTCTGTCTGCCAATCGTGCATTCGCACTCTTGGGACATCACTTAATCCGTCAAGCAAGCTTGACACCTTCTCCACCAGGGGGAAGGCTCACACACTAGCGCAAAACAGAGCGACAAACCCCAATTTAACAAGGTGGTAATACAATGAAAAAAATATTATTTATTCCCGTCGGAGGCACAATCTGCACTTCATCTGACAACGAAGGAATGCTTTCGGTAAATCCACAATCAGGATATCTGATAAAGTCAAATTATGAAAATTCCGATTCGCCCTTTGCAAAATGTATTGAATTTGATGTCACCGACAACCTTATGATTCTTAGCGAAAATATGACCGTTTCAAAGTGGAATCTTATGTTTGACACATACAGAAACAACATTTCGAAAAAAGACTACGACGGTGTAATTTTTGCCCACGGTACAGACACCCTCGCCTACTCTGCCGCACTCTTTTCAATTCTTGCATCAGAGAGCAAAATTCCGGTGTTTTTTGTTTCGGCAAACAAAAGTCTTGAACAGAAGGATTCCAACGGCAACGACAATTTTAAAGCGGCAGCAGAACTTATCTGCTACGGAATTGAGCCGGGGGTATATGTGACCTACAAAAACATATCCGACGGCAAAATGTATATTCATTCAGCTCAGGATATTGAACAGTGCAGAAATTACTCAGATGATTTTTTCAGCAGAAAAATGACGGATATTTCAGATTTGTCATCTGAAACTCATAAAGAGGTTACAGAAAGAATCAAAAATAACCTTCCCCATTTAACAAAATTGCCCTTTAATCTTTTGGACAATTCTGCAAAGCTCCGTGACTGCGTTCTTTGCATAAATCCCTATGTGGGAATAAGATATGACGCCTATGATTACCAAAAATTTGATGCCGTTCTTCACAAAACCTTTCATTCAGGAACTGTTTGCAGTGACGGAAATGATGCTGAATCGGTTCTTTTTATGATTGACAGATGCAACAACGAAAAAACAGATGTGTACTTTTCTCCTGCAAAGGATAAGGGTGCAACCTACAACAGTGTTGTTCCTGTGAGAAACTGCAAAAATGTGCATTTCCTGTACGGTTATACCGATGAATATGCATATGCAAGGCTTCTCGTTGCCTATTCGTTTTTTAACGATGAAGAAAAAAGGACTGCATTTATAAAAACACCCTCTGTGCTTATTTATTTTTCAAAAGACTACGATACTCCGACGGCGAAACCTTTTCAGAATTCATAAAAACTTCTGAAAAATAGCTGGATGAGCAAAATCCGCACATATGAGCTATGTGGGTTATGCTGATGTCCGAATCCACAAGGAGCTTCTTTGCTTTGGTAATTTTAAGTTCGTTTTTGTAATTGTTGACGGTTATCCCTGTTATTTTCTTGAAATGGTGCATCATATAGTGGACACTGTAGCCAAGCTTTTTTGCAATATCCGAAACACTAAGATCATCTTCGGAAGCAAGGATTGTATTTTTAACATCATCAACAAGCATAGATTCCTTTGTGATGTCACACGCGCCTTCTCTCATAAGGCTTATGAGTTCACACACAAGCTCTTCGCTTTTTTCTCCGTTTTCAATTTTCTTTGTAACCGCATCAATTTTTTCGTTGTCGAGCCTTTTAACATTCACACAGTCAATTGCATAATAATCAAAAAGCTTTGAGGTTATTTCGTCAGGATAATCTCTGATTAAAATTTCGGCAAGCTCTTTGTTCGAATATCTTCCGAACTCCCCATAAGGATTCTCTTCTTCTTTGGCATATTTTCCGAGTTTTGAAATCACATGGCGTAGATAGCTCTTTTCATCTTTTATTTTTCCGGCAATTATATCATCTTCTGTTATCCTTGCAAGAAGAATTTCACGGGCTTTGGAATAAGCGGTTTCAAGAGTTGTTCCGCCTCTTTCGCGGTCATATATAACATATATTGAGCCGTCTGCTCCTTCTGCAAAATCGGGATACGAAACCCATTCACGGTCGTCAAGCATCAGCTTGTATTTCCATGTTTTGCCTTCATCTTCGGAAAGACAGGCGGCAAGATTGGTCCTCTTTCGGGTGTCGATGTGGTTTACCATAAGTATTCTTCCGGATTTAAGTCTCCGAATCTGAAAGCGTGATTCTGCTCCGCCAAGCCCTGAATCAACACCCTTTGACCAGGTTTTCCCTCTGTCATAGGAATAGGACACGCCCACACCATAGTCGGTGCGGACATAGTTTGCAAGTCTGCCGTCAGCCATTTCCAAGATAACATGTTCATCAAAATCACGACGGGGAACATCTGCACCGCCAAGTCTTTCGAAGGTTTTGCCGTTATCTACTGTTTTATATACATACGCACCCGGCTCAACTGTTTCTTCAAATGGGATTTTATATAATCCTCTCATGGATTTAAGCCACACTGCGATGGGGAAAAGCCACTCTCCGCTTGAGAGCACGATGGGTTTATTCATCATTATGTTCTTGCCCACAAAAAAAGCATCGCTCCACCGAAGCTCATCGGCATCGGGGTTTTCACATATGGAAGCATATGTACCGTCGTCGGGCATAACAGCCCATGTGAACCACAGTCTGCCCAAAGGGTCAATCCAGAGACAAGGGTCAAAACAACGGTGATTTTCAAGATATGCACCAACCACAGGCTCTCCGAATGTTTTTCCGCCGTCATCAGAAACCGTAACAAGAGCATAGTTCCCTATTCTTTCGCCCACAGAACCGGAATAGAAGGTTGCAAAAACTCTGCCTTTCGGTGTAACTTCAACACTGGGAATACCCTGCCACAGTCTGTATTCGGGAGCACAGGTGCAGAGAAATTTTTTGTCGGTATGAATCATAATAAAACCGCCTTTGCACATTATTGAATTAAACAATCAATATTATAAAACATTTTCAGCAAGGATGCTATAACAAAAATGTTTTATTTCCGTCTTTGCACAAAGCCCACAATCTGTCCCGACAACACAACTGTAAGAAGTGAATAAGCAATTTTCGAAAATGGTATGTAAGTAAGAGAAAGGCAAAGAACTGTCACATCACTTACCAGATAAACAGTTTCAATTTTTACACCAAAGATTTCCGAAAGGCTCATTGCGAGAGCATCGTCACCGCCCGGTGCTCCGCCCACTCTTACACAAAGCCCCACACCAATTCCGACAAAAAGGGCACCTGCAACAGATGCAAGAAGAGGATACTGTGAAATTGACGGAAAGAGCGGAGGATAGAGCTCACACACAGCATAGGTCAGGGAAAAGGCAAAAGTTGAAACAAGAGAATAGAATATGAATTTTTTCCCGAGAGTACGGGCTCCGAGACCATAGCATAAAATGTTCAGTATTGCTCCCGACACAGCCGGAGATATGTGAAACCACCGCTGAATGAGAAGAGTTGCACCAAGCACTCCTCCTTCGGTGACACCTGACACAGAATGGATATTGTAGAGTCCGAATGCCAGAATTATACTTCCGATAATTGATATTAAGATGTCTTTTGTTTTTATTTGCATAATTATCATCACCTGTTTAAATTGGAATTTATCGGTGAGATGGGATTGGGCTGGCCCGAAAGCCGCCCCTGCCTAAGGGGAGGTGGATTTGCCGTAAGGCAAAGACGGAGGGGTACGAAATGCAGAAATATCAATACTTTCAGCAATACCCCTCAGTCAGTTTCGCTACGCTCACTGCCAGCTCCCCTTAGGCAGGGAAGCCTTTCGCCCTAGTGCAAATTCCTTCTTCAAACTCCCCGACGCCGTTAACTTCAACGACTCGCCTTCGCACCGTAAGAGGGTGCTTGCCTCGTCGGAAGTTTTGACATGTGCGCTTTCATCATTTCACATTCGCACACCTGTGTGCTCTGTTCAATGGAAAGCACAGCAAAATTCCAATTTAAACATTTCAAACAAAAACCTCCTTCAATTTATTTTTTGCGTTAAAAACTTGCTTTTTGGAAGAAAATGTGATATAATGTGTCAGTATATTTTCAATTATGAAAGGATTTGACACTATGAACTATGAAGTATTAGCTTTTGTTCTTTACTTTGTGGCAATGCTTACAATCGGCATTGTATTCTTTGTAAAGTCAAAAAACAAAGGCGAAAAGGAATATTTCCTTGGCGGCAGAAGCATGGGTCCCTGGGTTACCGCAATGAGCGCTCAGGCATCCGACATGAGTGCATGGCTCCTTATGGGACTGCCCGGAAGCATCATCGCATTTGGTCTCGGTCAGGCATGGATAGGTATCGGTCTTGCTCTCGGTACAATTGCAAACTGGATTATCGTTGCAAAGAGACTGCGTAAGTTTTCAAAAGCATCGGGAGATTCAATCACTCTTCCCCAGTATCTCACAAACAGATTTATGGCAAAAAGCTCTGCACTCAAAATTATTTGTGCAATTGTTTTCCTTGTGAGCTTCACCATTTATGTTGCTTCTGCATTTTCTGCAGGTGCAAAGGTGTTCACACAGCTTTTCCCAAGTCTTGATCCCACTGTTGCAATGATTATCTTTGCGGCAATCATCCTTGTGTACACCTTCCTCGGCGGCTACAAGGCAGTGTGCTGGACAGACTTTTTCCAGGGACTTTTAATGCTTGTTGCAGTGCTTGCTGTTCCCATTGTTATTGCAACTTCCGGAAACACCGATTCTGCACTTCTCTCCGAAACAATTATCAATGCCAAAGACGGCACAGAATACACATTCATCACCGGTCTCTTTACTGCAGACTGGAAAGAAATCATCTCCGGTCTTGCATGGGGACTCGGCTACTTCGGTATGCCCCACATTATCGTAAGATTTATGGCTATTGAAAAGCCCAGCATGATTAAAAAATCAACAATTGTTGCATCAATCTGGATTATCCTTGCACTCGGTGCCACAATTGCCATTGCATATTTCGGCAGAATGTTTATGATAAACGGAGAAAGCTTTGCTGAAACACTCCTTTCAGCCGGCAATCAGGAAATGATTTTTGTTCACCTTTCAAGAAGTCTTTTCCCCGGATTTATTGCAGGTATTCTCCTTGCGGCAATCATTGCAGCATCAATGTCCACTGCTGACTCTCAGCTCCTTGTTGCTTCTTCGTCATTTACAAGCGACATCTACAAGCCCCTTATCAGAAAGAATGCTTCCGAAAAAGAAATCCTCTGGGTTGGAAGAATTGTAGTTATCATTGTTGCTGTTATAGCCTACTTTATCGCAAGCAGCAAAGGTGAGGCGGCAGCTGCAATTATGAGCCTTGTGTCAAACGCATGGGCGCTTTTCGGTGCAGCCTTCGGTCCTGTAATTTTGCTTTCACTTTTCTGGAAGAGATTTACATACAAGGGTGCAATTGCAGGTATTCTTGCCGGCGCAATTGTTGACATCATCTGGCTTGCATACCTGAGCGCAAGCACAGGCATATATGAGCTTCTCCCCGGATTTGTTGCAGCATTTATTGCGGCAATCGCAGTTACTCTCATGGACAAAAAACCCGATGCAGAGGTTATTGCAATTTTCGAAAAAGCTACAGATGCATCAAATGATGACTGATTTTATTTGAATATTATAAAGAAAAATGGCGGAACCGAGATTTCTTACGATCTCGGTTCCGCCTTTTTGTTTACACCGTGTCATATTTTAGATACTTATTTGTTAAACAGGTCTGAATGTGTACCTGTTCTTGCGAGGTCTGCAAACATCTCATCTGTATTGGTATAGCCTTTAACTGAAGTATCGTTTGCAATCCTTTCTGCCTCAAGCATTGCGGCTATTGTTTCATTGTTGGGTTGATTCAATGAAATATCAAAGGGTATTCTGCCTTCGCGGAGAGATTGACGCACAAAGATATTAAATGCAGTTGATATATTCATCCCTAATTCACTAAATAATGCATCCGCTTTTGCTTTTACATCATTGTCCATTCTAATACTGATATTTGTCGTATTTGTTTTTGACATAGCGACATCTCCTTTCTTATCTGCAATACCATCGAAAAAGTCAATACATTATACGAATTTAATAGGTGTTCGCATTATTTTTGCATTATTTTTGGGGTTTTTTATAATCCCCATTCATCACATCTAAGTAATTTTTATATTATTTAGCCAGCCAATTAAATCCATTATAAGATGAATTTTCTTGACACAAGAAATTATATAATTTATAATGGAGATATCTGCTAAAAATAATAAAATACAAGGAGAGAAATCAATGAAAAACAATTTTTTAAAACTCACACTTTTGTTAGTCTTTGCTGTCATGCTTTTGGTTATACCAAATGTTGCAGATGCCGCTACATATGAGACCGATAGTGGAACATTCTACTATTCGATAAACGGTGACAAAGTAACAATCACCGGATATAAAAATCTGAACGGTATGGCAATAATTCCGGGTGAGATTGCCGGTAGAAAAGTGACAAGCATTGGAAATAGTGCGTTTAAAAATTGTTCATCCCTTACTTCAATCACAATCCCGGAATCTGTGACAAGCATAGGAATTTATGCATTTTATGAATGTCTATCTCTTGAGAAAATAAATTATAATGCAGTAAAGCTTTCCTCTTGGTTGCCAGATGATTCAAAAGTGTTTTATAATGCAGGCACATCCGGCTCCGGTATAGAAGTGATTTTTGGAGACAGTGTAGAAGAAATTCCTGCATTTTTGTTCTATGTGTCTGACTCAGATTATAGACCAAAAATCAAGTCTGTAACCATAGGTTGCAATGTGACAAGCATAGGGGATTATGCGTTTGAAAATTGTTCATCCCTTACTTCAATCACTATCCCGGACTCTGTGACAAACATAGGAAGTTATGCGTTTTATAATACAGGATTATATAATGATAGTTCTAATTGGACTAATGGAGTTTTATATATTGGAAATTGTTTCATAGAAGCTAAAACATCAATATCCGGAGATTACACAATTAAATCAGGAACCACAAGCATAGGAGATAATGCGTTTTCCCATTGTTCATCCCTTACTTCAGTCACCATCCCGGACTCTGTGACAGGCATTGGAAATAGTGCGTTTTCCGGTTGTTCATCCCTTACTTCAGTCACTATCCCGGAATCTGTGACAAGCATAGGAAGTTATGCATTTTATAATTGTTCATCCCTTACTTCAGTCACTATCCCGGATTCTGTGACAAGCATAGGAAGTAGTGCGTTTTATAATTGTTCATCCCTTACTTCAATCACAATCCCAGATTATGTGACAAGCATTGGATATAGTGCGTTTTCCCATTGTTCATCCCTTACTTCAGTCACAATCCCGGATTCTGTGACAAGCATAGGAGATAGGGCATTTTATAATTGTAAATCCCTTACTTCAGTCACTATCCCGGACTCTGTGACAAGCATTGGAAGTGAGGCGTTTTCCTTTTGTTCATCCCTTACTTCAATCACAATCCCGGACTCTGTGACAAGCATAGGAGATTCTGCATTTTATAATACAGGATTATATAATGATAGTTCTAATTGGACTAATGGAGTTTTATATATTGGAAATTGTTTCATAAAAGCTAAAACATCAATATCCGGAGATTACACAATTAAATCAGGAACCATAAGCATAGGAAGTGATGCATTTTATAATTGTTCATCCCTTACTTCAATCACTATCCCAGATTCTGTGACAAGCATAGGAGATAGTGCGTTTTCCTATTGTTCATCCCTTACTTCAGTCACCATCCCGGATTCTGTGACAAGCATTGGATATAGGGCGTTTGAAAGTTGTTCATCCCTTACTTCAGTCACAATCCCGGACTCCGTGACAAGCATTGGAAGGAGTGCATTTGAAAGTTGTTCATCCCTTACTTCAGTCACTATCCCGGATTCTGTGACAAGCATTGGATATAGGGCGTTTTCCTATTGTTCATCCCTTACTTCAATCATAATCCCGGACTCTGTGACAGATATTGGTGAAAGGGCTTTTTATGGCTGTGAAGCTCTTGAAGAAATAACCTTACCCTTTGTTGGCTCAAAGAGAGGAATAACAGGAACTGCCGACTCGGTTTTCGGATATATTTTCGGACATTCAAAATCAAGCGAAACCGGCACTACGCATCAATACTATTCCGATTCCGACTCTGCATATTATTATATCCCCTCCACCTTGAAAAAGGTAACAATAACAGATGAAACCGTAATTCCATATGGTGCATTTTACAATTGTGCCATTCTGACAGATGTTACAATAGAAGGAAATCCTACTGCCATTATGGCTAATGCGTTTAGGGGACATGAAAACCTTTGGAACATAACCATCAAAAGCAAAAATGTTCGTTATGCAAACGGTGAGATGTTTGACAAAGTGGATTTGCCCACATTGTACGGCTATGAAGGTTCAACCACAGAAGCCTATGCAGAAAAGTATGAACTCTGGTTTGTGGCGCTTGATGATTCCGGAGAGGAAGACGATACAGAAGAATATGCTGTCAATGCAAGTGCAAGCCTTGTAAACGGCAAAATTGTTATCGACATCACCACAAACAAGCCCGTAACCGACAAGGCACTTCATGTGGCATTGTATAATGATGCTTCCAAGCTTGTTGACTACATTATTGTTCCTCTTGCCAAAGAATATTGCAGTTTTAATGTTGTGTTCAGAGATGAACAGAATTCATCATTTGCCAAGGTTTTCCTTTGGGACGGACTTGAATCTATGACACCGATTACTCAGGCTGAAAGAGTTACGATTGAAAGATAGCCTTAGCAACCAACACTGAAGACGCCTCAAATGGTGAATTTTCGGTATCTTTTGCCTTGTCGTCCTTGAAAGGCGAGTAGCCTTCCTGCGTCCTCCGCACCAAAATCTCCTCAAAAATTTATCCATTTGAGGTCCGCA
>JAZNUS010000164.1:0-2454 GCA_045592485.1 Clostridia bacterium | reverse complement strand
TTGATTTCTTCTAAGAGTTCATCAGCATATCGTTTAGCAGCAACAGGAACCTCGATTTCAATTTTCTTTTTTGTGTTGGCATTTGCTTTTATATGTGTTCCGTCTATGAATACTGCTTCCGGTTTTAAATATCCGGCTTCTGCAGCTTCACTTAATATCCATGCAAATATTTTGTCTATTGTATCTGAATTAAAACGGTGACGAAAATTGTAGCTGATTGTGGAGAAATGCGGTGTTTCATCTGTTAGTCCATAACCTAAAAACCAACGATATGCAATGTTTAGTGACACTTCATCAGCAGTTCTTCTTAATGATGGCAATCCATACAAATGCTGTATCAAAACCATTTTAAAAAGAACAACAGGGTCAATACTTGGTCTTCCATTATCATCACAATACAGTTCTTCCACAAACTCATATATTTTAGAAAAATCAACCGCTTCACTTATTTGCCTTAACAAATGGTCGTGCGGTACCAAGTCCTCTATACTTATCATTTCGACTTGATATCTGTTCTCATATCCTTTTTGCATCATATTTCATCACCCAAGGATATTATACCATAAAACGCAGAAAAAGCCCAGACTTTTCTGGACTTTTTCGACAGTCTGAAGAGGCGTCTGTGTGACGCCTCTTTTTAATGCTTATGAATAGTTTGATTGGGGTTTAGGGGTAAGATTGAAAAGCAAATTGTTCAAATATGTTGTAGGGGCCATTCACGAATCGCCCCTACAATGTCCTTGTGTCAAACAGCTCGATAATCCCAACTTCAAATATGCTTCAATCCATAAAGAAGCTTTTTAACCTCACCAATTCTGTTAAAAGCACCAAAGCTCACTCTTACAGTTCCCCCCTGAACACTGCCGAGAGCCTCGTGGGCTTTGTAGGCACAGTGATACATTGAGCGGACACAAATTCCGAAGTCTGAATCAAGCCGGCCGGCAACAGAAGTACTGTCTTTTCCTTCCATGGTAAAGGAAACAACTCCGCTTCTTCCCTCAACCGTTTTTTTGCCAAACACTTTAATCCCTTCAATTTCAGAAAGTCCATCAAGTAAAAAAGAAGTGAGCTTCATTTCATGGCTAAAAATGTTTTCTGTTCCAAATTCCCGAACAAACCTTATCCCTTCTCCGAGACCGCAGATTCCCGGAAGATTAAGTGTTCCGCTTTCAAGGGAATCGGGAAGCTCCGCAGGCTGGGAAAGCTCCTTTGAATAGCTCCCTGTTCCGCCAAAAATAATTGGTTTTGGAACCCTTTGTGTGTTAATGCACAAAACCCCTGTTCCCATTGGTCCGTAAAGAGCCTTGTGACCGGGAAGAGCAAGGAAATCAATGCCCTGCTTTTTCATATTAATACTGACTACACCTGCACTCTGGGAAGCATCTACCATAAAAAGTATTCCCCGTTTTCTGCAAAGCTTTGCCACCTCGGATATGGGATTTATTGTGCCGCAGACATTTGAGATATGAGTCATAACCACCAGCTTCGTATTTGCTTTCAGCTCTTTCTCAACTGACTCGATGCACACAAAGCCCTCGCCGTCTGCATCAACAAAGCTGCACTCTGTATCTGGCATTTTTGCAAACATGGGTCTTAGAACCGAATTGTGATCCATAACTGTGCAAACGGCATGGTCACCTTTTTCAAGGATTCCGCTTATGACAATATTAAGAGCGTGAGTCGCATTGAGAGTAAAAATCACATTCGATGGATTATCAAGACCAAAAAAACCGGAAACAAGCTCTCTGCACTCATACACTTCCTCCCCTGCCCTCATTGCCATTGTGTGACCGCTTCTGCCGGGGTTTGCTCCGTATTTTATCATTGCTTCAGTAACTTTTCTGCACACTCTTCCCGGTTTCGGAAAGGTTGTTGCTGCATTGTCAAAATATATCATTTAAATCACTCCACGAATCAGCTGAAATCATTTTCTCTGAAAACCCCTTTACTGGACAGTCCGTTTTCTTTTATGAGTCTTCGCGCTTTATCGGCATGGTCACAGTCTATTCGCAGACAATAACTGCAGCCCGGTGCCGGAACAGATGCCGGAGTCTGAAGAAGCCTTGCTTTTATGCCGAATTTTTTATTTAAAATATTGGCTACCCTGTTTGCTGTTGTTGCAGAGGCAAAGACAATAAGACAGTTGTTCATTTTAATCCCTCCTCTGATATATATAATATTCATCTTCGGGACCGTGGGTGTATTTAAAATCACTTGACACAATTCCGTTTGTCTGATATACTTCATACAATCGTATGACAGCTTGGTAAATTGGGATTTAGCGCTCTGTTTAACACTAGGGCGAAAGGCTCCCCTGCCTAAGGGGAGCTGGCAGTGAGCATAGCGAAACTGACTGAGGGGTATTGCTGAAAGTATTGATATTTCTGCATTTCGTACCCCTCCGTCTTTGCCTTACGGCAAATCCACCTCCCCTTAGGCAGGGGCGGCTTTCGC
>JAZNUS010000163.1:0-12396 GCA_045592485.1 Clostridia bacterium | reverse complement strand
GAGGAGATTTTGGTGCGGAGGACGCAGGAAGGCTACTCGCCTTTCAAGGACGACAAGGCAAAAGATACCGAAAATTCACCATTTGAGGCGTCTTCAGTGTTGGTTGCTAAGGCTATCCATTAATAACAATTCCTTCAAAATCCGTTTCGGCAATTGACTCCATCCACGCAACATAACCTTCCGGGAAATGACCCGAAATACTTCCCGAGAAAATACTTTCACCTCCGAGACCTGCAATCTGATGAACAGATTTAAGGGTGAGGTTTTCAATTATAACCGAAGTGATGTCCCCTGCTCCGTTTATCTGACACAAAAAGAGAAACTTTATAAAATCCTCAGGCAGAACTGATTCCAAATCACTAAAGCCTGCAATACCAATATTTGAATCAAGGTTTTCAAGCTTCAACACTGCATCGTTGCCGTATTTTTGCCTGATGTATTTTTTAAATGGTATCACAGTCCATTCATTGCCGTTTTTTTCTCTTGTCATTGAAGAAAGGACAAGGTCTTCAAGAATGGGTTCAAATACTGTGGCATAGGTTTTCCGGTCTTTGCCAAGCTTTACGATAATATCTGTTATGTTTTTTAAGGGGCTTGGCTGAAAAAGCTCCTTATTGTCTCCCGTAAGCTCGGTGTAATATGATGAAACCCTTTCAAAAAGTTCGCTCTCTTCTTTATATAATGGAAAACTCATGTCTTTCCCCGGTCTTGAAAATCCCCAGGCCGGCGGTGGTATTGTCGGAACGATGTCGTAGGGATTAATAATATTGAAAATGTTTGAAAAATCAATATTTTTAAACTCGGCAGATGAAAAATCTATTGTTGTCGGAGCAGCAAAAGTATAGGCATATATCTCATACCCGCTTTCCTTTTTTTCACTATCGTATAGAGATGCAAGAACATTTGCAATTGCCCCTCCACGACTGTAGCCTGAAATCCATAATTTCAAACTTCCTGTTTTACAATTTCTTTTTATATAGTCATCAACTCCGGCCTTTACTTTTTGAGCAGATGTTAAAAATCCTTTATGCCATGGTGATTCACCCACACCAACCTTAAAATTATCTGCCCATTCGCAGCCATAACCGCCTCCTCTTATTGCAACGCAAACAACATCTGCCCTTTCACTTTTTGTTTCAAGAGTTTTATGTCCAAGAGCATAGGCAGCCTTGGAGGAGAAGTCGTTCAGATTTACATTATATCCTGAAAATTCCGTGTTTTTAAAATCCATATCATCAAGAAACTGTCTGATATTGGCTTCTCTGTTAAAGCTTCCGTCTTCACCCCAGAAAGACCTTGCTTCATCCGAAGTAAACGCACTCAAAGATATTGCAAGAGAAGTCTTTGCAAGAGAATGATTGTAGTCATATTCATTCATTAAAAACCAGCTGTCCGAAAAAAATGTCTCTTTTGAATACACCCTTCCTTCACCTCCTTGAAATCTATAGGTAGCTTTACGCACCTTGCCGGCTCTCTGAAAAGAGGAATTATCTGCATTTGCCTCGTTATTTTCAAAATCATTTGTCAGCAAGGTGCAAAATATGATTCCAATAACTATCAATAATATAAAAGCAGAAATTAAATATGTGTGTTTTCTGTTATTTTCTGACATACCATCATCTCCTGTTTACAGATATTTTTCCCAAAAAACAAAAGTTAATTATATTTATATTTGAAACAACGATAATAATCACATTTAATTCACTTACAAAAAAAGACAGTCCTCATCATTTTGAAGAACTGTCTTTTGTATTACAGCTAAAAAATATTGCTTATTTCTGTCTGGTAAAGTAATCCACAGCCATTTTATATCCATGGTCACCAAATCCGCAAATCTGCCCCACGCAAGCAGGAGCGGTCACGGATTTTTGTCTGAACTCTTCTCTTGTGTGAATATTTGAAAGATGAACCTCAACAAAAGGCACATTAACGCCTTTAATGGCATCATGTATGGCATAGCTATAGTGAGTGTATGCACCGGGATTGATTATTGCACCGTCAAAGCCCTCAAGGTGGCATCTTTGAATACAGTCAATTATTTCACCCTCAGAATTTGATTGAAAACAGTCAAGCTCCGCCCCTTTTAAAAAGGCATACTCCTTTATTTCACGGCAAACATCATCATAGGTTGATGTGCCATAGATGCCCTTTTCCCTGATACCGAGAAAATTGAGATTGGGTCCCTGAATAAGCATTAATTTCATAATTAATT
This sequence comes from Clostridia bacterium, assembly GCA_045592485.1. Classification (GTDB taxonomy): domain Bacteria; phylum Bacillota; class Clostridia; order UMGS1810; family UMGS1810; genus RGIG1828. The sequence goes on along the minus strand of JAZNUS010000163.1, from coordinate 10,184 downwards.
CCTCATTTCATTAGTTTTTCAGGCTTTGTCCTTCCACAGCCACGGCGACACAAGCAATAATAACGGGAATATTTCAAGTCTGCCAAAGAGCATATCCATTGTCAGAACAAGAAGAGAAACCGGCGAATACACCGAAAAATTCTGAGCCGGTCCAACCATTGATAAGCCGGGACCGATGTTATTGATTGTTGCCGCAACGGCTGTAAAGTTTGATGTAAAATCGAGATTGTCAATGCTGATAATCAGCATTGACACGAAAAACAGTAAGCTGTATGCTATCATGAACACATTGACGCCGCGGACTGTTTCGTGCTCTACAAGGCGCGAGTTCATCTTGATTTTAATGGTTGTGCGAGGATGGGCAATGAGCTTTATCTCTTTTGCAATCCCTTTGAAAAGAATGATAAGTCTCGAAACCTTTATGCCGCCGCCGGTGCTTCCTGCACAGGCACCCACAAACATCAGTATCACAAGAATTGTTTTTGAAAATTCCGGCCACAAATCAAAGTTAACCGTTGAGAAGCCCGTAGTTGTGATTATCGAACCAACCTGAAATGCACTATGGTTCAGACAGGAAAGCAAACTGTCGTAGAGCGGTCTGCAATTAATTGTTATGAGAGTGATTGATGCAATAATAATTGCAAGGTATGCTTTGAGCTCATCGGATTTGAAAACATTGCGTCCTTTTCTCATTATTATGAGATGATAAAGAGAAAAATCCACACCGAAAATTATCATAAACACGGTTATTACAACCTGTGAAAAAGTGCTGTAGCCTGCAATACTGTCATTTTTGACTCCGAAACCGCCTGTTCCTGCTGTTCCGAAGGTGTGGGTAATTGCTTCAAAAAAGTTCATTTCACCGCACCAGAGTATGACTAACTCCGTTAAAGAGAGAGCAATATAGATTGCATAAAGAATTTTTGCAGTTGATTTGGATTTGGGAACAAGCTTGTTTACCGAAGGACCCGGGCTTTCTGCTTTTATGAGGAAAAAATTGCTTCCGTCGGTCATTGGAAGGAGTGCAACAAGGAAAACAAGAACTCCCATACCTCCAATCCAATGGGTAAAGCTTCGCCACAAAAGGAGACTGTGAGAGAGTGCTTCAACATCGGTGAGAATCGATGCTCCTGTTGTGGTAAAACCGGATACAGTTTCAAAGAGTGCATAAATAAAATTCGGTATCTCCCCTGAAAAAACAAAGGGAAGTGCTCCAAACAAACTTATGATTATCCAGCTGAGAGCAACCGTGACAAATCCGTCACGGGCAAACATCCGCTTGCTTTCCGGAGCCCTGAATGAAAGCATCAGCGATGCGATTATGCACAGGGCTATTGATGAAACCCAGCTTATTATATTATTAAAGGATTCATTATACACAAAAGCACATATCAGAGGAAATAGCATAGAAACCGCTTCTATCCTGAGAACACGGCTGAGTATATAGCGTATTGTTCTGTAGTTCATATCAGACAAACTCCTATTTCAGAATGTCTCCTATATCTTCAAATCCGGATTTGAGAGTAACCACAATTACAGTGTCTCCCTTTTGAATAGTGTCGTGACCGCGGGGAATTATTATGCGGTTATTACGGCTGATGCAGGCAATAAGAAGATTGGGTTTAAGATTAAGCTCTGTGAGAGGAACACCTGCCACAGGACAATTTTCCTTAATGCGAAATTCAAGAGCTTCAACCTTGCCGTCAAGAATGTAGTGCATTGTTTCAATGTTACTGCCATATGAATTGTTCTTTGCACGGACAAATCTGATTATGTTTTCAGCGGTTATATTTTTGGGATAAACCGTGGAGCCAAGATCGAGATTGTCAATAACACGGTCATAGGCAATTCGGGTTATTTTGGTCACTATCTTCCCTGAGGTTTTGCTCTTTGCATAAAGAGACAAAAGAACATTTTCTTCATCAATATTTGTGAGAGATACAAACGCCTCAGCGTTTTCTATTCCCTCTTCAAGCAAAAGGCGGTTATCTGTTCCGTCACCATTTATAACGGTAGCCTTGGGAAGCTTCTGACAAAGCTCATCGCAACGGACCGGATCTTTTTCAATTATCTTAACCTTAATGCCGCTGTCAGAAAGCTTATCGGCAAGATAGTACGCTGTAACTCCGCCGCCGACAATTATTGCACTTTTAACACCGGTTGTTTTTATACCTATTTTCTTGAAGAAAGAAGCTTCTTCCTTAATTGGAGCAAGGATACTGAGCAAATCACCCTTTTTGATAACAAAGTCACCGCCGGGAATAAATGTGGATTCTCCACGCTCTATTCCGCAGACAAGAACATCGCTTTTGAGCTTTGCAACAATATCGGAGACCTTCATTTCATCAAGCTCCGAATCCTCAGGCACTTTAAATTTCAGAATTTCAACCCTGCCCTTTGCAAAGGTGTCTATCTTAATTGCCGAAGGGAAACGGAGTATTCGTGCCATTTCACTTGCTGCTGCCTGTTCCGGATTTACCGCAAGAGCAAGACCAAGCTCTTCCTTGAACAAGTTAAGTATTTTTGCGTATTCAGGTTCCCTGACCCTTGCTATTGTACGGCAATTGCCAAGCTTTTTTGCAAGGAGACAGGTGAGCATATTGAGCTCGTCTGAGCCTGTAACTGCAATGAGAATGTCAGCATCCTCGATGCCTGATTCTTTCATAAGCTCTGCATCAATGGAGCTGCCAACAACTCCCATAACATCAAACTGTCCCGAAGCGTTCTGAACACTTGCCTGGTCTATATCTACAATTGTTATATTGTGGTTGCCTTCTTCGGCAAGCCGTTCAATGATTTTCTGACCTACCTTGCCGCAACCTGCTATAATTATATTCATAATAAAAACCTCGTTAAACTTAAATCAGTCACGCATAAGTCCAAGCATAACTATAAAATGAGAAGCGGTGTAGAACAAAAACACACCTACCATTGCAGAAATTGAATATGCGCAAACAGCCATAAGAGGAGCAAGAGAACTGTCATTAAACTCTGTCAGATTTCGTTTTTTCAGAGTGACAAAAACTGCATATGCTATTGCTGAAAAATAGAGTATGGCAGAGGGAATACCGGTGCTTACGGAGTGCTCAAGAACCTCACAGTGGCACCTGTCAAGCTTAACATTTCTTTCGGTGTATTCCTTTTTAAGGTTGTCAGGACCATAGCCAAGAAGCGGTTTTTCCCTTATCATATCGACAGTGTTAACCCAAAGCTTCCATCTTCCGCTGCCTCCATTGGCTTCCTCTTTTTTTTCAGCTTCACTGATTTCCTTCACATCGGAACTGACGGTGGAAAAGTTTTTGAAAATAATAGATTCGCCTTCTTTCAGCGGATTAAGAGTAACACCGACACACACAACGGCGAAGATGATAACCGGCAAAAAGGCTTTGAGGAATCTGACATTACACCTTGAATTAACAACAAATGCAAAGAAAACCAGGGTGATTGAAACCGCCAGAAAACAACCAAATGTATTATTTACGATAAGGGTATAGTATGCAATTACACACAAAAAAACCGTTAATACAGAAGAAACCGGATTTTTTGTTTTGTAGAAAAATGCAGTGCATATACTTGCTCCCATTGCACTGTAGTAGCCCATATGGTTGAGATTGTAAAAGGAGGCTGTTTCCCCTTTGTAAAAATGCCCTATTCTGAAACCCAGCCTGTCATAGATGTTGGCAAGACCTTTTGCTATTTCGGGACAGTACTTGGCATTGGCACTGCCCAAAATACCGAGATACTGCTGAATCATTACAAGTGCACATATGAGAAAGTTAAATATGTAAAAACCAATAACAATTTTTCTGAGAGTGTTGTTTTTCAGCATAAGTCCAAAGAAGTACAGGGCAAAAAGCACTGTGTACATATACACACCGTCAGGTCTGAAATTACTGCCTCTTAATGAACGCTCGGTGCCTGAAACAAAAACCGCCGAGATCACGACAAGTATGTACATTATCAAAAGAAAAAGGGCTTCCTTGTGTGTTGAGAAAAATTCTTTAAGATTATTAAGCTTTTCTTTTGCAGTTAGTTTAAAGCCGGAGCGTATTGAGCTGTGTGCAAATGTGACAATAAAAAAAATCAGACAAAGACCAAGCCCGAATATTTCTACCGCACCAAATTTTATGAACAAAGACCCGTGCTTTCCCGGAGAAACAAGTGCCGCCATTGGCAGAAACGAGAAAAACGAAACCATTAAAAAACACAAATACTGAAAAATATTACTTCTGCTTGGTAAGATATTGAATTTCAATCTGTTACCCTCTTTCATCATTGTTAAATCCCCACAAAATTCATATGCTGAAAAATTTTGTCAAAGGGAATCACTTTTGTAAAACAGTTAAAAAGCACAGCATTACCTGTGCTTTTATAAACTACAATACCAAAGGCGGTTTTATAAAATATAAATTCCGCCTCACTCGTCGTTAAAATACTCAGAAATATCTAGAGACATAGCTCTTGACAAGCTCCTCAAGAATTTCATCTCTTTCAAGCCTGCCAATAAGAACACGCGCATTGTTATAGCCGGTAATATATGTGGGATCACCTGACATAATATAGGCAACAATCTGGTTAATTGGATTGTATCCCTTAACCTCAAGCGCCTCATATACCTGTTTCAAGGTGTCATGCACCCGTTGTGCGTTGATGCTGTCAACACTGATTTTTAATGTCTTATTTTTGAAATCCATGAAAGACACCTGCCTTACTTACAAATATTTAAAAGAATTATAACACATTTACATATTAATTTCAATAGTTTTTATGCTAATTTTATGTTAATTTTCCGTATTATTCTTTCATCTGTTCAAGAGATTTCATAATACCTTCATATATTGCGTAGGCAATATCATTAATTTTAGAGGGGTTCGTCAAAACCTTCTGATCCCGGGGACAGGTGACAAATGCACATTCAACAATTACTGCAGGCATGGCAGTACGCTTAAGGACAACCATTCCGGGACTTTCCACAATTCCTCTGTCTTTGAGTCCTGTGGCCTTTGCAAGGGGGGTCTGAATGTTTTTTGCAAGCTCCTTGCCTGATATTCCGTAATCTTCGTTAGTACCAAGACCTGCATACAAAACCGTTGAGCCTGTTGCTTCGGGATCATCAAAGGCGTTGTTGTGGATGCTGACAAACAAAACCGCATTCTTGTCATTTGCCATCGATGCCCGCTTCACAAGGTCCTCCATCTGAGTTGTGCCAAGAGCAACATCCTTTTCCCTTGTCATCATAACATCAACACCCGATGAAACAAGAAGGTCTCTCACCTTCAGAGAAATGGTAAGATTCGCTTCCTTTTCAACAACAACAGTGTTTCCCTCCTCATCTCTGCCCACTGCACCGCCATCGTGTCCGCCATGTCCCGGGTCGATGCACACCAGAAGCTTTTTATCTGATGCTATGGGAGCTTTGCCCGGTTTGAGGGTTGTTTCATTTTTCGAGGGTGTTTCTTCATTGTTATCATTTTCATCCGAGTCATTTTTTAGGTCTTCCGACACCTTTATAACACAGACGGAATCATTAAATGTCAAAGTGTGGTTAAGCTTTGAATGACACTCCACAACAATTCTGCAATAATCCGGATGAATTCCCCAGCGAACCTCTTTAACCTCCGAATCCTCAGGTGTATAAGAGGAATTGGGGATTTTGAGTGTTGTACCGTAGAAATCGAAAACCAATCTATGAGGATTTTCGAGAGTCATAATTTTAGGAGTAACTTTTTCAGATAATTCCACCCTGATTTCAACTCCGCCTGAAATGTGTGAAGGTTTAATAGTGTTTATAGCAACAGGTTTATCGTTATTTGGCACCTCTTCGTCGGTTGAGGGCGTGTTTGCCGGATTATCTGACGACAAGCTGCCCGAAATCAGAACGGCTCTGTTTTTGTCATCCCATTGAACATCAAAGCCAAGAGCTTCGGAAATAAACCGTACAGGCACAAGAGTGCGTCCGTTTATTATGAGAGGCGGAGTGTCGAGAAGCTTGTCTGTTCCGTTTACCGAAGCCAGAGTTTTGTCGATGACAAGATTTATGATATGCTCCTTTGACACAACAGTCACGCGGCGAAGTGCATCGTCCCAGAAAACTGTTGCCCCTGCTTTTTCAAAAACAGAGCGTGCGGGAACCAATGTTCTGCCGTTTATTATTACCGGGCTGACATCGGTATATACTTTTTCGCCGTTAAAAACAATTGATATATCGTCTTCATAAGCAAAAACTGCTGTTGTCATTAAAAAAAGCATCAAAGAAGTCAAAACAAATGCCATAACATTTTTTATCATATGTGCTTCTCCTTCCTCATTTGTTAAAGATTAATCCTATCAAAACTCAGGCTTCCTCATTGAAGGGAATGCCGAAGTGTTCGTATGCCGCTTTGGTAACAACTCTTCCTCTGGGGGTACGATTGATAAACCCGAGCTGCAAAAGATATGGTTCATAAACATCTTCAATGGTGTTACTGTCCTCGCCTGTTGTAGCCGCGAGGGTATCAAGTCCCACAGGACCGCCGCCAAAGGTTTTTATCATTGTGGTTATGACATTGCGGTCGGTGGAGTCAAGGCCTATTTTATCAACCTCTATGCGTGTAAGCGCTCTGTCTGCAATATCTTTGGTTATATTTCCGTCGGACATGACCTGGGCAAAATCACGGACACGCTTTAAAAGGCGGTTGGCAATTCGCGGAGTGCCTCTTGAACGGGATGCAATTTCTTCTGCTCCTTCTGTGTCTATTGAAACACCGAGAATTGAGGCACTTCGTTTGACTATTGTGGTAAGCTCCTGTTTGTTGTAAAGCTCAAGTCTTGAAATAACTCCGAATCTGTCACGGAGGGGATTGGTCATATTACCAGCTTTGGTTGTTGCACCAACAAGAGTGAACTTTGGCAAATCAAGACGGATTGAACGGGCACTGGGACCTTTTCCAAGAATAATGTCAACGGCATAATCTTCCATAGCAGGATAGAGAATTTCTTCGACACTGTGACTGAGACGGTGAATTTCGTCGATAAACAAAACATCGTGTTCGCCAAGGTTTGTGAGTATTGCCGCAAGGTCGCCCTGTTTTTCAATAGCAGGACCTGAGGTGACATGAATGTTTACATCCATTTCGTTGGCAATAATATTTGCAAGTGTCGTTTTGCCAAGGCCCGGAGGTCCATAGAGCAAAACATGGTCAAGAGCCTCTTTTCTGGCCTTTGCAGCTTCGATATATATTTTGAGATTTTCCTTGACCTTCTGCTGACCTATGTATTCATCGAGAATCTTTGGCCGTATGCCTGATTCCTGAAAATCATCGCCATCGAGAACATCACCGGAAACTATTCTTTCATCAAAATCCATTGTTACTATCTCCTCTCACATTACAGAAGATTTTTAAGAGCGTGTTTAATATAGCTTTCTGCATCGTCATAAGCTTCTTTAACCATTGCTACTGCTTTGCTTGCTTCGGATGCAGTGTAACCCAGAACCACAAGAGCGCTCACTGCATCGTTGCGGGCATCTGATGCACCGGAGGTGTCGTAAACTGAAAAATCGGAATCGGCATTTGAAACAATTGCCTCATTTTTGATTTTGTCCTTAAGCTCAAGACAGATGCGCTGTGCAGTTTTCGGACCGATTCCCGAAGCTTTTTTTATGAGTGCGGCATCGTCTGCCACAATAGCAAGACTGATTTTCGAAGCCGGAGCGACAGACAAAATCGAAAGTGCCCCCTTTGCCCCGACACCGTTAACGCTGATTAGAAGCTCAAAGAGATTAAGCTCTTCCTTGGTGGAAAAGCCATATAAATCCATGATTCCTTCTTTTATGTACATAAAAGTGTGAAAGGTGACAATTTCTCCCTTTGAAACCCCTGAATCCGCCAAAGATGCAGCAGAGGTATATATTTTAAATCCAACGCCGGAAACATCAATAACCACACTGTCGGCGTTCTTTTCTGCAAGCTTTCCGCTTATATAACTGAACATAAGAAAATCCTTTCGCCATAAAAAATGAAATATGGTACAATTCAAATTGGATTATACCATATTTCAAAACACATTTCAAGTTTTAAATAACAACTGTAATATCTGCGAAATAACAATATTGCAAAATTTATTTCATACGGGTAAGCTCGAAAGAGTCACCATCTTCAAAAGGTGTTTCGCTTACCCCTGTAGTCATATATTCTCCGTTTTTTGAAAGAGACCAGTAGGTTTTGTCGATGTCATAGTCTGCAACAATTCCGTTCACAGATTTTACATACAAGCCATAAGGTCCGTCCTCCCCGTCAATGAGACCGTGTTCAACAAGGGCATCTCCGAGATTGTCCTTATCGGAAAAGAGAGTAAAGAGAACCTCATTTTCACCTGCAACAACCTTAACGCTGACCTCTTTATCGCCATCACCAAAGGTGGCGGCTTCTTTATAGAGAGCAGTGTCCCAAAGATTATCTGCTGTACCCTCTTCCTTATTTGGAATCATAAAAAATACTGCAGCAAGAACAACCAACGCAACAAGCGGAATTATAAACTTTTTCATATGTACTTTCTCCTTTGAGTCATATTTCGGATTGAACCGACATATTGAATGATAACATATTTGAGAAAAATATACAAGAGGCATTTGCATAATTTGATTTCCTATCTCCCCGACAGCCCCCATTTAACTCTTTGTGCAAAGCTTTTTCAGTTTTTGATTCCTGCTTATAAAAGCAAACAAAACTAAAATAACTACACACATAACAAAGGATACTTTAATAACCGGCTCTGCCGAAAAATCAAGATGCCATCTGCTTTCTGTCAACTGATACACAAACGCCATACTAAAGCTCAACAAACTCTGAAAAGCTTTTGACAGAAAAAGCTTTTTTGTTTTAAGCTCTGAAGGAATAACCGATTTTATCTGTAAAATAACCGACACTCCCGACCACGATACCAACGCACACATAACGGGCAAAGTTAAAGCTGAGCCCTTGAGTTGCGAAATTTTGGAAAGAGCAGTGGATATTTCAAAAAAACCATACACAATGCCTTCAACCCACCCTCTGCCCTCTTTTGAAAGGCAGGACAGCAGTTTGTCTGCAGAGAGCAAAACCACTTTTGAAAAAACACTTGCAACAACTGCATAGGCACAAATCATAAGCATTGCATTGACCGAAGCCTGACAGCATTCGCAAAAGGATTTTCCCGATTTTTCAAGCCTGACTTTTTGTTCTTTAAAATTATTTTCACCACTTTTTTGTACCACCGACAACACAACTGCGGTTATAAATGCCGACACTGTCTGAACGACATATATCAATACTCCGTCACCGGCAGACCCAAGCATACACTCCCCCACTGCCGAAATCAGAAAAAGAGGGCCAGCGTTGTTGGTAAAGCACAAAAGCCTTTCCGCTTCATTTTTTGAAATTTTCCCGCAGGAATAAAGCTCCGAGGTGCAAACCGCACCCGAGGGATAACCGCAAAACAAACTGCAAAGCCACACCCCTGCGCCGTCTGCCGACAAAGACAGTGTCTTTCTGACAGGAAACACAAAACGGCTGATTCCACTCAAGGCTCCCGACGCTGTGAGATAGCCAGAAAGCACAAGATAAGGAAAAAGCGAGGGTATAAGTGTTGATGACCACAGATGCAAAACATTTGTTATTTCTGACCGAATGACTTCAAAATCCTTTATCAGAAAACACACTATCCAAAAAGCGATAATAAGCTTTATGTGCGAATAATATCTTTTCAAACATATTTCTCCTGTCCTTTTAATTTCATGCTACAGTAAAACATATTTAAAAATGTCCTGTCATATGAATAAATGTAGCAGAAAGGTTGTGTGAAATGTGAACAGCTCTGATCCGCTGAGATTATCATATAAGCTCATATATATGGACAAATTAATATGCGTGAAGGGTGAATACTCTGTTGGAAGCTATGACGAAAACCTAATCATTTTGAAATGCGGAAAAGACAATCTATGCATAAGCGGAGAGGGCATTGTCATAGATTCAATGGACGGAAACGAGATACATATCAGCGGTGTTTTTTCGGGGATTTCTTTTGCTTAGACGAAGGAGAATAGTACAGATAAATTGGGGTTTATCGCTCTGTTTAGCACTAGGGCGAAAGGCTCCCCTGCCTAAGGGGAGCTGGCAGTGAGCGTAGCGAATCTGACTGAGGGGTATTGCTGAAAGCATTGATATTTC
>JAZNUS010000162.1:0-2574 GCA_045592485.1 Clostridia bacterium | reverse complement strand
TTAGGAAGGAGATTTAGAATAAAATGAAAAAACAAACCGAAAGCATAGAAAAAATTACCGCCCTCTATTGCAGACTCTCTCAAGATGATGGCATAGACGGCGAAAGCAACAGTATATCAAACCAAAAAGAAATCCTGATGCGGTATGCAAGGCAACACAAATTACCGAATCCCCGTTTCTTCGTTGATGATGGAATATCAGGAACCACATTTGAAAGAAGTGGATTCAAGGAAATGCAAGCACTTGCTGAAGCAGGTCGGGTTGCAACAATCGTTGTAAAAGACTTGTCCCGTTTTGGCAGAAACTATCTTGAAGTAGGAAAATATCTTGAAATCACATATCCTACACTTGGTATAAGGTTTATTGCCATTCAGGAAAATGTTGATACCTCTCAAAGTGGTGGCACAGAAATGATGCCATTTCATAACATTTTTAATGAGTGGTATTCTGCGCAGACGAGCAAGAAAATCCGTGCAGTATGGAGGTCTAAATCTGATAAGGGCGAAAGGGTTTCATCAGCAGTTCCTTACGGATATATGAAATCGCCGGATGATTCAAAACAATGGATAATTGACAATGCTGTTGCAGACAATGTTCGATACATCTTCAAACTATGCCTTGAAGGTCTTGGACCAACCAAAATTGCGAGAAGGCTTGAACAAGAAAAAATTATGACACCTACCGCATATTACCTATCCGTAGGCAGACCTACATCAAACAAATTGCAAAAAGGAATTTACCAATGGTCTGAAAATAGCGTGAATCATATTTTGGAAAATATACAATACACAGGATGCACAGTTAATTTCAAGACATCGGTACTAAGTTATAAAGTACATAAGACAATTTATAACGACGAAAATGATTGGCAGATTATACTGAACACTCAGGAAGCGATTATTGATGAAGATACTTGGAACAGAGTTCAGGAATTAAAGAAACACAGAAGGAGAAACACCGTGACGGGAAGAACTAGTTTATTTTCAGGACTTGCATATTGTGCAGATTGCGGTTCAAAACTTTATTTTTGTGCTTCAAAAAGTATTGATAAAGATGCTGAATTTTTCAGGTGTTCACAGTATAAAGACAACAGAGGCAAATGCACAATACATTTTATCCGAAATGTTGTGCTTGAAGAATTGGTTTTGACTGCAATAAGGAATATAGCTGAATACATAAGTCAGTTTGAGCCGGTGTTCTTATACTTATTTGCAAAGCAGCATAAATTGAGCAAACAACACAATTTAAAAATCGCAAAGCAAAATCTTGAATTAGCCAAAAATCGTATTGCAGAAATTGATCGTGTGCTTACAAAACTCTATGAGGATAATGCACTTGGAAAAATATCTGATGAGCGATTTGAAAGGTTATCTTCGACTTATGAGCTTGAGCAAAAGGAACTTTGTGAAGCCATTTCAAAGGCAGAGCAGGATATTGAAAATGCCGAACAAGAGAATGTTGATTTGAAAGTTTTTCTGCAAACGATACGGCAATGCACTGATTTAAAAGAGCTTACACCGACTATCGTAAACACCCTGCTAAAAAGAATAGATGTCCATAACCCCGATGAAAAATTCAAACATCGCAGAGTTAAAATAGACATCTACTTTACTGCAGTAGGACTAATCAGCATACCTGATGAAAAAGAACTACTTTCTTTAATGGATGAAATACGCAATGAAAAAAGTGCGTAAAAATGGACTAAGCGGTGCAACCGCATTAGTTACACCGCTTATTTTTTTAATGTCCTTAGCAACCCGACGCTTTCCGGTCGGAAGTTTTTTTGTATGCCTTCGGCATGTGATATGTTTGCCATTCGGCAAATGCGATATATTGCCGATAGCAACGAGAACACCTCATCCGAGTTTTGCAAAGCAAAACCCACCTTCCCCTCAAAGGGGAAGGCTTTGGAGACAAAATCCGCACTTGCTTTCACGGTGCTGTTTTCGTCCGCCCTCAAAGAAGCCGTCGCCAAAAGTTGTTTTGTTATATCCTTCTTATTTAGTCTTTAAAATTTCCTGAATCAATGAAGAAATCAAGTCAAGTTGTTTATCATTTAGTTTTTTTAAATCAGAAAAAATACTGCCGAGCTTTTCGGGGTTCGGATTCTCGGTATCAAAAAATGTACTTGGTGTAATTCCGAGATATTCGCAAATATAAAGAATACCTGCAAGAGAGGGAGTTGCTTTCCCGGTTTCAATGTGATTAATATAATTTGGGTTTTGACCGATTGAAAGACTCATTTCGCGTGCAGATACATTTTTCTTTGTACGCAGAACAGACAACCGTAAAGCAAAATCTTTCTCATCCATATAATTCACCAACCTTTTGTTATATTGTAACTCACAAAAAAGCAATTATTACAACATCTAAAGTCGAAAAACACTTGAAATACAAGTTTAAAAGTTGTATAATGTGCTTAATGATACTTTTTGCGTAGAATGAAACCTATTCAAGAAACAAAAGTGTCACAGATAGTGCAGAAAGTGGTGGTGTAAATGTTTGTTTTATTGGCGCTTGCCGCGATCACATGTTTTGGAATCGCTTTGCTTACAGAATTTTGGTTATCGGGGA
>JAZNUS010000161.1:0-8722 GCA_045592485.1 Clostridia bacterium | reverse complement strand
GTAAATCAATTTCCATAAATAGTCAAAATTAGCGAGCACGCGTCTGATTGACGCGATGCGGAGCGGTTCGTGGGAGACAGTAAATTTTCGGAATTCGTATGCGAAAGTTCGTATGTGTTTTCGGGGAATGCCCCTTGGTTGCTTTTTAACATTAGAATTCAAACAGCTCGATAAATTCCAATTTAGCATCTTTTTCTTCTTATCTTTTTTCGGCATACATCCTGTAGGCTTTCCAAAAGCCGCTGTAGCTCAGGTAGCCCACCTGTTCGGCAATTTCCTGCAAAGGAATGTCGGTGGTTTCCATAAGGTGTCTCGCCGCCTCGAGACGCCTTTTTGTAAGCTCCTCGGAAAAGCTTGTGCCAAAGTATTTTTTTACGCTTCGTGCCGCCTGCTTTTCGGAAAGATTAAGCTCTCTTGCAAGGTCTGAAAGGGTAATCTGACGGTTATAGTTATACATAAAAAAATCGTGAATCATAAATCCGCGGTCGCTGATGTCGCGGATCATTTTTTTGGGGCTTTCGGTAATGAGGCTCAAAACATAGGCAATTGCACCGCAAAGTCCATAGTGTTGACCTTTGTTTATATATTTTTCTGTTTCCAGCATAAGAATCCCTGTTTGCTGAGGAGAAAGACGGTATTTTCTTATTTTGTCACAGGGCATTATTGCCTGAAATGCAAGCCGTTTTACCCCGGGGTCGGTGTATATTTTGTGATAAGTACCCTGAGGAATTATTATCATTTCATTTTCGCAGATATTAATCTTTTGACCGTCAAGCAACAAATTTGAGATTCCGCTGACGCAGATGTGTATTTCAGGATAGGTGTGCATGTGAACGGGGGTTTCACCGTCGCTATACTGAAAAAAGCTTCCCTGAAGAATGACCGAAATTTCTTCTCCTGAAACATTTACCGTAACTTCTTTGTTTGTCATTATACATTTCCTCCAAGGACATTTTTGAATGCAGGTTGTCCTCACAAAGTATTGAACTATTATGCAAAAAATGCTAATATAATTATAACACTAAAAATAACGAAAGTAAAGGTGATTTTCATGTCATTAGGCAAGGTTTTAGACACCTTCAGCATGGAAGGAAAGGTTGCAGTTGTAACAGGAGGTGCAGGTCTCTACGGCTATCAGATTGTGGAAGCCCTTGCGGAAGCCGGAGCTACTGTTTATGTGGCATCGAGAAACAAGGCGAATAACATGGCAAGGCTTTCAGGTCTTGTTGATGAAGGCTACAGGCTCAGATTCCTTGAATTTGACCTTGAAGACGAGCAGAGTGTTCTCAATATGTGTGAGGAAGTGTATAAAAACGAAGAAAAGGTTGATGTCCTTGTAAACAATGCCGTTTTAAGATGCACATCAGGCTACACAGACACCGCAGAAAGCTTTGAACGCAGTATGCATGCAAACGCAACAGGACTCTTTGTTATTTCAAGAGCTTTTGGCGACCGTATGGCAAAGGCAGGCTCAGGCTCCATTATCAACATTGGCTCCTATATGGGTATTCTCGGTCCCGACTACTGCCTCTATGAAGATACCGATATGAACCAAAGCGGTGCCCCGGGAGACTACTTTTTCCACAAGGGCGGTATGACCAACTACACCAAATTTCTGGCAGGACACTACGGTCAGTATGGTGTGAGAGTTAACTGTGCAGAGCTTGGGGGTCTTTATGACGGTCAGCATCCGCTTTTTGTTGAAAGATACAACAAAAATACCATGCTCGGCAGAATGGCAAACAACACCGACCTCAAGGGTCTCATAATCTATCTTGCCAGTGATGCATCACTTTATATGACAGGCGCAATTATCCCCCTCGACGGCGGATACAGTGCAAAATAGTAGCCGGGAAGAGAGGGGAAAATATGAATTACACCGAAAACAACGGACACCAAATATCGGAAATGACACTCGGAACGGTTCAGCTCGGCAGACCGTACGGAATAAACAACGCAAAGGGTATGCCAAGCTTTGAAGAGTCAAGTGCAATTCTTTCAACCGCTCTTGACCTTGGCATTAACACCTTTGACACTGCCAACAACTACGGCGAAAGCGAGGCTGTGCTCGGAAGATTTTTTTCGGAAAACAGCGCACAAAAAACAATTATAACTAAAATTGGCTTTGAAGATGAAAAAGAGGACGAGGTGTATGAAAGTGTTTTTGCACAAACCCGTGAATGTGCAAAAAGGCTGAACCTTGAAAAAATCCCCTTTGTTATGCTCCATTCCGAAACCTACATCCCCCGCTACGGAAAGGTTCTTACCGAAGCTCTGGGCGACCTGAAAAAGGAAGGTCTCACAGACGGAGTGGGTGTGTCTTTTTCAAGAAGAGACCATCTTGCGGAATACCTTTTGGAAAGTGATACCTACGACTGCATTCAGATTGCCGCCAACATGCTTGACAGCGGTGATTTTCAATCGGGACTTATTGAAAAAATTGCAAACCGGGGAATTTCGGTGTATGTGAGAAGTGTATATCTTCAGGGACTGTTTTTCAGAAACACCGACAATCTCATAGAAAAGCTAAAGTGTGCAAAGCCTTATCTTGACAGGCTTCACAATCTGGCTCAGGAGCTTGGAATTTCAATGTCACAGCTCGCCATCTCCTATATGCGACAGCAAAAAGGTATTGCATCGCTGGTTTTGGGTGCCGAAACATGCGAACAGGTTAAAAACAGTGCATCGATGTTTGATGCTCCGCCCCTTCCTGCAAAGGCAATTGACAAAATCAATGAAATTGCCGAAGAGGTTCCCACTGTGGTTATAAGGCCATGGGAATGGGGAACATGGTAAAAATTATTTGAAACAACAAAAGACAGCAAAGCCGTCATTGAGGTTTTACTGTCTTTTTAATTGAAATCAGATTTTATCAGCCGTTGTAATCTGTGTCAAAGCCGATAATATAGCCATCGTCAGCTTTGATTTCGGCATCATATTCTGTTTTTCCCTGACGAAATTCAATTTCATATTTCCATATTCCGTCGTCAAATTCGAGGTTGCAAAACATAAATTTCACATCATCAGCACTCAAGCCGGCATTTTCAAGAGCAATTGCTTTTGCCGCTTCCTCCCCAATGAGATTGTCGGGGATTTTTTTAGCTACGGAGCATCCTGCAAAAAGCCCGGCACAAAGAACAAGGGCCACACCTAAAGACAACAATTTTTTCATATTAACTCCTCCTTAATATCCGGCTTAAAGCTCGGCATGAGCTCAAGCTTGAAAAGATTCATTTTGTGCTTCCTGTCAATAATTTCCTTTTTGCTTTGGTCTTTAATTACTCCTGTACGGATGTACACATCAAGCTCGGCATAGGTAAAACCGAGGTTTTCTTCGTCGGTCTTTCCGCAAAGTCCGTCTATGGGAGTTTTTTCAACGAGAACCTCGGGCAAGCCAAGAACCCTGCCTATCTCCTTCACCTCGGTGACTGTCAGGTGAGACAGTGGCGAAAAATCGCCCACAGAATCGCCATATCTTGTTGAATAGCCAACCCAATCCTCCGAGAGGTTGCAGGTGTTGCACACTCTGCCGTTGACACTTTGAGACACGGCATAGAGAGTTGACATTCTGATTCTGGGGGGAATGTTCTGAATTGTCTGAGAGGTCATTTCAATTTCTTTTGGAAAAGCATTTACAACTGCATCAACTGCATCTTTTATGTTTATAACATAGTTTTTTATTCCAAGGTGGTTGCAAAGAAGATGAGCCATATCGATGTCGTGCTGATTGCCCTGGGGCATTAAAACACCTATAACCCTATCTTTTCCGAGAGCTTCAACACAAAGTGCCGCCGCAACGGAGCTGTCTTTTCCGCCGGAAATTCCCACAACTGCGTTGCAGTCCTTACCATTATTTTCAAAAAATTCTCTTATCCACAAAACACACTGGTTTTTTATTTTTTCTGCATTAAACATTTATTCCACCGCCGTCCCAATTATTACTGATACATTTATAATATCATACCCAAAAGGGAAAAGCAATACCCAAAAGTATTCGGGGAATAAATTGGGGTTTAGCGGGGAGTTTGAAATTGGGCTGAAGCGAAAGGCTTCCCCCTGGTGGGGAAGCTGTCACCGTAAGGTGACTGATGAGGGGAAACAAAAGAAAGTAAATTCAAATATAAATTTGAAAATCGTTCAAACTATTGAAAACGCTGATTTTTAACGCTCCACTAACCAATCAAATTCGCACAAGTGCTCTAGCCTTAATAATCAACACTGAGGACGCCTCAAATGGTGAATTTTCGGTATCTTTTGGTTTGTCGTCCTTGAAAGGCGAGTAGCCTTCCTGCGTCCTCCGCACCAAAATATCCTCAAAAATTCGTCCATTTGAAGTCCTATGGAGTTTTAAAATAATAAATTTTGTCTCAGTCAAGGCAAAAACACAGGAAATATGTTAATATTTCCGAGTATTTTAACGACGAGTGAGGCGAAATTTATATTTTAAAACCGTCCTCAGTGCTGGTTGTTAAGGCTATTCTTGGAGTGTCACTATCCCCTCATCCGTCAAGCAAGCTTGCCACCTTCCCCACCAGGGGGAAGGCTCACGCCCTAGTGCTAAACAGAGCGATAAACCCCAATTTAAAAACCAAACAGGCACCGGTATAACCCGATGCCTGCCTGAATCAAAGCTCCGGCAAAGAATCCAAAGCTTTGAGAAATTCTGAAATTGTGTTTGATTTTTTTATTGACTTTGCAGTCTTTTTTTCTTCAGGAAAGTTATGCATCATAACATACACCCAAATTTCCTTGAGCTTGTGAAGGGTGAAGGTCTCGCTTCCCAGAACCTCGAAATAGCTTTTGCAAAGGAGAGCCGAATACTCTTTAAGGTCATCGGTGCAAAGAGGTTTTCCGCCTTTTATTTCACGGAAAAGTGCCGGATTTGCCACTGCTCCCCTTCCGAGCATTACCGAATCAATGGAAGGAAACAGGGAAACAATTTTTTCATAGTCCTCTTTCGAAAAAACATCACCATTGTAGCAAAGTGGATTTTTCGATGCCTTATAAATTTCAGCAAAAATCTCCCTGTGAACCTCTCCCCGGTATAGCTCGTCCTTGGTGCGGGGGTGAACAATCAACAAGGATATGGGATAGCGGTTGTAAATTTCAAAAAGACGGACATATTCATCAACCGACGAATAGCCTATTCGGGTTTTAACCGAAACCCTAAGCTTTGCTGCTTCAAAAACTCCGTCAAGGAACCGGTCAAGGTCGTCGGGACACTGCAAAAACCCAGAGCCTCTCATTTTTTTAACAACCGTCGTTGCGGGGCAGCCGAGATTTATGTTAATCTCGTCATAACCCATTTGTGAAACCTTATCCTCAAATTTTCTGAAGGATTCGGTATTGTTTGTAAGAACCTGCACTTTCAGATTGGTGCAGGTATTAAGGGAAGGATAAATGTCATTTATTCCTTTTTTGCTTATTTTTTCCTGATCAGAGGGGTTAATAAAAGGTGCAAAATAACCGTCACATCCATCAAAAAGTGATGAATGGACATTTCTGTACACATATTTGGTTATGCCCTCCAAAGGTGCAAAGTAGAGCTTCATTTTATTCCTCTCAATTAGTTGGTTATCGGATTTTCTCTGAATTTAAAATTGTCTATATATCCCACAAAGGGTTGGGTGTGGTCTGCTCTGAAGGACACATAGGAAATATCCTTTGTCGGACGCATTTCGGGATAGCCGTTGTCAAAGTAGGTGCTTGTGTCAACAAGCTTTCCGTCAAGATAGAATTCAGTTTTTGCACCGGAGCAATCGGGAGTGTAGGCAATCTTTATGGTGCGGTATGTTGACCACCAGTTGCCTTTGTTGTTGCACAGCCACTTGCTTCCTTCGGTTGTGGTTCTGATAAATCTTGAATAGCCGTCAATTTTACGGTATGCTGTTGCAACGGCTTTGTCCCAGCTTCCTATTTCGGAAATCATAAAAAAACTGTTTCCCTCTTCGGGTTCAAAACGAATGTCAAACTGAAGTGTAAAGCCTCTTGAACCGGAAGAACCCACATCAAAATAAATCACGGGAGATGTTTTTCCGTCAGCTTCAATTCTTATGGATTTGCCGTGACCGGTCACAGGGTCATTTACAATCTCAATATCGCCTGTATATCTGTAGGGAGAACCGTTGCCGTTTGGCAAAGCACCTGTTTCCATGTCGTTAAATGAGAAATTGCAGGTTTTAAGAGGTTCAATTTTTTTTGCAGGCTCCAAAGCCATAAGCTTTTCTTTTATCTGCTCAGGACCAATTTTACCTCCAAACATTTCAGGAAGCGGAAGTCCCATAACATTGTAGAGCTGCTTTCTCATGCTGACAACCATAGAGGCACCGCTCATTTCGCCTTCACGGATATTGAGTCCCTGAAGCACACCTTTGTTGCCGCCTGCACCTGTGTAGGCATAGTAGGAATATGAGCCGTCTTCACAAAGAAGAGAAAGAATTTTATTCTTTGTGTTTAAAAGAAGCTCGGGAAGCTTGTCGTAGTAGCTTTCAAGAGCCGCCTTGTATGCCGGATTTCCAAGAACATCCTTCTGACTGTATCTGGCTGAGCGAATCAGCGACCAGGGATTTGCAAGGTCGCAGGCATGCCAGCCGCTCTCGTCGGAAAGCATAACCTTCATTGTGTTTTCCATCAGCTTGTCAAAATAAGGCATCGTGTAGTATCTGCCACCGAGACTTGCATAATAGCTTTCGGCATAAATGGAAGACACCTTAAAGGTTCCACTCATTGCGTCATAGTTTATTTCATCAACCCAGTCTCCTGTTTCAGGATCGATTTTGCTGAAAAATCCGGTTCTCGGGTTCATGTGAGCACCAATATATTCCATAAGGCAGTCGAAGTATTCATTTCCTGCCTTGCGGACAGAGCCAAGATTTGTCAGAAGAAGGGAACCCGTGGCATATACATTTGATATTTCAAGACTGTCAAGCCAAAGCTTGAAATTTTCAAGGGAAGAATATCTGTCTTCTACAGACAAAGCATTCAGAGTGGCGGTTGCCTCCGCCTCCCCTACGGCAGTCACGACAGAATCGCAAACAGATGTGTCAAGGCTTGTCAATTCAATCTTTTCTTCAACAGTTTTTCCAAGATATTTAAGGACCTGTGACGCCCCTGATGATTCATAGCCCCTTTTGCTTTCATTTACATATTTTCCCCAGGGAAGCTCATACCAGAATCCGTCGGCAGGATTGTAATATTTGCGGGCAAAGGCGGTCATTTTATCTATCATTTCATCGGTGAGCCATTCTCCGGGCTTGTTACCGATAACACCGAGGGATTTAAGCATTCCAATGCTGTTTGCAGTTGATTCACGGTCGGGCAAAAAGCCTTTTGTGTCTTTGGAGCTTTTTTTGAAATAAAATCCGCCGGATTCGGGATCGTAAAGATTGACAATCCAGTCTACCAGTTCTTCGCTGAAGCACTCATTTTCAATCTGTTCAAGAATATCGAGAACTTCGGCGGTGGGTTTTGGGTCGATGGACAGTCTTTTCTGAAAGTTTTCTGTGTAATAGGTGTTATAACCCAGCTTTTCTGCCACGAAGGCTGCCGGAATCATGAGATGACCGTTTTTAAGCGTGGGTGCTGCAGTGAGTGTTTCTTCAACGCCGTTTAATTTTGCAGCATCAGAATCAACACAAAGCTCTATTTTAATGCCGTCTTTTTCAACGATAAATTCTCCTGTTTCTGCAATATACGAAGAGTTGGTGTCCATAGCTTCGCAAAGCACTCTTGCCTGTGCTAAAATTGTGCCGTTTGTTTTTACAGGATTTTCGTCAAAGTTGAGAATAGTGTCATAAAAGCTTATGTAATAAAGACTTGTGTCATAAAAAGCTTCAGCCTTTTGTTCAAAGGGTCCGATAAAAGAAAGCATCAAAACACAGACCAAGAGAGAGGAAATAATTCTTTTTTTCATAGGTTCACCCCAACTTATATTATTTTGAATACCCAACAGCATAGGGTATTATTGTTTCTGTTCCCCAAATCATTGCTTTTACGGTTCTTGAAGCATCAACCTTAAGGGGATCGGTAAAGACAAATTTACCGTTGTCACCGGGACATGCATGAACTGTTTTAAGATGAACCGCTTCGAGAGCTTTGAAGCCCTCCGTTTCTGAGTATTCAGCTATGATAATGTTCATCTCAACACAGTCGCCATTGGTGAGAGAATCATTATAGACATATGCTCCGGCAACAAATTCTTCTCCCCCGGGAGATGCAATTTCTGTGAATTTTTTTTGTTTAATCGTTTCGCCGGTATCGCTGAAAATGTCTGTAATTTCCTCAGTGGTTACCGCAAACAGCTTTACACTGTCGCCTGCATGAACCTGTGCAAATGAAACCATTTGAGGCACAAGTGTTATAATTAAAACTGTTAAAATCAGAATTTTTTTGCTCATAAAAAATTCCTCCATTTATCAAATTAAATAGCCTTAACAACCAACAACAAAGGCGGTTGTTAAGGCTATTATACCTCATCCGGCTTTTTATGTCCATATCTTTTTAAGACATAAGGCAGAATTGATGTCTTGTTTTTACACTAAAACCACAAGCCATAAGATACCGAAAATTCACCATTTGAGGCGTCTTCAGTGTTGGTTGTTAAGGATAGCCTTAGCAACCAACACTAAAGGCGGTTTTAAAATATAAATTTCGCCTCACCCATCGTTAAAATACTCGGAAATATTAACATATTCCCTGCGTTTTTGCCTTGATTGAGACAAAA
>JAZNUS010000160.1:0-15562 GCA_045592485.1 Clostridia bacterium | reverse complement strand
TATAAAAGAGCTGAGAAAAGCTATTATTCCTGTGCGAAAAAACAGATTTTTTGAGCGAATAAGGAAACATAAATCCAATAAATTCCCAATAAATATGAGATGAAATTTCTTAAGTTGACGACATTGCCCACCAGGGGGAAGGCTCACGCCCTAGTGCTAAACAGAGCGATAAATTCCAATTTAATCTTTACAGTCCAAGCTCTTCGCCATTAACAAGGGAGCCAAAAAGCTGTGACAAAATCATAAATGCTCTTACATTGTGATAAGGACCTTTCCAGTCGCTTCCCTTAATCATGGCAATGGGAGTGCCATCACGGTGGAGATGTCCCCACCATTCGGGATAGCCGGGGTCTGCATAGTGATTCTGACAATATTCAAAAATTTTGTCAAAGCCTTTGAGATATTCCTCATTTTTGGTGTGCCAGTAAGCATAGGTAAGGGCAACCATAGCTTCGCAGTGAACCCAGAAAAGCTTCATATCCCATTCGTTACTGCGAACAGGTTTATTTTCAAGGTCGAGGAAATAGAAAATTCCTTCCATTTCTCTGTCCCAGCCTCTGTCAAGTGACCACTCGGTAACCTTTATCATTTTTTCAAAAAGCTCTTTATCACCTCTGTGGATTGCTTCCTGCATAATGAACCAGGAGGTTTCCATTGCATGACCGGGGTTTATGAATCTGCCGTCAGGGGTGTCAACAAAGCTTCCGTCGTGGTTAACGGTTTCCAGAAGTGCTTTTTTGTCTTCTTTAATAAAGTTTGTTGTAATTTCATTGAGACACATTGTGATGAGTTCATCATATTTGGGATTGTCGTCAATTTCTCTCATATGCTGACAAACATTGATGAAAATCATATAGATGCTGTGACCTTTGTATCTTCTTGTTTCGGGATTGATCTTTGCCGGGAAGCTTCCGGGAGTTTTGAAATAGCCTTCAATCTTGTCGTAGAGCTTGATTGCTCTTTCTTTAACCTCGGGATCCTTTGTTGCTTTGTAGTATTCACAGTAGCCCATTATGGCAAAATGCTCCGAGAAATAATAGCGTCTTTCCTGAAGGGGCTTGCCGTCTCTTGTAACTCTGAAATACATGTGTCCGGTTTCGGGATTGAAGCAATATTTGTTCATAAAGTCATAGCCGCTTTTTGCCATTTCAAGCCATTCTTTTTTGCCACCGAACTCGTTGTAAAGCTTTGAGAACATCCAAAGGCTTCTGCCCTGCTGCCAAACGGATTTGTCTTCAAAGAAAAGCTTTCCCACGCGGTCAAATCCGCAAAGATAGCCGCCGTATTCTTTGTCAACATGCACATCTTCCCAGAATGACATAAAATCATTCATAAGAATTGAATCGATTCTTTCTTTTGTTTTCACAAAATACTGTTTGTCCATTTTAATCTTCCTTTCCTGATATAACTGAAATTCAACCATAATTTCTCTTAATAACACTTAAATTATATACTAAAATGAATATTATGTCATACATAAATTTACACATTTACTGAACAAACTGCACTATATTGAACAAAATAATGAAATTATGCTTGACCAATATCTCGCTATAAATTAAAATAAAAACAGAAAGGCGGTGTATTTATGTATCTTGACAAAATAACAAAGGATTCCGATGCGAAAGTCAATGACCTGATTACTGAAGAACCATACCGGAATGTAATTGATTCCTTTGATGATCCTGACGACATAGCCTTTGCACCGGAAAGAATAAAAATCTATTCCTACAGCATCGGTGCAAATCAACCTATAGTTTTTCGTCATTACGACCGCACCTTTGACAATGCAAAAACATTTTCAACTCCGCCTATGATAAAGCCATCATATTGCAGAGTTTACATTATAGCACAGCACAATACAAGAATGATGATTAACAACAATGTGTATATTCCTCAATTCGGAAGTGTTGTCCTTATCAAAAGCGGAGATATATATCAGCCGATATTTTTTGCTACAGACAGAATAGATTACTACGAAATCAATTTTCCCAAAGAATTTTTTCAGCTTGTGGGAAATGAATCCCCCTTTCACGAAATGTTTTACTCAAAAGACAGTCGCAGCATCATATCCCCCACACAAGATGCCGCTATGGGAATTTTTCATATTCTTAAAAAAATTTTAAGAACTATTGAAAAAAAGCAGCCGCACGACCAGTTCCTTATCTGGTCCCATCTTATCCAGCTTTCATCATACATTTGCCATATGATTTCCAACAAGAGCGAGCTTCGAGACAGTCAGATAATTACTCATTCACTCCACAAAGCCATGGACTACATTTCGTCAAATTATCTCACCATAACAGGAATAGGCGATGTCGCAAAGCATTGCCATGTGAGCAGTTCATATCTTTGCAGAATTTTTAAAAAACAGATTAATTCTACACCAATCGAATTTGTTAATCAAAGGAAAATACACCACGCAAAATTTCTGTTAAAAAAAGGCTACACCGTGACAGAAGCTTGTTATTCTTCGGGATTTAACAATTATCCCTATTTCATAAGACTTTTTAAAAAAATAACCGGTCAGACACCGGGAGATTATGCCAAAAAGGATTTTACAACAGAATAATATTGAAAAAGAAAAAGAGCATGCTTCAAAAGTGAAATTCACTTGTTTGAGGCATGCTCTTGTAGTTACGGCTTAAATATTATTTCTCTGCTTCAATAAAGCGCTGCAAAATTGCAGACATTTCTGCTCTTGTTACATTATCGGCAGGATTGAGTGTTGATGCTGTCTTGCCTTTGATAAATCTCTTAGAAACGGCATATTTCATCGGCAAGAGTGCATATTCCGAAACAGACTGAAAATCATCATAGAAAAGTAAATCTATACTGTCGGAAACATTCGTATCATATCCGATGTAATTTGCAAATCTGTGAATTATCGCGGCAAATTGCTCCCTCGTAACATTTTCATTGGGTGCAAAAAGGGTTTCAGACACACCGTTGACAATGCCGGATTCTTTTGCCCACGCAACAGCATCTGAATAATAAGCATTTTTCTCTGTATCTTTAAAAGACACTGCTTCCACCACTTCGGGTGCGCCGTTCTGACGATGCAAAACTGTTACAACCATAGCCCGTGTAACCGGGGCATCGGGTGCAAAACGCTCTTTGTCAATTCCGTTCATAAGGTTGTTTTCAATCACATAACGGACACTGTCTGCAAACCAGTCTGTGTCTTTTACATCAGAAAATACAGGAGATGTTTTTTCATCTTCTTTAACATCTCCGGCTTGCAAAGTGCTTCCGGAAGATGATGAGTTTCCGCTTGTGTTGCTGCTCACCTTGCCTGAAGTGCTTCCGGACCCGGAAGATGAAGTTCCAGTTTTTGTGGTTTTTGTTATTTCAGCACCTTTAACCTCTACAGGAATTTCTTTATCGTCTAAGCCGATAAGCTTGCATTTCGTTATGTCAAGGGAAGTTGAAAAGCTTTTGTCGGAAACAGGTGAAAAAAACACCTTACAAATTGAACCTTCGGAAGACACTTCCTGAATCCCTGCCCACGACAATTTCAGTGTATCGTCATCATAGTTTAGATTTACCGCAACCATACCGCCTGTAAATTCATTGTTAACTTCATACTTCACAGGCTTTAAAACACCATTGTCATAGGAAATATAAAAATTACCTCCACAGGCTTTGCTGTCTTGGGAAATGTGCACATCAATACAAATATCATCGGTTTGCACCTCTGCCTGTATCAATGAGACCGTTACACTGTCGGATGCAAGACATACTGTACTTGCAACAGTTAAAATTAAAATTAAGGATATCAGTATTTTTTTCATAGTATTTATTTCTCACTCACTGTAACACTTGGAGCAACAGGTTTTAAACCGCCTGCAGCATTCCACCACATAACCTTGACTGTTTCACCGTTTGGTGTGGATACATCAATGTCTTTGGATTCAATTGCATCAAATCTTTCAAAGTAGCTCATTGATGATGCTCCCCTGTTATATACCGCAACGATAACCTCTCCGGAAATTGAGTCCGGTGAAGTAAGCTGAATTGTAAAGCTTGTAACATTACCTACAGAAACATCACTCAGAAGAATCTGATATGTTTTTTTGCCTTCAATTACAACTCCGCCGTTAGTATAGCCTGCAGTAATCGGATTTGTATTTTCACCGTAGAGGCTTTGTGCTTTTACATCAAATGCCGCAAAACCGTTTGTTTCGGATTGTACCTTGAAATATATTTTCATAAGCTCTCCGCCATCGGTCACAGGAAGCGGGCTTGCCCACGAAAGCTTGATTGTGTCGGCTTCGTATTGTGTGTTAATAACAGGATTTTTTCCGTTCATCAACTCCCCGGGCAGTGCACTTGCAATGCTTACACGGGCATTATCATATTTAATTTCAATGCTTCCGCCGCAAAGCATAGAAGCCTCGCTTAAGATAACCGATAAGACACCTTCGTCTTTACAGGTTACTGTTCCAATGGTAATGTGTGGGGCCTTCTGTTCAGGCTTTTCAATGGTGAAATCGGTTTTTTCGGTCTGAACAACAAGCAGGTTTTCATTTTCATCGTACAACTTAACATCTTTAAGCTCAAAGGAGATGTTTCCTGAAAAATCATCTTTCGGGGCAAATATAACCTTGCAGATTTCGCCTTTTTCCGTTACAGGCGTAATTCCAGCCCAAGAAACCCTTACTGCATTGCTTGCATAGTCTGTGTTATATGAAATGGCAGTACCTGCAAGAAGGGCTCCTTTGGCAACTGAAACAGGTGTAAGCACCGTGTTATCATAGCAGAGAGTGTAATTGCCCCCTTGAAAAACAGTGTCTCCCGACACACCCACACTGACACTTATATTTTCACCGTTATTTTCGGGAGTAAGAGTCATATAGGTGTTTTTAACTTCAATTTCTGCATCAGCTGCATTTGATGTCATAAGCTGAGAATTGTAGTCATATAATTTCAGACTTTCAACAGCTATCCTCAGAGCTCCTGAGGGGGCGTTGTCTTTAACAAGAAATTCCAGAGAGAGCATATCTCCGTCATTTTTCAGAGGATTGATGCCTGCCCATATAACTCTCACCTTGTTTGTCTGATACTTTGTGTTTATCACGGGAGCAGAGTCTGAAAAAACAGACCCTGCTTTATAGCTTACAACCTGCAGATATTCATTGTCATATACAATATTGAAATTTCCTCCGCACACCTGTCCGGCATCGGATATGTTAAATGTAATAACAGCTTTTTCTCCAATCTGAGCATCGACAGAGCTTCCCTTTATCACAGGAGCCGACTCTGCGAAACTGTTGAATGGAGCGAATACTGAAACGAGCAATACTACAGACAGTGTTATGCTTAGGAGTTTAAAAATATGTCGCATAAACACCCTCCTATTCCAGTGATTCAATTAAACCGGCATTGTATTTGAGTATCAGAATCGCATCAGCGGCATCTGTTTCACCATCACCGTTGACATCGGCAATCTTTTTCTGAGCAGTTGTAAGGGTTGTCAATCTTACATCGGCTTTAAGTACAATGAGAGCATCGGCGGCATCAACATCGCCATCGTAGTTTACATCACCTTTAAGGGCTGTTGTGCTTACAGTTACAATACATTCCGCTTTAAAGCCGCCGTCTTGTGTTTCAGCAGTAATTGTTGCTGTTCCGAGGCCTACTGCAGTCACCTTACCGCTTGAGCTTACGGTTGCAATTGCCGGATTTGAAGAGGACCATTTTACTGTTTTATCGGTTGCATCATTGGGTGCAACTGTGGCTACAAGTGTGTTTGTTCCGGGGATTGCAAGTGTCAGAGCTTCCGAGCTGAGAGTGATTCCCTTAACCTTGATTGGCTGAGGTTCAACAACAACTGTGCAGGAATTGGTGTAGCCGCCTTCTTCGGTGGTTACGGTAATTGTTGTTGTGCCAAGAGCTTTTGCTGTAGCCTTACCGTTTTCATCAATGGAAACAATTGAGCTGTCGGCACTTTTCCATGTTACATTTGTGTTTGTTGCATTTGAAGGTGTGATAACTGCTTCAAACTGCATATCATCTCCAAGATAAATTGTTGCAGCGTTTGTGTTGACAGATACTGCTCTAACCGCTGTGGAATATTCGGGAACACGAACACTGCACTTTGCTTCAAAGCCGCCGTCTTCGGTTGTGGCAGTGATTACCGCTTCACCATGACCGACGCCTGTTACTTTACCTTTGGTGTTGACCACTGCAACGCCTTCATCGGAGCTTGTCCAGATTATTTTCTGATTTGTAGCATCTTCGGGGTTGATTGTTGCGTTAAGCTGAATGCTTCCCTCATATGCTACAATGGCTTCTTCCTTGTCAAGAGTAATTCCCGACACTCTTACTGCAGGCACGACCGTTATGAGACAGGAGCTTGTGTATCCGCCGTCCTCGCTTTCAGCTGTGATTGTTGCCTGACCTGTTGCAAGACAGGAAATGTTACCATAAGAATCAACACTTACAACATCAGAATTTGTTGTAGTCCATTTAAGGTTCTGATTTGTTGCATATGCAGGGCTGAAGCTTGCAACAAGAGTTGTGTTTACACCTTCGTTTAAGGTGATTGACTCGTAGTTGAGATAAATGCTTTCTACAGGTGCGTTTTCACGGGATATTGTGTATCTGAATGTTCTTGTATTTGTTGAAGGTGTTACTGTACCATTGCTTCCAACGCGGAAATAATAAGTTCCGTCAGCGGTTGCGACATATTTTACTGTCTGATTATCCTGCGAAATATTACCATTGCCTTTGCCTTCATAGCCTTCGGTCTCTGCATTATAATAATAGATGTCATAATAAGCTTTTTTATGTAACTTTTCTGCACCATAGCCCGATGTATGAATATTAATCGTATCGCCGACAGTCACACCTTTTATTTCAAAATAATCTGCGTCATTGTGACCATTTAATGTGTGATATACAGTCTGATTGGCAACAGGCTTTATGGCATTGGCATAGCTGTCGCTGTTTTCATAGGAATCGGGGTAATCAATGCTGTATTTTATGGTAATCGGGTTTTCTAAAATACCATATTGGCTATAATCATCTACGCCGACTTTAACATAGTATTCTCCGGCTTCGGTTATTTTGTAGCTTCTGCTATACACATTTCTTATTCCATTACTATAGTGGTCCAGATAAGAGGCATTATCACCATTTAATTCAAAATCCTTTCCGGAATACAGATAGTAATATATTCTTCCGCCATTTGCCTCGAATCCGTCAAAAGTAAGCTTTATTGCTTCATCATTATTAGCTGTTATTTTGAACCAGTCAACATCATTTCTGCCTGTAAGTGTAAATGATTTATTAATATCCTCCTGCAACACTGTTGCTTTTTTCCAGTAATCGTTATTTTCGTGTTCATCCGGTTCAATTATTCTGTAATTTAAAGATAAAGGTTCCCGGACTGTCTCTGCAGTATTTCTTGTATAGACTTTTACATAATAATTCCCGGGATTGGTTACCTTATAATGTCTTGTCAAAGCTTTGTTAAATCCGTAACTTGAATAATTATCATTTGACCCATCTAAAGCTGAGGCGCTATTCCCGAATTTAATAAAATCTTCTTCGCTGTATAAATAATACGCAATTTTATTGGTGTCAACCTTGAAACCGGAGAAATTCAGTTCAATTGCTTCATCAGGATTTTTTACATTTATTTTAAACCAGTCAACATCGTTGTAACCATGTAATGTGTATGGCATATCAACATTCTCTTCAAGTAATGCTGCATTTTTCCAGGTATCGTTATTTTCGTGTTCATCCGGTGAAATTGTTGTATAATTTAATGTCAGATACTCTGTAATGCTTGTTTTTGAATTTGTTAAATACACCTTAACATAATACTTACCTGCATTAGTTACCTTATATCTTCTCGTCAATGCCTTGGAAAAGCCGTAAGATGAATAATTATCATATGACCCGTCTATACGCGAAGTGCTGTTTCCGTGTTTATTTAATTCTTCGCCACTGAATAAAGCATAATGTATCGCTGCTGATGATGGCTGAAAGCCCGAAAAATTAAGTTCAATTGCTTCATCGGGATTGTCTACATCGAGAACAAACCAGTCAACATCGGTGTCGGCAGGTAAATTGAACTGTAGTTCTGAATCCTTTTGAAGAGGTGTTGCTGTCTGCCATGTGTTGTTGGATTCATTAAAATCTTTTTTGCCCGTACCTCCGGAATAAGTGATTTTCAGCGGATTTTCGGCTATTTTACCGTTATATACGGAAATTTTCACATACTTTGTTCCGACATTGATAAAGGACGCGGTTCTAGTATAATAACTGTTTGGTGTAGCACTGAATACTTCGTTTACGGTATCTTCGTCATACAAATATACACTTATCTGATTGGAATAATCTGTTTCAAAGCCTTCAATTGTGAGTGTAACAGTTTCGTTTTCCATGGTTGTATCAAAGCAGAACCATTCCACATCGTTGTGACCTGTCATTGTAAATTCCATGGGTACACTGTCTGTCAGATATGTTGCGTTTTCTTTTGTCTCATTGTTTTCGTTAGCGTCGCCGTCAACAATTTCATATCTGATTTTAAGGGTTTTCTCGTTCCAGTCGTAACCGCTTCTATACATAACAACCTTCACATAATAGTCGCCCGCTTCGTTCACCTTGAAGTTTCTTGACATATTGGTGTAAAAATTGGTGTAGGAATCAATGTAGCTTGTTTTTCCTGCTTCAAGGTCTGTGCCTCTGTAAAGATAATATGACACATTCTTAACAGTGTAGTCAAAATTAGTCATAACAAGCTTAATTGCATCGGTATCGTTGGCTACGGAAATTTTGAACCAGTCAACATCATTCTGACCGTTTAATGTGTAGCTTGTGTCAACATCTCTTATAAGCTCTGTTGCATTCTGCCAGGTGTCGTTGTTTTCGTTGCTGTCGGGTGCAACGGTTGTATATGAAATATTAATATCATTTTCAACAACATCATTACTCCGGTATGTATACACCTTTACATAGTAAGAACCTGCCTCGGAAGTTTTAAAGGACTGAGTTCTGTCAGCATTGAAATGACCGCTGTCCCAGATGTTTGTGGAATTTGGATTGATTTCAAGGTCTGCTCCTTTATATATTCTGTAGCATATGTAGCTTGTTGATGCAGCAAATCCGTCAAATGAAATTTTTATTGCCTCATCGTCATTTTCAACATCAATACGGAACCATGCCACACTTCCTGACGACGGGAGATTAAAGGCTGATTTGGCACCGGGGACAAGAAGAGGTGCATCTACCCACGATGATGCCGCAAAAAGACTGGCTTCTTCGTCGGAAGCTTCATTTTCCGCAACGATGATTTCATCATCTTCGCTTTGTCCGCTTGACAGAGCTTCATCGTCTGTCAGTTCTTCCTGTTGGTCTAACACAATTTCAGGATTTTCAGAAATTGCATTATCCTCTGTGTTTTCTGCGGCGATTGAAAATCCTGATGACAAAATCAGGGAAATTGCACACAGAAAAACAATAATCCTTTTTAAACACATACTGCATTCTCCATTCTTTAATGATTTTACCGCAATGCTTTTGCGGCATTTTTATATTGTCTCATAAATTATAACACCTATTACAAGAAATTGCAATTGTTTTTACCAAAAAAATCAAAAGATTCAAAAAGAAAAACGCCCCAAAAACCAGGGCGTTTGGTTAAGCAGTTGCGTTAGTATCCGAACCCGCCTAAAACAAGAAAAACAGCACCTTTTCTTCGTTGTCGGTCTCGAAATACGCCAGTATTCCTTCGACCTTCCGCCTTGAAAAGTCACAATTTTTCTTTGTCTTAGGTTTGATAAATTTTCGGTGCTGTGTTTTTGCGTCAATGCGAGGCAAAAACGCAGCTAATGCTGACGCATTTGCGAGTATTTTAACGATGCAGTGGCGTAAAAACACGCACCCAAAACGGGTTCGGATACTGACGCAACTGCTTAAGAAAATAAATCAATTAATAAAAAGGACTGATGTTATGGATATTAATACAATTTTAAAGGGAGTCAACTGCTCTTGCGGCAAATTTCACAATTGTGATATAGAATCGGTATATATAGAAAAAGGAGCTGTTTCAAGACTTTCTGAGCTTTGCGGTCCATACAGAAACATTTTGATTGTTGCCGATGAAAACACCTACCTTGCGGCAGGCGAAAAAGCATTAAATGCACTTTCAGGTAAAAGAATCAAAAAAGTTATTTTTGACGGAAAAACCATTCTTATTCCTGACGAAAAGGCAATAGACAGAGTCAATGAAGAAATAGGGGACACTGACCTTATCGTTGCCATTGGCTCCGGTGTCATTCAGGATCTTTGCAAATGTGTCAGCTTTTTCGCAAAGCTTCCCTATATGGTGGTGGCAACTGCTCCGTCTATGGACGGCTATGCCTCCGACGGTGCCGCAATGATTTTAAAGGGAATGAAGGAAACGGTAAAGGCGCATCTTCCGAGAGCCATAATTGCCGATGTGGATGTTTTGAAGAATGCTCCTATGGAAATGATAAAAGCAGGCTATGGTGACATAATCGGGAAATATTCTGCTCTTTGCGACTGGAAGCTCTCCAGAGCTGTAAATGATGAATATTTCTGTGACTACATATATGATACCACCTGTGAAATGATAAATAACACCCTTAAAAACGCCGGGGGGCTTGTTGAACGCACCGATGAAAGCATAAAAGCTCTTACCGAAGCTCTTGTTATTGTCGGCATTATGATGAGCTTTGCCGGCTCGTCGAGACCGGCATCGGGAAGTGAACATCATCTTTCCCACTTTTTCGAGATTGTCGGAATCATAGACGAAAAGCCTTATTTCCCCCACGGCATTGATGTGGCATATTCAACGGTTATCACTGCAAAGGTGAGAGAAGCCATTCTGAAATCAGACTTTCCCGAAAAGATTTTCCGCCTTAACAGAGAGGATTATGAAAAGAAAATAAATAATATATATAAATCTGCCGCCGAAGGATGCATTGCTCTTCAGGACAAGGTTGGAAACTACACCGCTCAGAGACTTGATGTTTATAAAGAGAAGGAAAAGGAAATAAGAGAAATTCTTTCTGATGTGCCGTCTGCGGAGAAAACAGAAGAAATTCTTTCGGCTGTGGGTCTTGATATGAGCGAGTTTTACGAAATGTATGGCGAAGATAAAATAAGAACTGCCATTCTCTATTCAAAGGAGCTTAAAGACAGATATACTGTTCTTTGGCTTTATTATGACCTTGTCGGGGAAAATGGCGAAATTCATTGTGTTCATAGCGGTGAAGTTTTAAGCATTTAACTTTTAGAGGGGACAAACATATGAAAAACAGAGCAATAATATTTATTGTCCTTGCAGGAGTTCTTTGGGGAACATCGGGGATTTTTGTTCACTATCTTGCCCCCTTGGGTCTCACATCACTGCAAATGACCACCATAAGAAGCTCGGTTTCGGCAGTTTGCATGGTTCTTTATGCAGTTATAAAGGACCGTTCAATGTTTGCAATAAACAAAAAAGCTCTTTTTATGAGTCTTATAAGCGGCGGAGCTGTGTTTTTTACAGCCTTCAGCTATTATGCTGCAATTCAGCTTACATCGGTGTCAACTGCAGTTGTACTTATGTACACATCACCAATTTTCATTATGGCATTTTCGGTAGCTTTTATGGGGGAGAGACTCAACCTGTTCAAGCTCCTGGCAGTTGTGTTTATGATTGCAGGGTGCGGTCTTGTGTCAGGGATAATCGGCGGAATGAAATTCAGCCCAATGGGCATATTTCTCGGATTTGTATCCTCAATTGCCTACAGTACATATAACATTGTTGCAAAATTTCAGATGAAAAACCAAACAAGCCCCCTGAGTGCATGTATGTACTGCTACATATTTATGACAATCATATCCCTTGTTTTTTCAACCCCCGGAAACATTGTGACGGTAGCAGTTGAAAATCCGGCTTATGTGTGGGTAATGGCAGGTTGCGGTTTGTGTACCTGCGTTTTGCCATATTTTCTCTACACAATGTCACTGAAATATCTTCCTGTGGGAACGGCATCGGCATTGAGCATTGTCGAACCCATGGCGGCGACATTTTTCAGCGTAACCCTTCTTGGGGAAAAGCTCACTGTTTATTCAGTGTGCGGAATAATACTTATTTTAGGTTCAGTATTTCTGCTCAGCAGAATTGAAGAATAAAGGAGGAAACAATTATGGAAAGATTTGCATGGCACGCAGTGCTTTGTCCGGGAAAGAAAGAAGAATATATCAAAAGACACGATGAAATATGGCCTGAAATGACCGAAGTACTTAACGAAGCAGGTGTCCACAATTACACAATCTGGAACACCGGCGATGACCTTTTCGGCTACTACGAGTGTGAAGACCTTGAATATGCCTTAAAGGTTCAGGCTGAAAGCCCCGTTGTTGCAAGATGGGATGTGAGCATGGAGGGCATCATGGTTATGGAAAAGGACGAAAATGGTTCTGCACTGCTTCAGCAGGTGTTTCTTCACAAATAATCAGACAGAATAATCAAAAAAAGCGAAGCCGATGTTGTTCCCAGTTGGATAACACCGGTTTTCGCTTTTTTGATTATATTTGAAAATTGTTGTTTCCTGTTCAGATATTTAAAAATACAACTGATGCAATACCAAAAATCATAGCTAAAATCTGCTGAATTGACAGTCTCTCTTTGTAAAGAGTCATTGCAAGAATTGCCGTAAGAGCAATACCGCCGCCTGAAACAACAGGGAACAGCACCGATGCCGGCATTGTTATTGCAAGGGAGATAACAAGGAGATTTACAATTCCGTTTCCAAGTCCGCGGGCACCGCCGGTCACAAGAGCAGGCTTAAAGCTTTTTTTGTGATTTTTTTCGGTGATAAGGGAAAGAATCATAACTCCTGCAAAAACAATGAGCAAAGCAACAATCATAAATTCATTTTTGTACATACCATTTTGGTTAACCTGTTGCATTTTCTGGGTGATTGTGCAAATTCCGTTTCCCACAAAGCTTATAATGACATATATGAGCCATTTGAGGGTTATTTTTTGATTTCCTTTACTTTCCTTGCCGTTGTAGTTCACTAGGAACAGCGATACACAAAGAAGAACAAGTCCTATGTAGAAAAAGGTATTTGTGTCCTCATCAAGGACAATTATACCATAAAATGTCGGTATGAGCAGTGAGAATGATGTGAAAAGTGAAGTGAGGGACAGAGAACCTGTTTTCACAGCGTATATGCTTCCAACCGTAGCACTTCCGTAGGTTATTGCAAAAAGAATTGAATACCACAGCGTTGCTTTGGAAAATTTAAATCCTCCGTCCTTTGTAAACAGGAACGAAAGAACAAAAACAACCATTGCAAAAAACACTGTTATTGCGGAAAACATCATTGTGCACTGAGTGCTTCGTTTGTTATATTCCTTTGCCATACAACCCTGGAAGGTCTGAAAAATAATAATCAATGCCAAAAATATAATATCCATAGCCCTTCTCCTTTTATTCTACTTCAAATCCTGCAAAGGAGAATGGTTGAATTTCGCCAATGTGAACCTTATTGCCTTTAAGCTCGCCCTTGCAGTTTATAAACTCAATTTTCCTGTACTCTCTGTCCAGTTCAACCACACCGTCATAAATTCCGTCTGCAAAAATGTTGAAAAGCCCCACGGCCTTTTTGCCTTCGGATTCCTTGCACATTATGTAGAGGTCGGGATTTCCATAGGAGTAGGCAGGAAGCTTTTTGCCCGACATTTCCTCAATTGCATCTTTAATCTGCTTTGAACGGGCATATCCGCGAAGAATGCTGTCGGAGCAGAAATAAGCTTCAAGATTAAGCACAAAGAATTTGTCGCCATCTGCATTTTCATACATAAAAGCAAAGGGATTTTTAACAGGCTCTGCACTTCTCGTTTCCGCATTTAAAATAAGACTTGAGGAAAGCTTTGCACCTTCTTTCAGTGTGCATTTGTAGCTTATGAAATTGCTCACATAGCCTGCCTGCATACCGTTTTCAAATTCTTCTTTCGAGGAATGTACCTCTTCGCCCATTGTCTCAAAGCCGGTGTCAATTCCCATTTCGTTTAAGATAAATGCTGCACGGGCATCGATGACAATTCCGTTTTTAAACACCTCTCTCGGAACATATCTGATGTTTTCGCCAAATGCAATGGAGCCGATTCCTTCGCCTTCATAGGTTGAGGGAATGGAGTTGTCTGCAAGAAGTCTTGAAGCAGGGGAGAAAAAGGTGTCATAAATGTTTTCGTTTTCTTTAATGTGCTTTGGCACATCCATATTTTCAAGCTTGTTTAGTGCCTCAAAAATTCTCACACCACGGGCTTCTTTGCCTGAAAAATGCTTGTCAATTCCTTCATAAATGTGCTTGTTTCTTATTTGTGCATCAATGTAGCCCGGTTCATATCCGACGGGGGAGTGGTAGTCAATGGAATATTTCATAATTCCGTCCATTCTTCCGTCAATTCTCATCGCCATGTCAAAAAGCTCAAGATAAGATGAGGGACAGGTTGTTCTCGGTCTCGGATAGCAGTCACCCTCGGCATAAACCTCGATGTCATCGCCGCACCATGTACGCTCCATTCTTTCAAGGTCAATGACATTTTGCAGTCTGCTTCTCTGATAAAGTTTTTCAACAGACCAGTAGGGTGCACCTATAAGCCTTATGAGGGGTTTTGTATCACCTGCCAAAATTCTTGCAAGGGTAGCAGAATCCACGCCGTCAACATCCCATGAGGGCATACACGCACATATTGCAGCTCTTGTTTTGGGGTTAACCTCATTTATTGCATCGCGGATAAGTTTTGCGTGACTCTTCATGGCATCTCCGTTAACCTTCATCCATGCATCACGGTATTTGTTCTTGCCTCCGGTGAGAACCTTTTCCTCAAGCTCGGCAGGGGTAAGCTCTTCGCCGAGTGTGTCGCATATTTTCCTCATGTGAAGAGGGCAGGTGCAGGTGATGTTTTTGCCGCCTATGTAGCCATATCTGAAATCGTCATCAAGGTTTATGATGTCAACACCGCATGCGGCAACGCCTTTCACATATTCATACACAAAACTGCGGAAATCTTCGTCAAGAGGGCAGGCGAAAAACTCAGAGTTTTTTTCACCTGCGCCTCTCATTTTTGTGAAATTATTTTTCCCCCTTACCCAGAATGTCCACATCCACGATCCCACTTCCAAACCGTGGCTTTTGAAAAACTTTGTGTTTTCTTTAAGGTGCTTAAATTCATAGTCTCTTTCTGTTTTGTCGTTGCAAAGAGTTCCCATTGCAAGGAAAATTCTTTTTGCGCCCATTCTTCTGAGCTCGGCAAGAATTTTTTCTCTTCCTCCGCAGCTTTGCATATTTGCCGATTGAATCGGTACAGCTATGTCATACATTTTTTGTTCCTCCGTAATTGAAATGTTAAATTGGGGTTTGTCGGTGAGATGGGATTGGGCTGGTGCGAAAGCCGCCCCTGCCTAAGGGGAGGTGGATTTGCCGTAAGGCAAAGACGGAGGGGTACGAAATGCAGAAATATCAATGCTTTCAGCAATACCCCTCAGTCAGTTTCGCTACGCTCACTGCCAGCTCCCCTTAGGCAG
>JAZNUS010000159.1:0-6918 GCA_045592485.1 Clostridia bacterium | reverse complement strand
GGATTTGCCGTAAGGCAAAGACGGAGGGGTACGAAATGCAGAAATATCAATACTTTCAGCAATACCCCTCAGTCAGTTTCGCTACGCTCACTGCCAG
The DNA here is from genome assembly GCA_045592485.1 of Clostridia bacterium. Classification (GTDB taxonomy): domain Bacteria; phylum Bacillota; class Clostridia; order UMGS1810; family UMGS1810; genus RGIG1828. The sequence goes on along the minus strand of JAZNUS010000159.1, from coordinate 6,821 downwards.
CTCCCCTTAGGCAGGGGAGCCTTTCGCCCTAGTGTTAAACACCCAGACAAATTCCAATTTAAACCACATTAATTTCAATTGTATTACACAAATTTAATATTTAAATTACAGAAATCTCTTCTGATTTGTAATATAAATCCAAATATGCTAAAGTATCATTGTAATACTATGCGAATTTATGCTATAATTCAGGAGGTGTATGCTTATGAAAAAACTTTTAGCATTTATAATATTTTTAACAGTCTTATCTTTTTGCGGATTGGCAACAGCTTCCGACGGTGTACCATCTGTATTTTTTGACGGCGCAGCTGTAGAACTGACTGAAGCATTTGAGGTGCACAGCTCAGAGGTGTATATTGATATAAAAACAATTCCGTCAATTTTCGGAACAAAAATGAGTGTAGATTCGGGCGGCGTTGTTTTCACTTTTTCAAATTCCGTCAGAAACGCAACCTATGACTCAGCATCGGGCACTCTTAACATAGGTGACAAAAATTCATTCCTTTCCGAGGTTTATCCGGGTGCATTCCCTTCGGTTAAATCCGGTGAAAAAATCTATGCCCCATTGGCAATGATATACAAGGCACTTTATGTTAATCTTCGCAAAGATGAATTTAAAAATGCACTCTACATAAACACCTATGGCTGCGAAATTGGCCTGTTTAACTCTCAGGGCACTGCCATTGCCTGCCGCAACGGCAATTACGGTCTTGTTTCCCATGATGGCTCAAGACTTACAAATTTTGATTATGCGTCAATTTCTAATTATGACAATACAGTGCTTTTCAGAGTTGCCCGAAATCATCGCCTTGGTCTTTGTGATTCTTTTGGTAATCTCCTTACTGATGTTATCTACAGCGACATAGTCTATGAATCGCAAAACCGCATTTATCTTGAAAAAGACGGCAATAAAGGCGTGTGTGACATATACGGCAATGTGATAATTCCTGTTAAGTTTGATGATGTTTTGTATTGTGACAACAAAATTGCAATGGTTAAAAACGGCAGATATTGGTATGTCTATGATGCAGCAACAGACACAATCTCTGAAAAACGATATGACGAGGTTTATCGGATAACCGCAGGTGTTCAGTCGGACAACCCCATGATAAAAGGCTACTATGTTGTTTCAGGCGGCAAGTGGGGCTGTATAGACAGCTTTGGAAATGTTGTGATAGACATCATCTACGAGGCTCTTGATAAGTTCGACAATTTCGGAAGAGCAAGAATTATTAAAGACGGAAAAATGGGTATTGCCGACTGCGGGGGAAGAATCATTATTCCTGCAGCCTACGACCATTTGCACCCTTTTGGAAATCTCGATGTTACCGTCGCACAGGTGGGAAATAAATACGGCGTTTTGTCAGCATTGGGGGAAATTGTAGTTCCTTTTGACTATGACTATCTGTATTCCTTTAACGATGCTCCCTCAACTGTTGCCTACAAAGACGGCAGGTTCGGAATAATTTCAACAAACGGAGAGATTATTTCCGATTTCAAATACCTGTATATGGAGGATTTCAAAAACAACCTTGCCCTTGCCTATGACGAAGGCTATGGCTATATAGACCACTACGGCAACGAGGTTATAGAATGTGTTCACCATGAGGTGAAGCAAGGAACCGCCTTGTCGGTCTTCATGAAAAAAGACGGCAAGTGGGCACTTTTTGCTCCCACGGGTCAGCAGTACACAGGGTTTAATTTTGAAACTGCCGGTGAGTTTTCAAATGGGCTCTCTGCAGTTTCGGTTATGACAGAATATGGCAAGGCATTCGGTTATGTCAACGATTCCGGCGATGTTGTTATTCCCTTTAAATACAGCTCGGCTCAGAAATTCAAATATGGCAAAGCAATTGTCAGCTCCGGACGCTACAGCGGAATTATTGATGTTGAGGGCGATGTGGTTATTCCTTTTGTATATACAGGGTTTAATCCATCCTATGACTACGGTGTTATTGCCGCCGCCGATGAAAACGGAAAATGGGGTTTGATTTCTCTTTCAAATTCAAAGCTGTCCGATTTTGAATATGACTACATTTTTGAGTTTGAAAACGGATATGCACCTGTTTTGAAAAACCATAAATACGGCGTGATCGACACATCGGGAAAGCTTGTTACCGGAGTTGTTTACAACACAAAAGAAAATGCAATGAGTGTTGTGACGAGATAGCTGAATTAAACTGGGGTTTGTCGGGTTGTTTAACACAAGGACATTGTAGGGGCGATCCACGAATCGCCCGTATGATATCTGCCATTTGCGGGCGATTCGTGAATCACACCTACAATACATTTGAACAATTTGCTTTCGATCTCCCCGATAACCCCCAATTTATCCCATAAAACCAAGGATTAAAACATTATAAGCTACAAAGGAGATACATAATTATGAGTAAGTTCTACTTAAAACCCAAATTTTTCTCGGTAATGAAAAATTACAGCGGTCAGCAATTTTTCAAGGACCTGATTGCCGGAATTATTGTTGCCATCATTGCACTTCCTCTTTCGATTGCCCTTGCACTTGCATCAGGAGTGGAACCTGCCTGCGGTGTTTACACAGCAATTGCGGCAGGCTTTGTTGTTTCCCTCTTTGGCGGAAGCCGAATACAGATTGCAGGCCCCACAGCCGCCTTTGCAACCATTGTTGCAGGGATTGTGGCAACTCAGGGAATGGATGGGCTTTTCCTTGCAACTGTTATTGCCGGAATACTCCTTGTTCTCATGGGTGTGTTCAGGCTCGGCAGTCTCATTAAGTTTATTCCCCACACAATCACCACAGGCTTCACCTCGGGTATTGCGGTGACCATTTTAATTGGTCAGATAAAAGACTTTTTCGGTCTTACCTATGCCGAAGGTGTTAAACCCATTGAAGCTCTCGAAAAAATTGAGGCAAACCTTGAAGCAATGTCAACCTTCAGCCCGTCGGCACTTCTTGTGGGTGTTGTGTGTCTTGCAATTCTCATTATCTATCCTAAATTTGAAAAGAAAATTCCCCCCTCACTCATATCAGTTGTTGTTGGAGTGCTGATGGTTAAATTCATTCCCGGTCTTGACAGGGGAGTGTTTACAATTGGTGAGCTCTACACCATTCCCGCAGGACTTCCCTCTGTTAATTTTGGTGCAATGGATTTTAGCATCTCAAAAATTATTGCAGTGTTCCCCAATGCATTTACAATAGCAATTCTTGCGGCAATCGAATCTCTTCTTTCCTGTGTTGTTGCAGACAGTATGGTAAACTCACGCCACAACTCCAACGCAGAGCTTGTCGGACAGGGACTTGGTAACATTGCTTCTGTGTTCTTTGGCGGTATTCCTGCAACAGGTGCAATTGCCCGAACTGCTGCCAATGCGAAAAACGGCGGAAGAACCCCTGTTGCCGGAATGGTTCACTCTGTAGTTCTCCTTCTTGTTCTTTTGTTCCTCATGCCTTATGCAGGGCTTATTCCAATGCCTGCAATTGCGGCAATCCTCTTTATGGTTGCATACAACATGAGTGAATGGAGAAAATTTGTCTCCGTGTGCAAAACAGCACCCAAAAGCGATATAATCGTTATGGTTGTAACCTTTGCACTCACTGTAATTTTTGACCTTGTAATTGCAATTGAAGTGGGAATGATTCTTGCGGCAATGCTCTTTATGAAGCGTATGAGCGAAGAAACCCACATCACAGGCTGGAAATATGTTGACGACGATAACGACGCCGATGCAATCGATTTGAGAGTTGTGCCGCATCATGTGCGTGTATATGAAATAAGCGGTCCGATGTTTTTCGGTGCAGCCGACAAAATTCTCGACATCACCGTCAAGGAATATACAAGCTGTCTCATTCTTCGCATGAGAGCAGTTCCTGCAATTGACGCCACCGCCATGAATTCCCTAGAGTCGGTGTATAAAAAATGTAAAAAGAAAAATATACGCCTCATTCTTTCCCATGTTAATGAACAGCCTCTTGGTGTTATGAAAAAATCAGGCTTCTATGACGAGGTGGGAGAGGAAAACTTTTGTGCTCACATTGATGAAGCTCTCAGCCTTGCCTCAAAAAATAACTGATAAAAGGATAAATCCAATGGATATATATGTACCTCTTTTAATGTGGAATGTATTGACAATGCTTGTGTACGGACTTGACAAGCTTTTTGCACGAAAGGGAATGAGAAGAATAAGCGAAAAAACCCTTTTGTCCCTTGCATTTCTCCTGGGCGGAGCAGGTGCGATGTTCGGCATGGTGTTGTTCAATCATAAAACATCGAAACCCCGTTTTCGCTTTCTTGTGCCTGTTTTTGTTGTTATAAATGCTGTGGTGATTAGCAGCATTATAAAATAAATTGGGGTTTGTAGGGGAGATGGAATTGGGCTGATGCGTTGCCCTCCTTGCCTAAAGGAGGGGGGACCGCGTGAGCGGTGGGAGGATTTTTATACAAGATTAAAACGCTTGAAAATACAGTGTTTAAGCGGTTTCTATATCCCACCACCAAGCAAAGCTTGGTCCCCCTCCCTTTAGGCAAGGGAGGCAACGCCCTGGCGTCAATTTCATCTTCAAACAGCTCGACAAACCTCAATTTACCCCTAATTCAAACTATACTTTCGGAGGAAGAAAATGAAAAAAATATTACTTGACAGTTCAAAAAATTTTTACAAAGGAAATATGCATTGCCACAGCAATCTTTCTGACGGATTTTTTTCGCCCTCTGAGCTTAAGACAATGTACAAAGAAAAGGGCTATAGCTTCCTTGCCATAACCGACCACGAACATTTTAACAATCACAGCTATCTTGACGACGAGAATTTTATAACAATCACAAGTGCAGAATATGCAATAAAGCAGTTTCCTGAGCAGTCAACTCTCAAGAATTACAATATGAAGGTGTGTCATCTGAACCTGTATGCCAAGGAGCAGAACAACACCTTTTCAGTGTGCTATAACTCCGTTCTTGACCATTTTTCAAAAGGGGAGGACAGAGAAAATATCCGCAAGCCCGACAAGGACTATGACAGAATCTACGGCGCCGACGGAATTAATGATATTATAAAAACTGCAAACGAAAATGGATTTTTTGTTTGCTACAATCATCCCCGTTGGTCTCTCGAAAACTATGGCGATTACTCAGGCTATGAAAATCTGTGGGGCGTTGAAGTTTTCAACACTGCGGTCAATCTTCACGGCATTTATGACTATGATATCAATGTTGTTGACGATTTTCACCGTGACGGTAAGCGTGTTTTTGTGTCCTGCGGTGACGATAACCACAACCAAAAAGGGCCTGAGAAAACTTCCGATTCCTTTGGTGCTTTTGTTATGGTAAATACCGATTCACTTTCCTACGAAAACATTATCGACGGTCTTTTGAAGGGCAATTTCTACTCTTCGCAAAAGCCCCTTATCCACGAGCTTTACACTGAGGAAAACACGGTGGTTATAAAATGCTCACCTGCAAAGCAGATTTCTCTTTCCACAAAAGGAAGACGAAGTGCCTTTGTCTGTGCCACCGACAGTCTCATTGAAGAAGCACAATTTACAATCCGTCCCGAGGATGAATATTTCAGAATTGATGTTATGGACGAAAACGGCTTCAGAGCCGATACACAGTGCTACTACATTTAAAATTAAATGGTCTTTTCGAATAATCGGTCTGTTAAAAATATTCGAAAAGACCATTGCTTTTTGTTTTTTTTAATGTTAAAATAAAATCAGATTATTATGAAATTAATATACAAGGAGGAAAATGAAATGAATTACCCCACATTTGAAGGCAATGAATACCTTCAGAGAATAAGCGCACTTCGTGCAAAAATGGCTTCCGACGGAGTAGATCTTGTAATTGGTTTTTCCAATCTTCTCGAAATCGGTATTGTTCGTTACTACTGCGGTTTTGCTCCCGTAAACGAAAGCTCTGCAATCATCATTCCTGCAGAGGGTCAGGTTGTTGTTTGCTCAGGTCAGGCATCTGACGACTATTGCCAGGTTATGAACGCTCTTCCCGGAAGCAGAATTGCTATTCTTCCCGAAATCGGTGAAGTAAGCGGATTTGAATATGACAAAGACGGTCAGCTCGATTTTGCCGAGCTTTTTGAACAGGTTAAGGCTGAACATCCCGGAGTTAAGAAAATCGGCTTTATCGGCAGACTCATATTCCCCTCAATCATCAAGGATAAGCTCAGAAAGGTTTTTGCAGGTGCAGAAATTGTTGACTATGATGATGTTCACTATGAACAGAGAATCATTAAAAGCCCCGCTGAAATCGAAGTTCTCAAAACAAACTGGGAAATGGTTTCCAAAATGTTTGAAGCAGTTGTTCCTAAAATTGAAGTCGGCATGACCGAACGCCACATCGAAGGTATGTTCGAAGCTGAAATGATGAAGCTTGGTGCTGAAAGCTATGTTCAGGCATTTGCTCCAATGGTTGCAACCGGCCCCAAAAATTCATTCATCAGCATGTGCAGAAACACCCTCAGACAGATTCAGGAAAGTGAAATCATCAACCTTGCAGCCGGCGTATGCTACGAAGGCTACAACGGTATCATCTGTTCGCCCCTCGTGCTCGGCACAATTCCTCAGAAAATCAAGGATGCTGTTATGTGTGCATATGAAGCTCTTAACTATGCTTCTGCAAAAATGGAACCCGGCACACCCTGTGATGTTGTTCTCAATGCTTACACCGAGTACCTCACCAAATACGGCTACATTGACTACTGTCCTTACGGAAGTCTCCACTCAACAGGTATGCTTGAATGTGAAGCTCCCATTTTCACAGTTGATAATAAGAGAGTTATCGAGGAAAACATGGCTATTTGTATTGATGCATACTTCAAAGGTATGGAATGGG
>JAZNUS010000158.1:0-4846 GCA_045592485.1 Clostridia bacterium | reverse complement strand
ACACATTTGAACAATTTGCTTTCGATCTCCCCGATAAATTCCAATTTGTTAAATTAAATAGAACAATCTGTTAACACAGTTGACAAACAAGATTAAATTTACTAAAATACATATAACGCAATGCGGATTTTTGCTGATTGGAATGATGATATGTTAAAATGCGAGGATTTGGGAATAAACAATTTAAAAATAATTCAGGATTCTGAGCTTTTCTGCTTTGGCACAGACTCCGTGCTTCTGTCCGATTTTGCAAGGGCAAAGCACACCGACACTGTTGTGGATTTGTGCACGGGAAACGGAATTATCCCCATACTTATGAGTGCCAAGACAAAAGCAAAAAAGTTTTATGGAGTGGAGCTTCAGCAGTGCTCCTTTGAGCTTGCCTCAAAAAATGTCGGAATCAACAACCTTTCAGACAGAATGGAAGTAATCTGTGACGACATCAAAAATGTGCTTTCTCATTTCAAACAGGGCAGTGTTGATGTTGTAACCTGCAATCCACCCTATATGAGTGCCGGTTCAGGCTTTAAAAATCCCGATGAACCAAAGGCCATTGCCCGCCACGAAATCCGCACCAATCTCAGAGAGGTTATTGAGGCTGCTGATTCAATCCTCAAATTCGGTGGCCATTTCTACATGGTTCACCGTGCCGACAGGCTTTGCGACATAATATGCCATCTTCGTGAACACAAGCTTGAACCCAAACGCATTGCTTTTGTTCAGCCAAATCCCGGGGTAAGTCCGAGACTTGTACTGGTTGAGGCAATGAAAGGCGCAGGTGCAAGCCTTAAAATCGATCCGCCCATATATGTTAATATATAATGAAAGAGTGATGAATGTGGACAAAGGAATTTTATATCTTTGCGCAACTCCAATAGGCAATCTTGACGACATCACTGTAAGATGCCTTAACACCCTGAGAGAATGTGACCTCATAGCTTGTGAGGACACCCGTCATTCCCTCAAGCTTCTTAATCATTTTGACATACACAAGCCCCTCACAAGTTATTATGAACACAACAAAAAAGAAAAGGGCGCTTATATAATAGAAGAAATAATGTCGGGCAAGAAGGTTGCTCTTGTTACCGATGCCGGAACTCCTGCAATTTCAGACCCCGGAGAGGATCTTGTTAAGATGTGTATCGATGCCGGAATACGAGTTGTTCCCGTTCCCGGCAGTGTTGCTCTTATCAATGCTCTGATTATTTCAGGTCAGAACACCACTCGCTTTGCCTTTGAAGGCTTTTTGTCAGTGAACAAAAAGAGCCGTTTTGAGCATCTTGAAAGTGTTAAAGACGACACCCGCACCCTTGTTTTCTACGAGGCTCCCCACAAGCTCACAAGAACTCTTGCTGACATGAGGAAATATTTCGGAAACCGTTCTCTGAGCATTGTGAGAGAACTCACCAAAATTCACGAAGAGTGCAGGCTGACCACCTTTGACGATGCCATTGAATACTATAGCGAAAATGCTCCCAAGGGTGAGTATGTGCTTGTTGTGTCGGGTGCATCGCCTGAAGAAAAAGAGGCAAAAGAAACAGAAGGTTTTCTTGCTATGTCGGTGACAGAGCATGTTAATCTTTTGATAAATTCCGGCATAGACAAAAAAGAAGCCATAAAACAGGCGGCAAAAGAAAGAGGCATTTCCAAAAGAGAAGTGTATAACGAATTTGTAAAGGGTGATGACAGTGAAAATTAAAGAAGTTTCGAAGGATATGATAAACCGCTCAATGAAGGGTCATCGTTTCAGATTTCTTTTGACCGAGATTGTTCTGGTTGTCATTCTAATTGCTTACTTCATTGGTTGCTATGCCTATATAAGCAATGTGTTCATCGGTTCGGTTCCTCTTGATGCAGAAAGGTTTGCAAATGAGGCAAAAATGACTGAAGTGCCCGAAAGCTTTGAGCTTCACCGCAATGATAATACGGAAATCCCTTCATATGCTCTTAAGGATTCAAGCTATTGGCAGAGAAAAAGATATGAATTTTCCGCTGAGGCTGACAATGTTTCGAAAACCGGCTTGGTGTATCGCAACAAAGACACCCAGACAGGAAGCGAGGAAACCTTTGATGAAATTTCTGTCAACATATATACCGCCGAAATTGGCAGCAAAAGGGTTTTGTTGGTTGCCTATCCTCATCAGGACCTGAAATCGGGACAGGTCGTTGAAGGCATATTTACGGAAATTCCGTTGATTATCCGTCACGATATGGCGAAAAGCGATGAGTTTGAAACAGGTGAGGCTGTGTGTGAATATATGCTCGACATGAGAGGACTTGAAATGGAAAGCGAAATTTTTGATGTGACATTTTGCATTGTTTTGCTTGCGCTTGTAATAATATTTGCTGTAAAGCTTGTTCGCCAGTACAAAAACCACCTTGTCACTCCAACTTACCGTCAGCTCGACAGATATGGCGAAATAACCGAAATTGAAAAACAGATTGAATCGGAAATAGAAGCAGACTTCATTAAAGATGGTGACTGCGTAATAACCGAAAACTGGATACTGAGCGAGGATGTTTTCAAGCTCAAGGTGGTTAAAAATCACAGACGCCACGGCAATTTTAAATATACACCCTAAAGATTTGAGTGAATAGTTAATGAGAGAACTTTCAAAAAGCGTTCTTATTGAACGCAGCATAATAAAAAAATATCGCAAAGAGCTTTGGAATCCGTTCATTGCCGCAATAAAAAGATATCATCTCATTCAGAAAAATGACAAAATAGCAGTATGCATTTCGGGGGGCAAGGATTCCATGCTCCTCGCAAAGCTTATGCAGCATCTTCAGAAAATATCTGAAGTGCCCTTCGACCTGGTTTTTCTTGCCATGGACCCGGGCTATAACGAGCGAAACCGCAATCGCATAGAAGAAAATGCGCGGCTTATGGAAATTCCCGTCACTTTTTTTGAAAGTGAAATCTTTGACATTGCCAATTCCGTTGAAAAGTCTCCCTGCTATCTTTGTGCAAGAATGAGAAGGGGACATCTCTATGCCAATGCCAAAGAGCTCGGCTGCAACAAAATTGCTCTCGGACATCAAATGAGCGATGTCATTGAAACAACGCTGATGGGTATGATGTATGGCTGTCAGATTCAGGGCATGCTTCCAAGGATAAAAAGCACAAATTTTGAAGGAATGGAGCTTATTCGTCCCATGTATTGCATTCTCGAAGATGACATTGTTGCCTGGAGAAACTATAATGAGCTCACATTTCTTCAGTGTGCCTGCCGTTTCACTGAAAACATTGACAAAAGCGGTGACGGAACGGGGGATTCCAAACGCCAGGAAACAAAGCTTCTCATAAAATCACTGAAAAAGGTGAACCCTGATATAGAGCATAATCTTTTTGAGAGCATCCACAATGTCAGTGTGGATACCCTTGTTGAATACAAGCTTGACGGAGAGAGACATTCTTTTCTTGAAAAATTCGGTTCCGGGGAAGGTGACATACTCTGATGAACATTAACGAAATCTGCCAAAAGCTCTATGAGAAAAAAGACGCTTCCGACGAGGAGCTTCTTTATATAATAGAATCCTGTGAGGATATGGACCTGCTTTTTTCTCTTGCAGACAAAAAACGCAGAGAGACATACGGAACAGATGTATATATAAGAGGACTTATAGAAATTTCGAACTATTGCCGCAACAACTGCTTTTATTGCGGAATCCGTGCAGGCAATCCGAATGTCTGCCGCTACAGGCTCACAAAGGAGCAGATTCTCGGCTGTTGCCGGGCGGGCTGGGAAATGGGATTTCGAACCTTTGTTTTGCAGGGGGGCGAGGACCCTTATTTTACCGATGAAGTAATCTGTGACATTGTTTCGTCAATAAAAAAAGAAATGCCTCATTGTGCAGTTACTCTTTCTCTTGGTGAGAGGAGCGCTGAAAGCTACAGACTCATGAAAGAGAGCGGAGCAGACCGTTATCTTCTGAGGCACGAAACAGCAGATGAAAACCACTATACAGGTCTGCATCCGGAGACTATGCTTCTGGAGAACAGAAAAAACTGTCTTTTTGAACTGAAAAAACTTGGCTTCCAGACCGGCAGCGGATTTATGGTTGGATCGCCCGGTCAGAGAGGGGAGCATCTTTTGAAGGACCTTCGCTTTTTGCAAAAGCTTTCTCCTGAAATGATTGGCATAGGCCCCTTCATTTCTCACAAGGACACTCCTTTTGGCAATGAACCAAACGGCTCCCTCGAGCTCACTGTTAAAATGGTGGCAATTCTGAGGCTGATGTTTCCTTTGGCTCTCATACCTGCCACAACTGCTCTTGCTTCAATTGGTGAGGGCGGCAGAGAAAAAGCCCTCAAAGCCGGCGCCAATGTTGTTATGCCCAATCTTTCCCCTGAGGATGTGCGCTCACTTTACACTCTTTATGACAACAAGGCCCATTCCGGGGCAGAGGCGGCAGAAAGTCTCCGTATTTTACAGAAAACGGCAAAAGATTGTGGCTATGAGGTTGTTGTTCATCGGGGAGATGCCAAAAAAACTTTGTAGAAATTGCATATTTAAAAATGCATCTGAGGGGTGATAGTCCCTTTTTCGGTGCATTTTTTTGTGCATTTTGACAAATGTCGTTTTTTTGAGTTTTACAAATTGTGGGTGTGAGGCTGTCTGACACCAATATATTGTGGTAAAAAGTTTTTTGAAAAATTTTGTGTAAAAAACGAAATTTGTTCTTGACATTGTCCGACGGATGTGTTATTATAATTAGGCACTCACAAAAAGGGTGTGCTTGAACTTTGAAAAATGAACAGTATGAGAGGTTCTCGAAAAGAGAATTTGAGTTGAATTAGTGCTTTAATATAGTGCTTTTAATTCAGTAAATTAAGTTAGTGTTT
>JAZNUS010000157.1:0-6431 GCA_045592485.1 Clostridia bacterium | reverse complement strand
TACAAATCACCTTCTTTTGAAGGTTTATTTGTCATGCCACAAAATCCACTTTTATTTATATATTTTCAATGCACATACTTAGCTAACTACATTTTTAAAAATTTTCAAAAAACTACTTGATTTTTATATAGTTAGCTCCGTGAAAATAATCATATTGACAATTGTACCATATTTTGTTATAAAAAACAAGATAAAAGTAAAGATATGTCAAAAAGTTATTTCCGGAATGTGATTTAAATTGACAATCAATGCTAATTTGTGTATAATTTTTATTAATTCAAAAAATAAAGGAGCAAAATTAATGGACATACTTATGCTTGTATTAGGTCTGGCACTTCTCATCAAAGGTTCAGACTGGTTTGTTGATGGTGCATCAGATGTTGCCAAAATGTTTAAAATTCCTTCCCTTGTCATCGGTCTTACAATCGTTGCATTCGGAACAAGTGCCCCCGAGGCAGCGGTTAGCATTTCTGCATCCCTTAAAGGCAGTGCAGACATTGCAATTGGCAATGTTATCGGCTCAAACATCTTTAACCTTTTGGCTGTTGTGGGAGTAAGTGCCTGCATAAAGAAGCTTACTGTTGAAAAAGATGTGATTTCAAGGGACTATCCTTTCAACATTCTTGCAACAGTTGCCGCTATCGTTTGCTGTCTTGATGTATTTGCCAACAATGCAAGCGCCATTACTGTTTCGCGCACAGACGGAATGCTTCTGCTTTGCTTGTTTGTGGTGTTTATGTTCTACACTGTAAGCGGAGCCCTTAGTCAACGGAAAAACATGGAAAAAGAAGAACCGTCACATTCTCTCCCCATAAGCCTTGTGATGTTAGTTGGAGGCATTGCCTGTGTTGTTCTTGGCGGCAAATTCACCGTTGATGGTGCTTCAAACATTGCAAAAGCTCTTGGAGTTTCTGAAAATATGATTGCACTTACAATTGTTGCAATCGGTACATCACTTCCCGAGCTTGTCACATCGGTTACAGCCCTCAGAAAGGGTGAATCAGATATTGCTATGGGTAATGTTATCGGCTCAAATATTTTTAACCTGCTTTTTATAGTGGGATTAAGTGCTGCTATTTCTCCCCTTTCGGCTGACTCAACTGCATTCACAGACTCACTGATTCTTCTTGTAGTCAACTTGATTGTGTATGGATTTATTCTGAAAAACAAATCCTTTGCGAAAGCTTCCGGCGCATTTATGGTTGCTATGTATGTTCTCTTTGCGGTGTATGTGGTTCTCAGAGGAACAAACATCATATAAACATAAAAAGTTAAAGCGAAATCTCGCAAAACTGAGATTTCGCTTTTTAATTTAACAAAGAGCTGAAATATTATTATTTATGCTTTGCATTTTTTCATCTGTCAAAGCAATGATGTCTGCACATTCTGCAAGCTCTTTTTCTATCTGTTCAATGTTTGGAATATCTTTTTTGTACTTCATTTTATGTTCAAGGCTTGCCCAGAAATCCATTGCAATTGTCCTGAACTGAACCTCCACACGCATGTTCTGCTTGCGTTTTGCAAAGAACACCGGCACTTCAACAATCATATGATAGCTTCGATAGCCGTTTGGTTTTGGGTTTTTTATGTAATCCTTAACCTCAATTACTGTTATATCGTCCTGGTTTGCAAACATTTCAGCAATCCTGTAGATATCATCAATATATGAGCAAATAATACGAACCCCGGCAACATCATTGATGTTGTATAAAACCGAGTCCATATTCATCTCGTAGCCTTTTCGTTTGATTTTGCCCATAATACTCATGGGCGATTTCACCCTCGATTTTATCATTTCAATGGGATTGTATTTGTATGTAACAGAAAAATCATCATTGAGAACTTCGAATTTTGTCCTTACTTCCTTAATAGCACATCCATACATCATCATAAATTCCTGAAAATCCTGAAACTTTTCCTGTATCTTTTCAAGGTCAGCATTATCACCAAGAGCCGGAAACTCAGATGATATGAAGGTTTTTGTGAGTTGCTTTTCCGAATTCATAATAATCACTTCTTCCTTTGTATAATAATGAGTTAAAATGAAATTTTATATTTGAATTATAACATTTAATTTATTTTTTGTGAATAGATATCTCCAATTGTTTACAAAAAATTAAAATTGTCTTCAAGCAATCAAAAACCGCAAAAATCAAATGTTTTTGCGGTTTTTGATTTGGAATATAATCAGTTATTCTGATTAGCCTGATTTGACTGATTGTTGTTCTGATTGTTATTCTGATTGTTGTTTTGTTTATTGTTATCCTTCTTGTTTTGCTGTTTGATGGATGAATCCTGATTTTTATTCATTACTGACACCTCCGGATATATTATTGTCCGGATATTCAGAAATTATTATAAAACTTCATTTTTTTCAGCTACAGGCTTTATCCATTTACGGCTGACAAAATGTCTTAAACACATAATGCATTTTGGAATATCTTCAACAAGATATTCGGTTAGCATAATAAAGGGAAACGGCAGTTTAAAAACAAAGGCAGTGACAAAGGTTATGGGAATTGCAAGAAACCAAAGACTTAATATGTCTATTTTTGCACCCGTCACCGAATCGCCACCCGAACGAAAAACAGCGCAAATCATGGTGTATGGAATGTTTCTGAAACACAGCTCAATTGCATATATGATAATTAAAACAGAAGCAATACTCACAGTTTGTTCTGTGATGTTACCGCTCATATTAAACAAATAGATTACTTTTTCGCGGAAAAATATGACAAACGCAGCAACAAACATACTGATTACAGGAGCTACGGTCACTAGTCGCTTTGCACTTCTGTAAGCTTTGTCAAGCTTTCCCTCGCCTATGGTTTTTCCGACAATTACTGCACCGCCGTCATTAAGACCAATGAAAAGAATCAGACAAAGACTTTCGACAGTACGAAGAATTGTGCATGCGGCAAAGTTTTCATAGCCGGTGTTGGAATATATGGCATTGTTGCACACTGTTCCAAGTCCCCACAAAAGCTCGTTGAAAATCACAGGCGATGCTTTTGACATAAAAAGCTTAAAATCATTAAGATTAAATTTAAAATAGCTTTTTAAAGGCATTATTATCAGATTTTTCTGATAAACAGAAACACCGATAAGCAGACACAGACCTATCCAGGCAGATACGGAAGTCGCAAGTGCCGCACCTCTCACACCCATTGCAGGAAAACCCAGTTTCCCGAAAATCATTGCATAGTCAAGAACGATGTTTATAAGTGTTGACACAACAGAAACAACCATTGGAAGTTTTACTTTTTCAGTGGAACGAAGTACAGTGCTGAGAACAGACGACAGAGCAGTTGCCGGGAAAGCAAAAGCAAGAACACGGAGATAGGAAGAGCCTGTTTTTATGACATCGGAATTACGGTTGAATATGTTCATTATAAGAGATGGACAAAGAAGTGCAGGCAGCATGAACATCATTGATGCTGAAAGTGCCGAAACTGCGGCAATTTTGCATGTTTTCTGAATGTTGTCAAATTGTCTTGCGCCCCAGTACTGAGCAATAAAAAGCGCAGAACCGGAGCACAGCCCGAAGCTAATCATACTCATGAGCCAATTCCATTGAAAAGCCATTCCCGATGCCGACAGAGCAATATCGCCAAGCTGACTCATAAAAAGAGTATCAACAAAAGTTAGTGAATTTATGAGAAGATGCTGAAATGCAATTGGCATTGCAAGCCTGATTAAAAATTTCCAGAATTCTCTTCTTTCTGTTTTGATATTTTCCATTTTATCATTCCTTTATATAATTATCTTCTGTATTCGGATGGAGATGTACCGAAAATCTTTTTGAAATAGGCTGAAAAATAACCTATGTCACAAAATCCGCACATTGCTGCAATCTCCCCTACTGAGTGATGACTGTTTTCGAGAAGCTCAACCGCTTTCATAAGCCGTGCCCTTATGAGATATTTATGCAGAGGCATTCCTGTTGTCTGTTTAATAATGCTGCTTATGTAGTTCGGGTGATATCCGAATTTTTGACCGATTCGGATGTTAGTTATGTTTTCAGTGAGATTGTTGTGTATGTATTCGATTATATCCATCGATGCTGATTTTTCCATTGAAAAGAAACCACCCTGATGCTTCCTGACACATTCAGCAAGACATTCTGCAAGAAGCGAGGATGTTTTGATCTCGTGATGAATGAGTTTCACTGTGTATTCATTTACAAGAATTTTCATTCTTTTTTCAATTTCGGGAATCGAATGTATAAAAAGTGTACGGTTGAGCTGGTCAACATCATCAAAGCTAATCTTTTCAAGAATCTGTTCTTGGTTAAAAAGATGAGGCTGAAAAGGTGGGATTGGAGCTTTGAAATCCTCAAATTGCCGGGTGAAATCAAAATTAAGAACAATATAGTTAACATCATCGGCAACAGGTTCAATTCTGTATTCAACACCTGAATTTACAATCAGTGCAGAACCGGAGTGCATCTCAAATCGTACATCGTCAGCCACAATATGAGAAACACCATTCAGAGCATAAAAAAACCTGGCATCGCAGGAAACTGACGGAGCGTAGCGAACACCATTTTGCGAACTCATGTAGCGTGCATATCTTACAAAGGGATTAACATCTTTGAAAAGCATAATATCACCAAATCTTTGTTTTACACAAATTTTGCTTTGATTTACCCATAGATTATACCACTGTTGCATGATAAAATCAATATGTTATGCATAAAAAATATTTTTCCGGGAGGAGTTTACAATGATTGAAAGAAAAAAGAAAAGAAATGCAAAAATTGGTGTATTTGCCGTTGGTCATGGTATATACTGGGAACAGTTTGAAGGTCTTTTAGATAACATTATGGGTTATCACAAGGATCTTGTGGACCTGATTGCCGAAAACGATGTCGAAATTGTTGATTTCGGTATGGTTGATACATCTGAAGCTGCCTTTGAAACTGCAGACAAAATCAAAGGTGCAAATGTTGATATTCTCATGTGCAATATGGCTACATATGCTACATCTTCAGTTTTTGCACCAATAATTAAAAACACAGACCTTCCTATGGTTCTTGTGGCTCTTCAGCCTCTTGACAGAATGGATTATTCAAAGGCATGCACTTTTATGCAGCTTGAAAATGACAACATCTGTTCTGTTCCCGAATTTACCGGTGTGGCAATCAGAATGGGCAAAAAGATTAATGACTGCATTATCGGCACTCTTTACAACGATGCCGAAGCAAAAAAGGAAATAGCAAGATGGTGTGACATTGCAAAGGTTCTTCATGACCTCAAGGGTGCAAGAATCGGTCTTATGGGACATGTTCTCGAGGCAATGTATGATATGCACTGTGATCCGACTGCAGCCTCTGCAGCATTTAATATACATGTTCCACTTCTTGAAATTGAAGATGTTGTCCGTCTCTATGACACAGTAACCGAAGATGAAATTGCGGAAAAAATTGCAATTATTGACCGTGAGTTTGATATGCCCGATCCAAAATCCGACCCGGTAACCTCAAAGCTTACCGACGCTGATAAATATCAGGCAGCTAAAAGTGCCGTTGCACTTGATAAGCTTGTTGAAAAATATAACCTTACAGGTCTTGCCTATTACTACGAAGGAACCGAAGGAACTGTTCAGCGAGATGTTGCAACAACATTCATTGTTGGTAATTCAATTCTAAATGCACAGGGCATCCCCATGTGTGGTGAATTTGACCTTAAGACCTGCATTGCAATGCTTATTATGGACAGACTCGACATTGGAGGAAGCTTTGCAGAGTTCCACCCATTCGATTTTGTTGAAGACTTTATTCTTGTTGGTCACGACGGACCTCACCATCTGAGAATTGCCGAAGGAAAGCCTGTTCTTAGAAGCCTCAAAAAATTCCACGGAAAGCCCGGCAAAGGTGCTTCTGTTGAATTTAAAATCAAGGAAGGCGACATTACAATGCTTGGAATAACACAGACTGATGGCGGTAACTTTAAATTCGTTATTGGTGAAGGTGTTTCCAAAAAAGGCCCCATTCCTCCCACAGGCAACACCAACACAAGAGGATTTTTTGAACCCACAACGAAAGAATTTATTAAAAAATGGGTTATGGAAGGCCCAACCCACCACTACGCTCTCGGTGTCGGTCATCATGCCGATACAATTGCAAAAATTGCTGAAATTCTTGGAATTGAATATGTGATTGTGAGATAATATTGAAATGATAAATTGGGGGTTGTCGGAGAGTTTAGCACCAGAGAGAAAGCCTTCTCCCTGGTGGAGAAGGTGTCAGGCTTGCCTGACGGATGAGGGGATAGTGACACTCCAAGAAAAGAGCACTTGTGCGAATTTGATTGGTTAGTGGAGCGTTAAAAAGCAGTATTTTCAATAGTTTGAATGAATTTCAAATTTTTATTTGAAATTACTTTCTTTCAAATTCCCCTCATCAGTCACCTTGCGGTGACAGCTTCCCC
>JAZNUS010000156.1:0-9668 GCA_045592485.1 Clostridia bacterium | reverse complement strand
AGAATTTAAACTTTATATTATCAAAGAATTACAAAGACTAAAGGCGGTTGAACAAAAAGAACTTGAATGGAGCGCAAAAAGAGAACTATCCAAAGTTAATTATCGTATACATACAGATGCTATAAAAGAAAATATTGTTCCTAATCTAAGCGAAAAACAGCTTGCATTTGTTTATGCCAATGAGGCAGATGTTTTAAATATGGCTCTGTTCGGTAAAACGGCAAAAGATTGGAGAACAGAAAATCCTGATAAGAAAGGTAATATAAGAGATTACGCAACAATAGAACAACTTTTGGTAATTGCTAATATGGAAAGTTTTAATGCAATTCTTATAGAACAAGGTGTGCCTCAAAGAGAAAGACTTATTCAACTCAATGCTATGGCTAAATCACAGCTTCGAGTTCTTGAAAATCAAAACACATTAAAATTATTGAAAGAATAATAAATTAGTCTGCCGATAATAAATATTTGCATATCGGACAGGAAAATCTAACATTGCTGAAGGTTCTGATGAAACATGATACAGAAAAAACAGTGAAAAATAGTAGGTCCTATTATTCACTGTTCTCTAGGCTTGACACGAGCAAAAAATGTGTCGAATGATGCTGAATGATGTTGGAAGGTGTGAAAATATGAAGAAAAAAATTTCGATACTTTCTATTGTTTTTGCTTTTGTTTTAGTAATATGTGCATTTAATTATAAGTGGATATATTATCATTTTTATCCTTTTGACAGAATTACGGGAGAGTATGAAATTACTGTAAATGGTAAAGAAATAAATGCCATTGACGAGTATTATGAGTATGAAAATGACGGTAAAATCAGGCTTGAAAATGATACTGAAAACTTTAAAATTAAAGGTGGCAAATATGGTAGGTACGAAATAGGATTCGTGTTAAGCGGAGATATTATTTACAAACTCACTAATGATGAAAAGTTTAAAGGAAATGGTAATGTAGATTTGTCAGTTGCTTATTTGAATACAAATTGGTGGCATATATCAGAATTAGATATAGAAATCAACATTGTTAAAGACAATGGTGAATGGTATGTATGCTATGATGTGGAATTGGAAGAACCATTGGAGAACTTTAATGTTACAACTTCAAATGTATCAAAGAAAATCAAGTTATCTGAAATTGATACTGCAGAAATTTTGATTGGTATCTAAACATTATAATTATGTCTAATGATGAAAGGCGTGGAAAAATGAAAGTAAATTTAGAAGAATTCAGATGGATAGATATTTATGTGAACGAAGAAAAAGATATTGTTATTTTTCCACAGAGTGAAACCAACGAACCACAAGAATTGGCGGATGGTACTATTTTAAACGAGCTGTGGTTTTGTACGGCATATTATCCGATTGAAATAAAATATCCATATACCAAAGAAGAATTAGCCGAAAGAATCAAATGTGGAATTGAACAATGGGGTAAAAACGAGCCATACAATGATTTTTCAGGTAAAAATACTTTTGAAGAAAAATATTATGGCATTTAAAGGTTTCAAAAAAGCGATAAAAGGTAAAAGATATATTAATTTAGGCTGGGATGATATTCAAGGAAAATATGTATCTTTGCTGATACCATGCAAAAGTGGTTATTGTTATTTGGGAGTCGATGAAGTTATATTAGATGAAAATGCGGACTGGATGGACTATGCTGAAACTGTTATAAAGTTTATTGAAACGAGCATAGAAGATATACCTTATGCACGAAGTAACAAACACAAATTGAATCTATAAAATTTAATAAAATAGTTTGCCGATTTATAATATTTACATATACTATCGGGAGCAGGAAAACCTGCGGGTTTTGATGGAAAGTATTTGATGAAAGCAGTGAAAAACTAAGAAAAAGAGGTTATACATATGGATAACAATATCATAATTTTCAAAACTGAAGACGAACAAATAAAAGTTGATGTAAGGTTTTATGATGAATCTGTTTGGCTCACCATAGACCAAATGGCAGCTTTGTTTGAAAGAGATAAGTCAACTATTTCCAGACATATAAAAAATGTATATTCCGACAAGGAATTGCTGCCTGAGGCAACTGTTGCAAAATTTGCAACAGTTCAAATAGAAGGCAACAGAGAAGTTGAAAGAAATCTTGATTATTACAACCTCGATGTGATAATTTCAGTAGGGTATCGTGTTAAATCACTCAGAGGTACACAGTTTAGACAGTGGGCAACTAAAAGGCTTAATGAATATATCCGCAAAGGGTTCACCATGGATGATGAAAGGCTTAAAAACCTTGGTGGTGGCGGATATTGGAAAGAACTTTTAGAAAGAATAAGAGATATTCGTGCTTCGGAAAAGGTATTTTACAGACAAGTGCTTGATATATATGCTACAAGTATTGATTACGATCCCAAAGCGGAAATATCTATAGATTTTTTCAAAAAAGTGCAGAATAAGATTCATTATGCAGTTCACGGACAAACAGCGGCTGAAGTTATATACAATAGAGCAGACAGTGAAAAGGAATTTATGGGATTAACATCTTTTAAAGGAAACAGACCTCATTTGAGTGATGCTGTGGTTGCGAAAAATTATCTTGATGAAAAAGAACTTCGCTCACTGGGGCAGATTGTTTCCGGATATCTTGATTTTGCCGAAAGACAAGCAGAACGAGAAGAAGTTATGACAATGAAAGACTGGGCGGAACATCTTGATAGAATTCTTACAATGAGTGGAGAACAACTGTTAATTGGTGCAGGCAGTATATCTCACACTCAAGCAGTTAATAAAGCAACAGAAGAATATAAAAAATATCAATCTAGAACACTCAGCGAGGTTGAAAAAGATTATTTAGATACAATAAAAGATATAGAGGACAAAGCGGAAAAGGGTAAATAGTACTTGTGTCAAGTTCATACAATTTAATACATTAGTCTGCCGATAATAAATATTTACATATACTATCGGAAGTAGAAAAATACCGAAAAAGAATATAAATAATCGAGGTGTAAGATTATGCTTATAAATGATAACAAATACTTGTCCATAATTGAAACGATAAAAAGCGAGATTGAAAGTGCACGATTTCGGGCGACAATTTCCGTTAACAGTGAGCTTATAATGCTTTATTATAATATTGGCTCAATTATCAACGAGAATAAATCTTGGGGTAACAAATTTATTGAAAATCTTGCAAAGGATATTAAACTTGAATATCCCAATTCAAAAGGTTATTCAGTGAGAAACCTTAAATATATGGCTAAATTTGCGGCTGAATATACTGATAAAGAATTTGTGCAGACACTGTCTGCACAAATTCCGTGGTCGCATAATTGCCTGATTATGGATAAAGTTAAGACACATGAAAAACGAAAATGGTATATTGAAAAGACAATTGAAAATGGTTGGTCTCATAGTGTTTTGACACATCAAATAGATAGCGGTCTTTATGAAAGACAAGCTATAGCTGAGAAAATATCTAACTTCGAAAACAGATTACCCGCTATTCAAAGCGAACTGGCAATTCAAACAATGAAAGACCCGTATATATTTGATTTTATTCCCTTCAAAGAGGATATGTTGGAAAAAGACATTGAACAGGCATTGGTAAAGGATATTACTGCACTATTATTAGAACTTGGCACAGGCTTTGCATTCTTAGGGAATCAATATCACTTAAATGTAGGTGGCGATGATTTTTATATAGATTTACTGTTTTATAATTTAAATCTTCGTTCTTATGTTGTAATAGAACTAAAAACCGGAGACTTTAAGCCGGAATACGCAGGGCAGCTCAACTTTTATTTATCTGCAGTCGATGGCATTTTGAAAAAGGATACGGATAATCCATCCATTGGTTTGCTTTTGTGTAAAAGCAAAAACGATTTAGTTGCTGAATATTCGCTTCGTGACATGTCAAAGCCTATAGGTATCAGCGAATATAAAATAACAAGCAGTTTGCCTGAGGAATATGAAAAACAGTTGCCGTCGGTTGAGGACATTCAAAAGAGAATTAAAAATTAACTTGATAAAGAGAAGATGGCAGATGGTACTTAAGTCTATTAAATTTAAAAGATTAGTTTGCCGATAATAAATATTTGCATATCGGACAGGAAAATCTAACATTGCTGAAGGTTCTGATGAATTTTGTTTGGGGGAAATCAGTGAAAAACAATGGGCTAAAATAGCAGTTCCATATTATGCTTTAGAATAACAAGGTTCTGGGGTACCAAACAGAAATCACAATCTTGATGTAATAAATTCAGTTGGATACTGTGTAATATTACTCAGAGGTACACAATTCAGACAGTTGGTGTGGAACTATAATCAGGGCAGGTGTTATATATGAAAAAGTATTACGGAACAACCCTTTCAAATTTTATTACTATAGACCAGCTCTATACGGTGCACTATTTTGAATATTCAAAAAACTATACATATAAAGGCGAAAGACACGATTTCTGGGAGTTTGTATATGTTGACAAGGGAGAGATAATAATAACGGCAGATGATGAAGAGTTTCCCATCGGAGAGGGAAAAATATTTTTTCATAGACCAGGTCAGTGGCACACTCTTCGCTCAAACGGTGAAATTGCTCCAAACATTATGGTTGTATCCTTTTCGTGCAAATCGGAGAGAATGAGTTTTTTTGAAAATCGTCTCATAAGCGTTGGACAAACTCAGAAAAATCTTTTGTCAAAAATAATCTCAGAGTTTATCAATTCCTTTTCAACTCCCGTAGATGCCCACGAAACAAAAATTCTTGAAAGACGCAATGACAGTCCCGAGGGAGCCGAACAGCTCATTGGTATCCATCTTACAGAGCTTCTCATTAACTTCATACGAAACGATGACGAAATAAGGCGCTCAATTCACAATGGTAATCACATAAATTCCAACATCGAATTTATTATTCAGTTTATGAAGTCAAACTTAAATCAAACCATAACTCTCAATGAAATAAGCGCCCATTCCGGAATGAGCCGCTCGGCGGTTTCGTCGCTTTTTGCATCAACCTTTGGTTGCGGTCCGGTGGAATATTTTAACCGGATGAAAATTGAGCTTGCAAAAAAATATATCCGCGAAGACGATTACAATCTAACGCAGATTGCCGAGATTCTGGGCTATTCAACAATTCATTATTTTTCCAGACAATTCAAAAAAAAGACAGGCATGAGCCCCACGCAGTATTCAAATTCCATAAAAGCTATGGAAAAGCGATGATATTTTGTATATTTTTTTACATTAAGTCAATACTTAGAGCATAGGAGTTGTTTTTATGAAAAAGATAATTTGTGCTCTTTGCATTGGCTTTTTATGTACGGTGATAATCAGTTCGGGATTTGAAAAAACACAGACTGCTCTTGCGTCGGGTGTGCTTCGTCTTCATGTTCTGGCAAACAGTGATTCGCCTGAGGATCAGGAGCTCAAGCTTAAGATGAGAGATTGTATTATCAAAAAAATGGAAAACCTTTTCGATAAGGACGGAAATGTTGATACTGCCAAGGCAAGTGTTTTGGAAAATCTTGACAACATAAAAAAGTGTGCAGAGGAAGAAATCCAAAGAAACGGTTTTGATTATGAAGTCAATGTAAGTCTTGGAATGAGCAGCTTTCCCACAAAAGACTACGGAAGCATTGTCCTTCCGGCAGGAGAATATGAAGCGCTAAAGGTGGAAATCGGAAGTGCAAAGGGAAAAAACTGGTGGTGTGTGCTGTTTCCGCCTCTTTGCTTTGTTGACGAAAGCTGCGTAACAACCGATTCCGACAGCTTCAATCGCCTTGAGAAAGCCCTTGGAGAGGAAAATGCTGAATTTGTAAAAAAAGATAAAAACGCCGGAGTCAGATTCAGATTCAAGGCCTATGAAATGTGGCAGAGCGGCAAGCAAAAGATAGCTTTTTTTCTTCAATAAATAAAACAGGGGGATTGTTTGAAAAAATTATTGCAAAGACGGTTGAAATTTTTGAGTTTATGTAGTATAATGAATACAATATAAATTCAGAAATGAGGTAATCCTAATGAAAATTGCATTAATCAATGAAAACAGCCAGGCAGCTAAAAATGCCATCATCGTTGATACCCTTAAAAAAGTGGTTGAACCTCTCGGTCATGAGGTTTTCAACTATGGAATGTATTCTGCTGAAGACGAAGCTCAGCTTACATATGTTCAGATTGGTATCCTCGCTGCAGTTCTCCTCAACTCCAAGGCTTGTGACCTTGTTATCACAGGCTGCGGCACTGGCGAAGGCGCTATGCTTGCCTGCAACTCTTTCCCCGGTGTTCTCTGCGGACATGTTGTAGATCCCACCGATGCTTATCAGTTCACACAGGTTAACAACGGCAACTGTATTGCTATGCCCTTTGCAAAAGGCTGGGGCTGGGGTGCAGAGCTTAACCTCGGTTATGTGTTTGAAAAACTTTTTGTTGAAGAATGGGGCGGCGGCTATCCCAAAGAAAGAGCAGTTCCCGAACAGAGAAATGCAAGAATCCTTAACGAAGTTAAAAAGGTTACACACAACGACCTTATCTATATCCTCAAAAATCTTGATCAGGATCTCGTTAAGGGAGCACTTGGCGGTGCACAGTTCAAAGAGCTTTTCTATGCTAACTGCCAGGACGATGCAATCAAAGCATGCGTTGAATCCATTATCGGTTAATAACAGAGTTAATCAAAAAGGCGTCAATTTACCAAATTGGCGTCTTTTTTATTATATTGCCGTGCAAATTTTTTTGAAAAGCTAAGCTTTTCAAAAATGCACATGGCTTAAGAAAAGCGATAATGCTCCGCACTCCCCGCCGCAGGCGGTGGGGCGAAGCCGCTTTTCTTGAAAATAAAAAACGATGCAATGTTCCGGAATGGTCATTGCATCGTTTTGTTTGGGAAAAATTTGTTTAATTATTTAGGCTGTTTGCCGATGTATGCAAGGATACCGCCGTCAACATAGAGAACATGACCGTTAACAAAATCGGAAGCATCAGATGCAAGGAACACTGCAGGTCCGATAAGGTCTTCGGGATCTCCCCATCTTTCAGCAGGAGTTTTTGCCATGAGGAAGGAATCGAAGGGATGTCTTGAACCGTCGGGCTGAACTTCGCGAAGAGGTGCAGTCTGAGGAGTTGCAATGTATCCGGGTCCGATACCGTTACACTGAATGTTGTATGCGCCGTATTCGGAGCAGATGTTTTTTGTGAGCATTTTGAGACCGCCCTTTGCAGCTGCATAAGCAGAAACAGTTTCTCTTCCGAGTTCACTCATCATTGAGCAGATGTTGATGATTTTACCGTGACCTTTTTTGATCATGCCGGGAATAACTGCTTTGGACATAATGAAGGGTGCGTTGAGGTCAACATCAATAACCTGTCTGAATTCAGCAGCAGTCATTTCGCACATGGGGATTCTTTTGATGATGCCGGCATTGTTAACGAGAATGTCGATTGTGCCAACTTCTTTTTCGATTGTTGCAACAAGCTCTGCAACAGCATCTTCATTGGTTACATCACAAACATAACCTTTAGCTTCGATGCCGGCTTCTTTGTAAGCTTCGAGACCTTTGTCAACAAGCTCCTGTTTGATGTCGTTGAAAACAATTTTTGCACCGGCAGCAGCAAAACCTGAAGCAATTGCAAAGCCGATACCATAGGATGCACCTGTAACAAGTGCTACTTTTCCGTCAAGACGGAATTTGTTCATATCATACATAGTATTTTCCTCCTGAAAATAATTTATAAAATTTTATTTTGTTTGGTTCGCGTGAACAAATGATAAACATTTTTTCTGCGATTTAAGGTCACAGACACTGTCTGTTATCTTAAATCCTTTGTTTCAATAAAGTCCATATCGTCAAATTCCTGGTTTTCACCGCACATAGCCCAGATGAAGGAATATGCTTTTGTACCAACACCTGAATGGATTGACCAGCTGGGGCTGATTACTGCTTCTTCGTTGTGCATAATGATGTGGCGTGTTTCGCCGGGTTCACCCATCATGTGGAATACAGCATCGTTTTCGTCCATATCAAGATAGAGATAAACTTCCATTCTTCTGTCGTGAGTGTGGCAGGGCATTGTGTTCCAGTTTGAACCTGTTTCAAGCTCTGTAAGTCCCATAGCAAGCTGACAGCTCTGAATTACATCGGGATGGATGTACTGATTGATAACTCTCTTGTTGCAGTCTTCAACACTACCGCAGGGAACCTGTCTTGCTTTTGTGATGTCGATTTTAACAATGGGGTATTCCTTGTGAGCGGGGCAGGAGCTCATGTAGAATTTAGCGGGATCCTCGGGATCGCAGGATTTAAAGGTGACATTCTTGTTGCCTCTGCCGATGTAGATTCCGTCACGGGGGTTCATTTCATATTCAACACCGTCAATGGTGATGATACCCTTACCGCCGATATTGATACATCCCATTTCTCTTCTCTGAAGGAAATAGTCAGCAGCAAGCTCTTTGCCGGCAGAAAGCTTAAGTTCTGCAACTACGGGCATAAATCCTCCTGTAATGATTCTGTCAATGTGAGAATATACCATTCTTACATTATCTTTTGTGAACAGATTGGAGATGTGGAATTCTTCTCTCAGTCTGTCAGTTGTGTAATACTTAACATCTTTGGAATTTGCAGCGTTTCTGATTTCCAATGTTTTCCACTCCTTTTTAATATATTTACCGTAAACCTCTATCTGTGAAAGTGCCGCCCATGAAAGGGGATATGAAACCTGGGTGAGCTTTTTTAGAATAATATACTCGGTTTCTTTCTTTTCAGGTAAGATGACTTCCTGGCCGTCGGCAATTCCTTCGAAATTGCCAGTTACGCTTGTACCATCGGAAAATTCAAAATCAATTGCCTTCCAGAAGGTATCGTGAGGGAAATCTGCTCTCAGATAGATTACAAATTTTTCAATTTCAACTTTCTGACCAAAGTCGATGCGGTATTCAAGATCATCTCTTGCACCGCCTGCCCACGAGTTGAAAGGATAAGCTCCGTGGCCCACATTCTGAGTGTTGCCGTCGATGGCGTTTCTTTTATAAAAACAAGGCTCGCCTCTTGTTACGAAGTTTGCACTTGCGTGGGGGAAGAATCTTGTTTCATCGTGCATATCGTGAGAGTTTAGTGCAATGTTTCTGTATGCATAAATCTCATCGTCTTCAACCTCTCTTGCCTCTAAGACATGCTCCTCGCCGGAGAATGCTCCCGGTGCGTAGCCTGCCATGAGTCTGCCTGTCGGCACCTCATAGATGAAGGATTTGTTGGGTATGTGCACAATGCTTTCGGGCAAGGTCGGGTCAAGCTTCACAGCAACAAACTCGCCTTCCGAAATGTCAACACGGATTTTGTCACCTTCCGCAAATTCACCATTATATGTGACAGAAAGCTTTTTGCCCTGCTCCTTGAACTTGAGCTGACCTTTTTTGTCAATAACTTTTAAGTAGATAATTTTAAACACCTCCGTATTAAGAATCTTCTAAAAGTTACAAAATATGTAATTTTATTCATACATCATATATTATACTAAATCAGAGAGCAAAAGTCAAGGATTGTTAAAATCTTATCGTATGCTGTGTTCTGCAGTTGTCAAACATATGACCCATTTTTATCAAAAAAATTTTTCAATGTGTATTTTGTCTGTGCGTTTTTTAGTAGCAGTAGTAGTTTTTGTGGGTAGTGTGGTAAAGTCAGCGACTTTTCCATACTATCCACAAAA
>JAZNUS010000155.1:0-4043 GCA_045592485.1 Clostridia bacterium | reverse complement strand
CGGTGACAGCTTCCCCACCAAGGGGAAGCCTTTCGCATCAGCCCAATTCCAGCTCCCCGACAAACCCCAATTTTACCACCAATTCTTGGTTTCATAAGGTCTCAGATTGTCCGGAACTCTCTTGCCCGATTCTATTGACGAAAGCATGAGACCTGTCCAATAGTCAAGATGCTCGCCAATTCTTTCCCTGTGAACAAGACTGCCCTTCAAAACATCAAAGGGCTTACGGTTTGTCTTTTCAAGCCAATTCATATAGCTATTGATTTTACCTTTCAAAGAATTTATTTCTTCAACAAGGCAATCGGGCACAGGGATTTTTTCTTTCATAATATTGTCGAGTTTTATGTACAATCCCATATACTCTCCAAGGAGTGCGGTGAGCTTTTCGCCCATTTCAAAGGATTCTGAAAGCCACTCAAGGTCTGAACGCATTTCGGCTGACATTTCACACAAAAGCACATCTTTCATAATTGCAAAAGCTTTTTTTGTGACACTGTTGCATGTGTCAAAACGGTTCTTGTAGTGAAGAACCATTTCAGGGGAAAGCTCATTGTTTTCCCAACGGAAATCATACACAAGGAAGTTATATCTTGTATAGATGTCAACATTTGCCGCACAGGCAATGGGAGGCTCACCTGATGAACCTGAAAGCTTTGTTAGCTCTGCCATTTTTTTGCCGATTTCTTTACCGTAAATTTTTTCGCAGATAACATCAATTATTCCACCCTCTTTGTAGATTTCATCGGGACGGTGAACACCTGCAATTGAATCGTTATAGAGCTTTGCAAGGCTTTCGTAATCAAGGGGAAGATTTTCTTCGTTGTAGAACGATGAATTATCTGAGTTCCACATATATTCGGCATTGAAAATCTGAAGTGGTTCCTGAAATGCATTTCCGTTGGCATTAATCATTTCGTCAAATTTTTTCATTGTTTTGAAAAATATAGCAGTTATGGTAAAGATTTTGTCGTCGTAGAAGCCGTCTGCACCGCTGAAATTTATGATGCCGGAATCCATTTTCATGTCAAACTTTTCAAGAGCAGTTTGGCGAAGTACGGGTGAATTGTGATAAGAAAGCTGTTCTCTGAAGCCTGCAGTGACATTTTTACTTTCAATAAGCTTTGAAACTGCTGACCAGAATTTTATGTTGTTGTCATACTCCTCATCACGGGAAATACTGTGATAGCTGTAGCCGGGGCTAACAGCCATAATTTTAAAGTGCTTTGATGCATCATAGTCACCGTCTTTAACCGTGGATAGTTCATTTGCAATTTTACCGAAATAATAGGCAAAAGCACCTGCCATTCCATCGGCTGCAAATACATCATCGTTGGGCCATTTTTTGCGGCAGTTTTCACACCTTGCAAGCCACATTTCAGGATGAACCTCATAGGCATCCATATTGTGGAGATAGAAGCCTCCGCAATGAGTTGCCTTGAGATATTCCTTCATTTCGGCAATTTTCATATGAGTAAGCTCATCGTTTGAAAGACAGGTCCCCCACTCTCTTGCCCTCACCTCGGTAAGTCTTTCACCTCTGTCAACGGTAACATCGGAGGTCATCGTGTAGGCAAGATATGAACCGATGCATTCATAAATTTCACCATCGGGATAGGATTTGCGGTTTTTGTAGGTTTTTCCGCAAAATGCACCGGGAAATGCGGAGCTTCCGTAGCTCATGCCGTAGCAGCCTGTGTAGAGAGAAATGCCTCGTTTCCGTGCCTCATCATTGATTGCACGCATAACACGGGCATAGTCGGGTGAACGGGAAGGGTCAAGACCAAAACCGTCGGCATAGACACCATTGATTTTGAATTTCATATACATGTCAAGCTTTAGGGTGATTCTTTCAATATAACTGTCGGGACCATCACCAAAATCATAGGATGCGATGGCGGTTTCAGCCCATATTGTCCACATGTTGGCACGGAGCTTGAAATCGGGACTGTCATAGATTGCAAAGGATTTAAGGTCAAGGCTTGCAATCTGCAAAAGAGTCATAAGACCGTAGGCACAGCCAAGCTCGGATTTGGCAAAAATTATGACAGGTTTACCTTCTTCTTTTTTGAGGATGTAGCCTTGTTCATGGGCATAATCTTCTTTGAAGATTTCAAGGTCAGATGAACTGATGTATTCATTGGCATCTGAGCTTTTAAAAACAATTATGTCGGCATCATTTTCGGTTTCGCAAATTAAAGGCATTTCTTTTTTAATAATGGAAAAGGCAGAAATGATTATTTTGTCTTTTTGAAATTTAAAAGAAATAGTTTTAAGGTTTAATTCTTCTCCAAATTCATAGGTAATCTTTTTTGGAGTGGGGATTACATTCAGGGATTTATTCATGTCGTACAACCTTTCTGATATATTTACTACCACCATCTTTTAACAGGAAGCGGTTTTGTATCATCAGGAATACGCTTGTTTGTTTTGATTGAAGAAATCATAAGACTTGTCCAGTAGTCAAGCATATCGCCCATATTCTTTCTGCGAACAAGACCACCGCCAAGCTTATCGATGGGTTTTCTGTCAGATCCATCAATCCATTCATTGTAGCTGTTAATTTTCACTTTAAGTGCATTGATGTCATCAATCAAACCTGTTCTGAAAGCTTCTCCCTTTGCAAAGGCACTGTCAAGCTCGGTATAAATAAGCATATATTCATAAAACAGTGCTGTGAGCTTTTTCCCCATCTGCGCACAATCGCAAAGCCACTCCATATCTGTCTGTGTTGCATATGCATCGGCAGGCACTTCTGATGTCAGACTCATAATTTCTTCAGCTTTTGCGCTAATTTTTGAGCATTCAAGGAAACGCTCAGTCATTTCGGTAATTTTGTCGGATGTTATGTCTGCATTGTCCCAACGCATGGGAAAAATTAATTTTGAAAAGTTTGTGTAAATGTCAACACTTGAAGCACAAAGAATCGGGGGTTCACCGTTTTTACCGCAAAGCTTGTAGAGCTTTGCCATACTCTCCCCTGCCTTTTCACCATAGATTTTTTCGCAGATAACATCTATAAAACCCTTGTAACCATATATTTCTTCGGGGCGGAATCGGGATTTAATTGCAGAGCGGTACAGCATTAAAAACTCTGTCTGATTCTTCGGCTTATCTTCAATGTTGAAATATGCGCTGCTCTCGGAGTTCCACAAATATTCAGCATTAAAAAGCTGAACAGGCTCCTGGAAGCCGTTGCCGTTGGCACAGAGCATTCCGTCAAAGCCTTTCATAATGTAGTTAAACGATGCTGTGGGGGTGAAAATTTTGTCATCATAATATCCGTCACCGCCACTGAAATTGATAATCATTGTGTCGTGTTTAAAATCTTTTTCTATAATTTTTTCTGCACGCCTGATATCTTTGTCATGGTAGAAGAAATTCTCACGGAAACCGATTGCAATAACATCGGATTCGAGATATTCGGAAACTGCTTTCCAGAAGTCAACACCGGTGTTGAAATCTTCGTCGTTTGTTACGACAGGATAAAGATAGCCGGGGCTTACAACCATAATTTTTAAATCCTTTGATGCATCATAGTCGCCATCTTTGATTTTTGAAAGCTCTCCGGCAATTGTGTTGAAATATTCTGCAAAAGCTCCGGCACAACCATCCTTTGCAAAAAGGTCATCGTTGGGCCATTTTTTACGGCACATTTCGCATCTTGCCTTCCAAAGCTCGGGGTGGATTTCGTGAGCATCCATATTGTGGAAATACAGACCTCCGCAATGGGTTTTGGTGATGTAGTCCTTCATTTCTTCAAGCTTCAAGGCAGTGAGAGCCTCGTTTGAAAGACAGGTACCGTGCTCTCTTGCATACACATTGTCGAGGCGGTGGCTGTAATCGGTGGTTTCGGTATCAAAGTCGATGTCGTAGGCATCATATGTTCCGATGCATTCATACACTTCGCCGTCGGGATAGGATTTTCGGTTAAGAAAGCTTTTGCCGTGGAAGGTGTTACCGAAGGCTGCCTGACCGTAGCTCATGCCGTAGCAACCTGTGTAGAGAGAAATACCAAAGTCGGAGGCCAAGCGGTCTTAGGAAGA
>JAZNUS010000154.1:0-23128 GCA_045592485.1 Clostridia bacterium | reverse complement strand
GGTTTCTTCATCATCAATACCAAAGTCGCGTAGCATTTCAATCTTTTTAAGCTCTGCATCAAAAGCTTTGACATTTTTCTCAGCTTCTTCTGTTATCGCTCCTGTGATAGAAGCAATTTCAGAGCGAATGGTGTTCATACCTTTTGAAAGAGCATCGGCAAAACTTTTATTCATGCTTTCGGCAGTTTCTTTTGCTCTTTTGTTCAGTATAGGAGCTTCGTCTTCGAGACCAATTTCGACACCTAATACATAATCCGTACCAAGATCAATGCCATCTTTGGCAGGGGAGTTTGAACGCACGCCCGGTTTTGCACCATATTCATGCATTCCTTGCATTATGGTAAATGCCTTATTCCAAAGAGGGTTAATCATGGAATCCATACCATTCATAACACCTTGTATGTAATCGATACCAAGCTGCTTTGCCACCGCTTCACTGACTTTGAGTCCGTCTATAATCTTCTGCGATCCGTCCTCAGACACAGTAACTGCATCTGATATTTTTAGTGATACACCGCCTGCAAGTGAGAGGATAAGATTTTCACCCTCTGCTCTGGCTCCTTCAATAATCGGAGACATGGTTTTGTTGAGTTGATTGCCAAACTCTTTCATTGCCGGTCCAGTATTCGGCATGGCAATTTTCAATCCATTTCCCACAGCTCTCGCCACATCTTGACCCATAGACGAAGCAGTAGCTTCAACATCAGATTGTCCGTCTGTTAATGCAGCACTTGTACCATCAGCATATCCGCTTGCACTTTTATAAGAGCCTCTGAATACAGCATTATAATCACCTTTGATGATGTTTTCATAAGTGCCTTCATAATCCATAATTGTAGTATTCAAATCATTTACAGCAATCGAGGCCGCATCCATTGCCCCCTTATGTTCACCAAGTTTTGTATTTGCACCTTCGAGCTCATCATTCAAATCATCAATTTGAAGAGTAAGTGAATCGTACTCATATTCCCAATCGAGAGGCTTGGTTTCCTGAAGTTCTTTTTGTTTTTGTTTGAGATATTCAATTTGAGTAGTGTATCTTTCGACTTCTTCTCTTGCCAATTGATACTGCCTTGTTTCTTCCTGCAAAACAGCTTGCTTTTCATCAATTTGTCCGACAGCACTATCATATGCTTCTTGCTTAGAATTAAGCAATGCCTCGGCTCTTTTCTTAGCAATCAGATTATCTATCTCCGCAGATAATTGCTGATACTGTGAAATTCTACCTTGATTCATGGAATACTCAGTGCCAAGAGCTTCGTTAAGTTCTCCTAATATAAACTGGGCGCGTGCTCTTTCTGATTCGGCGACATTACCGTTTTCATCAGCTAATTCCCTGAGTTCCTGAGACAATTTTTGAATATGATTCATTTCAGAGTTTGTGCTAGCTTCAGCATTTTTCTGTGCTTTTACAATCTCTAGCCACTCTTCGTTTGTCTGTTCAAGTTCTTCTCGGTGAGAACGAATTTCTTCGCATTCCTTCTCCCATTCAGGTGCATTATCAAATGCGGAAACCAAAGCAATTATTCCTGCAGTAAGTGCAACAACGCCGGTGACAACTGCACCAATAGGGTTTGCACTCATGGCAACATTCCACAATTTCTGTGCAACAGTAGCACCCTGTACACCTGTTATCAAAGTTTTAATGCCAGCGGTAACTGTTGTTATGATTCCGGTAATTGCTGCTGATGTTTTCCAGACAGCAAATGCAACTGCACATAACTCTACATTATCAGCAAGCAATTTCACAACGCTTGTGAAAGGCTTAAATATCGGATATGCCTTTCCAAGCTCATCAGCAAAAGCCTCTGCAATTTCGCCTGCAGCACTCACGGCTTTCGGAACTATCTTTACAAATCCCGATATCACAGCTTCTCCAACTTCAATGGCAGCAGAGGCAACATCGTCGCTATTGTCAACTATGCCGTCTATAAAGGATTCCATCAGAAGTATTGATGCATCCAATATATCGGGTGCACTTCCCGCAGCTATGGTAACAATGCTTGAGAACATATCACCAAATGAATCAGCAAGCTCATCAGCACCGTCGAGAACGCCATCTACAAGCTGTTCAAGCATAGACGGCATCATCGGCGCAAGCTCTGCAAACACATCTGACAGTCCTGTAGCAAGCTTCGGTGTCAGCTCTCCAATGTTTTCTATGATAACCTGAGCTGCACCACTGAGGCTCTCTGCCAAGTCTTCAGCCTTGCCCGTTCCGGCAAGAAAGTTTTCAAGTGCTGCCTTTGCAGTAGCAAGAGAACCTGCCAGGGTTTCATTCTCTTTGGCATAGTTGCCTGTTGCATACTCAGTTTTTTCAAGAAACATCTGCATTGCCAGTGCAATTTTTTCTTGATTTGTCATCTGTCGGGTACTCTTTGCAATACCCTTTTCAAGAGCATAGGCGGCAAGGGTGGTGTCGTTCATTGCCACACCGAGATTGTCCATCATGGTGAAGTTACCTTTGGCAGCTCCGGCAATTGATTCCATTGCCATGCTGATATCAATTCCCATGATAGATGCTACATCTGCCGCCCTCTGCATTGTCTTGGCGCTCAGTTCTGCAGATTCCTGAATCTGAAAGCCGGAGCCTTGAAACAGTGCGCCCATTTTGTTGGCTGTTGCCAAAAAGTCTGCAGTAGACAGCCCCATATTCTTGAATGCCGTGTCTGCAGTTTTTTGAATTGTACTTGCATATTGCTTGAATACCGCCTCAGAGCCTCCGAGGTTTTGCTCAAGCTCGCCTGCAAATTTAAGAGCAGCACCCGTAGCGGCGGCAAAGCCTGCAGTAATTGCTCCTATACCTTTGGCAGCAGTTTTTATTGCCGCCATACCTTTATTAAATCCTGTGGTTATTATCTTGGTGTCAAACACCAAGCTACCGTCAGGCTGTGCCATATTTATCCCGCCTTTTCTAATATATTTTCATTAAAAAAGTGAGAATGCGGCACTTGCTCGTTTGAGCTTTGGGCACTGTTTCGTGCATCCTTATGAGGTTATTTTAAACCTGCAGGTCGATTTGAACACCATCGGCGACTATAACCTCAAATTCTTTTTTACAGTATTTGCATTTTAAAAAAACACCACTGCAATTTGCGGTGTTTGTGATGATTACTTTCTGCTCCTTTTTGCATTCGGGGCAATGCAGCCAGGACTTTTTAAACGCTATTTTAAACATATTTAAAACCCCTTAAAAGAACATTTTTAAAAACTCTGCAGCGTTGTCTGCATCCTTTTCCTCTTGTGTTCTTGTGTCCGGCAGAGCAAAGGCGTCTTTAAGCTTCTGATACGCTTTTCTCTGCTCGCTGTCTTTTATTTTGGAGAGGTCGAGGTCTCTCCAACCCATAATTTTCATTAGTTTGCATGATTCTTCTAGCGAATGAAACAGTGCGTCAAATTTGTACCAATGTAAATAAGGAATATCCACAAGGTCAATTCCATACTGTGCCAGAAATGCACCGTATATATATGCTGCATCAGCCTCAAAATCAAACACCGGACTTTTTCTTCCTTCGTCATCACTGTCGTTGTTCTTGGCGTTGAGTTCTCTGTTACAGCTGTGAAAGCGCATAAATGCTTCCATAAGTTCTCCAGCATTTTCAGGGAGTAGCGAGCAGCGTTTTGTGTCAATGCAGTTTATTATTGCATCGGTCAGCTTTTTAATACTGTCCTTTGAAGAATCAAATATAATCTTTTGAAATTTAAGCCACACACGGTAGTCAGTGTGTATGGCATATTCCTCGCCGTCAACCATCACAGCGTCGGGCAGAGCTTCGGTCAGTATGCTCATTTTTTGTTAGCTCCGTTTTTATGCTTGCCGTTGTGTCTTCTCTGAGCACGATTGCCATTCCATGCATTAACTGCACTTTGAACATTGTTTACTGCACTTTTGTCGGAGCGCATAACATTGACAAGCTTTATAAATGCATCGGTTCGCATCTGCCCCGACTGTGATTCGCCAAAGAGCTTTTTTGGAGCATCGGCGCCGAACAGTGTTACAAACACTTTATCAACACAAGCAATGACATAACGGATTTTTTCGCTTTCTTTACCCACAACGGGGATTTTGCTGATTTCGTCATTGTACACTTCGCCCGCCTGCTCGAATTTTTCGACAAACTCGGCATCGGTGTTATCTATCATTGTGGAAAAATCACCATATTTATATTCTACCATTTTTGTTACCTCCGTATCTACAGTCATTCCGAGCACAGCGAGGAATCTCAAAGGGATTCTTCGCTTCGCTCAGAATGATAAAGTGAGAATTATTCGTTTGCGGTAAATTCTGCAGTGTCCCATTCATCCTTGGTAGTTGCAGTACCAACCTCAAGCTCACCATTGGCATCAAATGAGCCGCTATATTTCATTACATTGGCATCATCACCATCGGTGTTGGGAGTCACGGTAAACTTTCTGCGGAATGCAGGGAATGCGCTGCCGCCTTCATCTGTTGCTTTTGCAAGCTTAACAATGACAATTTCAACAACTGCATCATTGTTGGTCTTTTCAAGCTCGGTAATGTCGGCGATAACGGAATGAACCTCGTTATCCGGGTCATAATCGAACTTGTAGGATGTTGAAGTCGCATATCCAATGACGCTGCTTCTTTTGTTTTTTTCGTCAACATATTTTGCTTCGTATTTTTCGGGATTTCGGGAGGTTGACATCTCTTCGAAATCTCTCATGCGCTTATAGACAACGGTGTCACCGCTTTTGACGCCCATAAACGCAACAACTTCGTGTCTGCCTGTCATAGTTTACACTTCCTTTTTATAAGTTATTTTGCACTGAATCTGAAATCTTGCTGTCTTTGTGTCGGAGTCGAAGAGATATCCGCTGGTTAATGTCTCAATTCTTGTGACCTTAACCTTGGGATTCGGACTTTCAGGGAACACCTTAGCGGCGTTCTGAGCTTCAATCCAGCTCTCAAATTCCTCAAAGAATTTGGCAGTGTTCATGTTTTCAAGTGCATTTTCGTCATACGCCTCTCTTGAGGCGAAAACAAACAAATACTGTCTCAGACTGCCGCCGTCTGTGTATTGCTTGACAACAGGCTTTGCAGGCACATTGTCAATGGAATACTTCACCGGCTTTTCACCGAGATAGTTTACATTGATTTTACTCTTCGTGATAAGCGGGCAAGCTTCAACATATTTCTTTACAGCTTGGGTGAACATGTTATTTTCCTCCTACTACTTTCTGTGCTCCGTCTAATATTTCTTCGAGATGGTCTGCTTTCATTCGCTCAAAATACTGAGGACCTCTGAGCCCCTTTGTAGGGCCTTTGTGGAGTCTCATATGCGCATATGGCACATTCACAAGCACTTCGCCACTTCCCGGTCTTGTTGCCCGTTGCATTGATTTTATCATTTGCCCGGTGTCATGTTGCATATATGGCTCCATCTTCCGCATTACTTCGTTATCAATGAATTGCTGCACCTCGCCGCCGTCCTCGAGACCCCTTTTTGCAAGCATCTTCTTGAGGCTCTGTGTCTTTAACTTTACGCTTATATTACTCACAGTTTATCCTCCAATGCTGAACCGGGGCGCTGCCTTTTCGGTTGTCAGAAAATCCAACTACTTTAAGCGAAACTTCCCGGTTAAGAAAATGCATATCACCAATGTAGACATAATCGCCCTCTTTGATGATGACATTTTCTTTTGTGGGTATGCGGATAGTCACGGTGTTGGCATGGACAAATCCGTTCTGAGTTGGTGCTGACCTGTGGTCGTAATAGACGGAGGCTTTTTTAAAAAACTGCCTTGTATATTCCTCTTTTTTATCATCATAATGAAAAAGAGTGATGCTTGAGTGTGTAATCATCAGCCAATCCCCCTATAAAGAAGTCCTGTGTGCGCCAGATATCTTTGCGCTATTGCATGTGCGTCTGCCGATGCAGAGCCTATGTCGGATTTTACAATGTATGTTACGGAATATCCGTCATTGTTTTCCGATGCAATTCCGGCTCTGGACTCTGACACATACAGACAGTCGGCAATTTCACAGCAGGCATCTTTCACACAAGGCTCATATGGTTCAGACGGCTTCTTTGATACAAAAAGAGAATCGAGGAAGACGCTTGCCTTCCTCAGATACATTGTGCACTCAGCCTCGGAGAGCTTCGGCTCGTTCCCGGCACAAAAAGTGTTTATATAATATTCTTTATCTGCGTACATAGCGTCCTCCTCAACTCATCATTTTATTTTACGACTGCATGCGCATAGCCGGAGGCAACAACAGTGCCGTCACCACCAACCTCAACAATCTCAATTACTGCATCTTTTACAGCAGCAATCTTGGTGTCGCCGGAGGTGAGAGCAGCAAAGGTATCGTCGGTTGCTTCACCGAATTTGGCTCTGAGAGCAGGATTTACTCTGTAGAACAGATTGCCCTCTGCACCTGTCACGGTAACAATGGTTGTGTTGGCTGTGCCGCCGGGAGCAGCTGATGCATAAAGAAGCTTAGGCGAATAAACCGCGCGGATTGCTACAGAACGGAGCACCTTGTGGTCATAAACCTGTCTGCCCTGAACTGCACATGCACCAATGTAATTGCCCGAGCCGTCAAGACTCTGCACATGGGGCTTAACGGCAAATTCCTTAATTCTGGTTGCAAATCTGGGGTGACCTGCAATCATCTGAAGGTTTGCAGTATCGTCATTCCAAGGAATAACATTAAAGCCTGCAATTTTACCGATTGCACCGGTCTCTTTCACTTCATCACCGAGTGACGATGCCGAAATAAATTCGGGTGATTTGAGGATAAGAGCCTCTGCATCGGGAGTAACAAGGAGATATCTTCTGCCGTCATTGGGGATATTTGCCTTGTTCATTTCCTTTCTGATGTCAACAATCACACCATAGATATTATCTTTGGTGAGCTGTTCAACACCTGTGGGGGTTGAGCCTGCAAGGAGCGCATTGCCGCCGTCGGTGTCCATGGCAACCGCAAGCGCATATGTGCCGCTTGAAAGTCTTTCGGCAACAATCTTGTCGGGAACTGCAGCAGCGTCATAACCGTCAATGATTTCGTTGATGGCTTTGTCTTTGCTGATAACAACAGTTTCATAACCGGTAGAGCCGTGACTGCCTTTAATGCCGTTTGCTTTGTCATAATCACTGACAGGCACCTCGGTGTCTCTGACAGGGATTTTAACTGCACCTGCAGTGGGGTTACCCTCGTAGTCGTTGTTGAACACAACGCCATCCTTGAGCTTTAAATCTTTTCTGAGTTTAGCGAGCACAAGCGCGCTATATCTTTCCTGGTGTTCGTGTAGCATAGTGTTTGCCCTCCTTCTTAATCAATTTTTAAATCAGGGTTGATTTCGGCAAATGCTTTTTCAACTCCGTCGAGCTTGCGCTGGGGTGAACCGTGAGAGAGTCCGCCCGGAGCAGCTGCAGCAAAGAGATAATCATTATCTGCTTTGATAGCTTCGAGCTGTTCGTCAAAGCCTTCAAGACCGCTCTCGCCCATGGTGAGCTTAGAGGTGTCTATGAGACCTTTCAGAGCCTTTGCATTTTTCGCACCGCTTGTGGCAAGCTTGAGCTCCAATGCAGAGTCAAATTTGAGCTTGTCGAGCTCTTTCTTGAGGCTGTCGTTTTCAGCCTTTACACCGTCGAACTCAGAGGTGTCTGCCGAAGCCAAAGCCTCTTTTTTTGCCTTTTCGATGTCGGCATCATATGTAGCCTTGTCTACAAATGAGCCGTCGGCAATGTTTGCAAGCTTGATGTCTGTGCCCTCAAGCTTGGCGGCAACCTGCTCATAGAGCTCGTCGCCTAAAATGTCTTTCAAAAATACCATTTTGTGTTGCTCCTTTCAAAATTTTTGTACTAAAAAAGCACCTTGCATTTTCTGCAAAGTGCTAAGGTGGCTTGCACCGTAGTCGCCTCATATCCGTTTCCTCCATTTACATATATTAATTTTTTGTACTAAAAAGGCTCCCTTGTGTAAAGGGAGCTGGATTTGCGTAGCAAAGACTGAGGGATTGTTAATTTACATCTTTGATGATACCTTTAATATCATCTTTTGTTATTTCAATTGTTTCCCAATCTTCCGGAGAAGAACCTACATCAGCCAAAAAAACATCATCTTCGGAAGCTTCAACAATAGCAGCGACTCTTCCATCTTTTAAAACAACATTGTCATATAGTTTGATTTTCATTTTTTGACCTCCTTTATGTATGCGGAAGTAAGATGCACACCTTCATCATCTAAGCACCAACCTACAACAACATTTGCCGGAGTTCCGTTTTTACCATACATTATTATAGGTTGTTCATATCTGTCACCAAATGCGATTTTGCCCTTGAATTTTGCAGGATATTGGCTTGCTTTGTCAAGAAGCTCACTTCTTAATTCTTGCCAATTGTTTATATCATATCCAAGCCTTTTTCTAAAATTCTCACCTTTTGCAAATCCTACAGGATTTTTCGGGTTGAAAAGATATTTTATGAACTTATCTTCGTGAGCTGTTGCAATATCGGCCTTTGGCAGAGCTAAATCTGCATTTTTAATCAAAGCAGATTTTCGGTTATAATCCAACGATAAGAACTTGTAATATTCTTTATCATTATATTTCAGCTCATAATATTTGTCAAGCGTTTCGGGAGCGTGTTCTTTGCCGACAACAGAAACAAAGTCTTTATATTGTTTTTTTGCCGATTGCACTGCCTTTTGACTTGCACTCTTGCCCCATGCTCTGATGCTGTTCTCGGTCTGAGCAGCAAACACCTGTTCGCGGTTGCGGTCACGCTTGAGTCCTGTTTTTTCACAAAAGTCTTTTAGCTTGGCTTCTTTTGCCTTGAGCTTCACTGCACTGTTTTCAAATTCCGCTTTCCAAAGCATCTTTTCCTCCGGCAGCGTCACATTTTTGGCAGCTTCATCAAACATCACAAGCTCCTGCTTGCTTCGTCTGATACTGCGCTCCATGGCGCGCTGTCTATCGAGAGCTTCTCTTATCGGAATTGTCTCACCGTCATAGATGACAGTTTCATTTCTGAATGCCTCAAGCTGCTCGTTGGTATATGCAGGCTTTGATATACCTTCATAAAAGATAAACCATGTGTGTCTGCAGTTCGCTCCCATAAACCCGGTAACTTTGCCATAGCCTATGTCATCTAAACTTAGATAACCTTTTCTGCCGCTTAAGGAAACTATCTTTCCCTGCCAATCGGCATGGTCTTCTCTGGCACCGGAGTGAGCTGAGAGCTGCATAAGGTCATGTCCTGTTTCTTCAGCCCTCATTTTAATCAAGGTTCCGGTAGTCTGATTAACTCCGGAGAGGACTGCACGGCGCACTGCAGCATCAAGTGAGCTTTTGTGCCCGGATGGATAAACAATCGTAACACCATCTCTGGCAGCACTTTTGATTGCCATCTTTATTGCCTCGGTGTATGAAAAAGCACCCGACACAATCTGCATATGTGCTAAATCACATGCTCTGATAAAGGAATTTTGACTTGTCACGGCTGTTGTGCCGGTGAGGTTTCTCACTTCCTTTGTCACCTTTTTCAGTGCAGCAGTCATGACGGTCTTCATTGCATGGCTCATAGCTGCAAACTCCTTGGGAATTTCACCTGCAGCTTCAAGCTCCGATTCATCATAGCGGAATATCTCGGTGCCTGCCTCCTTGAAAGCCTGTCGGATTTCGCGGTTGCTTTTTTCGGTTTCCTTTGATATTTCCTTTATAATGTCTTTATACACCATACCGCTTTGCTGCAGCTTCTCTGTCTGCCATGCTGCAGTGTCGGTAACGGTGAAGTTGGTCTTGAGTATTCTTCGGGTGATATCTCTCAGAATAATCTCTTGCAGCTCCTTGTGAGTCTGCAATATATTAAGCTCATCACTGAGCCAATCGGGAGTAATCATGTTTTATCACTCCTCAAAGATATCGTCACTTTCAGTTCCCTCAAGAGCTTTCTTCGCTTCCTCTTCGGTTTCGTTAAGCTGCCATGCTCTGAGCTCCCACGGTTTCATTGCCTGAACCGACACCATCTGCAGACGGCGGTTGAATTCTGTGTCGGTGTCTTCGATGATGCTGTCATCAAATTCGATTACCGTATCAAGCTCATTTTTGATGTTCATTATCTCAAGCAGAGCCGTAACCAAAGAAATAAGAGCCGATTTCAGCACTATCTCATGTTTTTTGAGTGTTCTGAACAGCTTGGAATTTTCAGAGATTACCTCTCTGGCAGTCTTCACGCCGCCTGAGCTTTGGAACTGATATTGGTCTTCGCCCATACCGCAGGCATCAGAGAACATGTTGAGCTGCACTTCAAGAGTTTCTTTGTGCTCGTTGCTTCTCAGCTCCATGTTCATTTCTTTTATAAACTGCTCACCGTCGGGCATGCCTGGCAGAGCATAAAACTCTGTGTCATTGTAATCAAACACAGGTGTTGACACGCCATCTTCCTCTTTCGCGGTCTGCAGGGCGGTCACCGGAATTAGTATTCTCTTTTTGCCGAGTCTGAACTCGTTTATGTAGCTATCATACACAAGGTCAATGCCTTTCATTTCAGCCACCGCATTTGCAAACACCGATATTCCCATGGGTGTTTGCTTTTCTATGTTGTTTGCAATGTTGGGTGTGATTATCTGAAATCGTTTGTTTGGCGAGCCTGTGTCGATTATGCCCTCCACAACTCCCGGCATATCAAGCTCGGTGCCGTCTGTCTTTTTGAACAGACGATTTTGTATCACATAATTACCAAACTTGTTTTTGGTGTGTATATTGATATAATATGTTTCCACACCGTTCACCGTCTTTTCGCTTCCAAAGGCACACTCTGTGATTCGGGTACCAGACCACGAAATCGGATATATCATATCACCTGTTATGTAATCAATGACCGGGTTGCCTTTTGCATCGGCATATTCAACCAATGCCGCAGTTCCCAGAGCAAATGCTTTTTCAATAAGCTGATTGCCCTGCACATAAAAATCATTGGCGGTCAGAACCTGCCTGAGCCTTTTGTTTATTGTGTCGTCACCTACATTGATAACAACCTTTTCGTTGAGCAGCATATCTGCCCAGTCCTCACACACGCGCTTCGGCATGCGCAAAGAGTCGCGTACTCTGGTGATAAATGCCTTGCCGTTGTATACTTTGTATTTGTGGAATTTTTCAACATAGCCCTCATACCAGCTTTGCCACACCTGCATATGCTCCTGCATCGAAGTGTCGCAGCTATAGCCGAGCTTTGAGAGTATCTGATTTATCATTGCCGTCACCTCAAATTCTTTCAATCATTTCATCCATATAGGGTTCGGTGGAATATTCGCAGGCATCTAAGCTGTCAATATTGAATGTGCCATCATCAAGCCTTTCATCTTTGTCCTTCGATTTGGAATTCCACTCTGCATCCTTATATGCTGCAATCAGATTCTCGCAACCCCTGAGCACATAATACTTTCCTTTGCTCATCAGCATGTTATAGAATCTTATTCGGTTAATTATAGGTCCTTTTTTCGCTTTCATCACCGACACACCAAGCTTTGCTTTTACAGCTGCAGCTTCAAGTCCCTTAATCAGAGTTGATTCTGCGCTGTCGCAATACACCT
The DNA here is from genome assembly GCA_045592485.1 of Clostridia bacterium. Taxonomy (GTDB): domain Bacteria; phylum Bacillota; class Clostridia; order UMGS1810; family UMGS1810; genus RGIG1828. The sequence continues at coordinate 11,568 of JAZNUS010000154.1, read as the reverse complement.
CATACACTCTGAAGTTGCTCTTTGCCTTTTGCACAAACTTGACAAATTCGCTCTCAAGCTCCTTGGGGGAGATTTCTTTTTTGAGATAAAATTCATCAATTGTGATAACCTCACGAAACCCTTTTGTAAATCCGTTGAGGATAAATGCGTGAGCTGAGCCGTTGCCGCCAAAGTCAACGCCGATTGTGGCATATTGGATTATTTCGGGGTCGATGGAGTCTTTTATAAACTTCTCGGGGTCGTTTGCAAAGAGAGGATATACCACACCGTCTGCAGCCTTCCATCTGCCCAGGATAAACCTCTCATAAAACACCCCCACATATTCTTTTTTGATTTTTTCAATGTAATCCGGAGGGAGGAATGTGTTGTCGTCAATCAGATATTTGATTGTGAGCAGATCAAGCTCTTCGCTTCGCTTGATGTAGTCGCGCATCAGCCAGTGAGTCGGCCTGTCGGGGTTGGTCGTTCCGAGCAGGAATGCTCCCTCTACAGAAAGACGCGAGAGCAGCATACGGAAAAAATTTTCATCAAGCAGCGTTATTTCGTCGCAATATGCTCCGGCAAGTGTCATGCCACGAATTTTATCTTCCGAGAGCACATTGTCTGCACCTTCAAGATATATCTTTCTGCCAAAGAGCTCGGCCTCTTTGCGTGATGTGGAATACGAAAAGTTTGCATCACCCACAAGCTCCTGCAGTAGTTCTAAGCAGTTACGCTTGAGAGTGGTGATTGTTCTTCCAACCATGATGAAGCGTTCGTCGTAGTCTCTGGTAGATATCATCAAAGCCCACAAAACAAGAGATATGTATGTTTTGCCGCTTCGTACTGAGCCGTCAAGAATGTTGAGTCGCTTGAATTTCCCATCGCGGAACATGTTGATTGTTTCTTTCTGCTTTGGTGTGAATACATCGTGATAATCCGTATTACTTTTCACAGCTCTCAGAATATCATCAAGCTTGCCATAGTGATTGAACTCATCATCACCTGAGCCAAAATTCCTTTTGGGCTTTGCGCCGAAATATGATGCAAATTCAGAGGCATAATCTTTTTCAATTGTGACCGTATTCTTTTTTGAAAATGCACTTGCAAGGTTTTTTATGCTGTTTCTTTTAAAATTTATCAAGATTATACCTCCTTTCGATATGATTTTATTGTTTTTTCGTAGGGAACGACCTTCATGTCGTTCCGTTTATGCAATTTGTCTTTGAAACAAACCTCAAAATCACCATTTTAAGCCTTGTTTTTTCTTCAAACAAAAAAGAATGCCCAAAAAATTCTTTTAAAAAACTTTAATGGCATTTTAATGTTTTTTAACGGTGTCAGAACCAAACCCGACACCGTAATTTTTGAATATTTATTAAAAAATGTGTTTTTTGTACTTTCTTGCCTACTGATCCGAACCCCGGAGTAAACAAAAAAGGGTGTGCTTCGCCATTCAGGTTTTTAAAAATTTTAAAACTTTTAAAAACCGGCTTTAATTTTATGTATCCTTGCCCTCTCTTTGGAGACGAATCAATCCAAAGTTAATGCAAAAGATTTTGAATTGCGCATCTGTCGTCAGAGATCTCACGACAGATATCCGAATGTCACTGTATGTGTTTTGCCCATCACCATGATTGTAGCTTTTATTCGCTTTTGTCTTTTGTCAATTGCTCTGATGATGGTCTTTTTAAGAAACGGTGAATCAAACTGCAGCATTGGTATCGGCTCCTCGCCGTTTGCCATAAACGAGATAAATTTTGCGTCTTCCTCGCTCATGGGCGTCGGCTCGCCTTTGCCAATCCAACCTCTTATATATGCCGCATTCTTCACCTTGTAATATATCTCGGGTGACAGATTGCACTCTACAAAGATGTAACCCGGTATAAGCATTTTTTCTTTAGGGTGCCATGCTCCGCCTCTGCGTTCATAGATTGTTATCTGTGGAAGATATGTTCTGACACCTTCGATTTTGCATAGCTGACTCAGAGCCTTGAGCTCTTCACCGCTGTTGGCGGTCAGTGCATACATGTGAATCATTCTTTCAGCTCCCTTTGCTTTTTGTCGATGAATTTGTTAACCTGCTCATACAGCCTCGGGTTCTCCGAGCGCATTGTTTCAAATATCATGTCTCTCACATATTCAAATCCGCGGTCAAGACTTGTCTGAGTTTCCACATCAATTTTTGACTTATATGCTGCAGCTCTGGTTAATGCCGTTGCCTGTTGCATCAGCTTGATGGGGTCGAGGTCTTTCCATTTTTCTTCCGGTGTTGAATTAATTGCTTCCATTGTGTAGTTTGAAAGCAGTCTGATGATGCCCTCGGTAGTGTCCAAATTTGGATATTTGTCAATCTCTTCCATTATGACTCTGAAATTTTCCTGAGCCATTCTGAGAGTGGAGGCTGACTCATTAAGATTGGCTGCGTGTCTCTGAACTGATGATAAAGATATTTCATACCCTCGCTTTTTTATGTACTCCACAATCTCACGGTAGGTGATTGTGGGGTTCAACATCATTTGCTCTACCGCATCCTTAACCTTTAAAGGCATGCGGTCTATTTTTGAGCATTTTCGGTTTTTCTTTCCCACAGCTCACACCTCAATCATATCGTCATTTATGCCACCTGCAAGAAGTCTCACACCCTTGCCGGTGACCTTTGCTTCACAATCCTTGTACGAAGCATCTGCAATGTCTACGGTTGCGTGTCCGTCAATGGTACGAAGCTGAATATATCCCTCCATGCTCAAAAAATTCACCGAGTCAACAAAAGAGCTAACATCTGTTCCAGAGTCTTCCAGGATTTCCTGAACAACATCTAGCTTGTTGTATTTCTCTCTGAGAATATTGATTGTTCTGAGAACTAATCCGTTTGTTTTTTTGAATGATACCGATGATGCTTTTTTCAAAAGTGTTTCCCTGTCCATTTATTTCCCCTCCCTGTTGAGCAGCGCTATAACTCTGTCGAGCTTGTCGTCCATTCTGTCAAATTTGTGATTTATCTCTGCCATGTTTCTGATAAAGTCCTCTTTTTCCAGATATGTGTCCTTAAAGCTTTTTACCTCTTTTTCAATGTCATCAAGTTTTTTATTAAAGGCTTCCGCGTCTTTTTCATGCGCTTTTGCAGGCTCGTAATTTTCCCTGATATCCGCAACATCTTTTTCATTGGCATCAACTCGTGCCATCGTCTGTTTCAGAAAATATCCGATAATTCCAACCAATGTAGTGATAACTAAGCATATAACCGATATAACCACAGCCTGTACAATATTTTCAACCATAAATTCAACTCCTTGCGTAATTCTTGCTTTGATTTTACCATTATATATATAAAGCAAAATATTAAAATGTTTTTGTGAAACACAATAAAAGGGTTTTAAAACCGATTTTAAACCGATTTCAAAACCCTTTAAATTAATATCCGTTTTCCAATATATCAAACACAGTTATCTGACCGGGAGCAGGTTTGTTGCGTTCAAAATCAACATAATCCTTGACGATGGAGCGCACACGCACTTCTGAAAGACCGTGCTTTTTGGCAAGCTGCTTAAAATTGTAGCCATTAAATTCCTCAATAATCTGTTTGTCACGCGCAGGGCGGTGTATTGCTTCAAGCTTTGGAAAATATATGCTTTCTCCGCCACCAAACGCTTTGGCAATTATGAGCATATTTTCCACTCCCACAAGTGCACTCAAATGCTGATATACTTCCGGCAAATCTTCGATGATGATATCTTCCGGTTTCATATGCATCACCTCTTGTTTTTATTTTCGCAAGACCTTATGTATCGCTTTATGGTCTCAATCACCTTTTCAGCTTCAGAGCAATCAAGATATTTTAATGGCTTTGCAGGCTTCACCCTTTTGCCGCATACTTTTAGTACAATCCCTGCCATCCGCTCTCCGTCCGATGCTGATCCGGGAGAGAGTTCTTTCAGGTGATAAAAAAGTGCCCATGCTTTTTTGTGTTGTGCAAGGGATATCTTATCCGTCCTTAGTTTGTCGAGCTCTCGAAGCACCTTTTTTGCCTCAAACTCCGTAAGCTTAGTCACTGATCCTTTGCTTGTCAGTCTGAACACAATACTATGCAGCTCATCTTCCTTTGGTGAGAGCCTGTCACAAAGACCGAGCTTATTTGCCGTAGCATATATGGCCTTTGTGTAGTCAGTGTTATTCATAGTTCACTTCAACCTTTGGATTTTCTGTTGCCACAACAGCAGCGTCAATTTTTTCAATGGCAAGCTCAATGTTATCCTTGTATTTGCTCAGACTGACGAGTTTGGCAAATTGTTCCCAACATGCCGCTTCCGAAATAAAGTATGCATAGTGCTCGGCATCTTTTTCGCTGAGTCCGGCAATCGACATCAAAGCCTTTTTGTCCGTCTCAAATTTTGCCCCACGACACTTTTTCATAAGTGCTGCTCTTGTGTCAAAATCCTCTGTTATCTCGTTGATAACCTTCTGCACGGTAGTCGGGGTGTACTGTCTGAGGAATATGCCGGAAAGCATTCTTTTGCCAGGGTCCGTCAGAGTGTATTTCACCTCTTCCTTTACAACATCCTTGAATGACTCTCCCAAGAGCTCCTTGAGCACAGAAGGGAAAAGCAGCCTCGTAGTTGTGGCATAGCTTGCACTCACACTTAATTGTCCTTTGCCGTGGTATTTTGCTGTTTTAAGTTTGGTGTCTGCCAAATCCTCTTCGGCGCACTTTAGGAAAAAGCCCTCAATTTCGTCAGCTTCCTTTTTGAGTTCTTCAATTTTTTGCTTGAGGCTGCAAAGCCTGTTGACTTTGTCGGCTATCAAATCAGATTGTTTCATTTTCCGCCAGCTCCTTTCTGCAGTTCTCGCAAATCTCATAGTTTTTAAACACCTTAACATTATCAACACTTCCGCAACAGAAGCATGATGCAACATGCTTCCGGATGGTGACAGATTTGTCATCGTTAACGGTAATATCCACCGCCTGTCCTACTGTGAGACCGATATCATGTCTGATATCTTTAGTCAAAGTTATAGCACCTGTTTTGGTGGTTTTTCTGATAATTTTACGCATATTTTCAATTCCTTTCCGTTTAAATTTCTATTTCCATACTCTTTGCCATTGCCACAAGTCCCTCATAGCTTGTATTCTCATTATCACATGCGTTGCTGTAGAGATTGGCGGCGCCTCTGAGTGCCTGTTTACTTCGTGCTATTGCAAGCATAAATTCAATTTCATTCGACTTCCCTGCCAGAGCAGGAAAGAGCTTTACAATATCCTTTTCGGTTATCTGAGAAGCATAATACTGTCTGCTTTGTTTGGTTCGGTTGATTATCTGAGCAAAATCAGCTCTTTTGCTACCTCTGAAATTGTATGCAGCTTCATTGTTACCAACAAAGACAATACCGAGTGTCTGACCTTTATCGTTAAAGTAATCCGACAGAGCCCTAAGTGCTTCAATAGTCTTTATCGGAAGATGCTGTGCTTCATCAATTATAATAACCATTTTGTCGCGAAGCTTATTTGCCACAGCAAGCCACATTTCATCTATTGATTTCTCTGATATACCAAGCTTATCACAAAGCATCTTAAGCATACTTCTCACACCCTTGAGGCACGGATTTGCGGTCACAAGTATTGATAAATTCGGATTGTCCGAAACAAACTTCTGAGCCCCTTTTGTTTTACCAACTCCGGCATCGCCCGACGCAATCGCCAGGCCCCCCTTGAGCTGACAATTTTTAATTATGGCATAAACATTTTCACTGATCGATGTCGGCACATATTCTTCGGTATCGGATTTAACAAACTCCGCAGTTTCTCTTGCGGCAAAATATGCCTCAAGCTTTTCATACATACCATCTTCATCACCCTTATATTTTCCGCTTCTGAGCGAAGAAATGACGGAAGCTGACACTCCTGTAAATTCACTTGTTTTACTTATGCTTCCCACTTCATCAGCGAAATCAAACAGTTTTTTTAGAATGAATTCTTTTTGTTCTGAACTATACTTTCCCACTATCATCACCCTTTCATGTTTCCATACAAATTATGTTTTTCGCAGTATTTTCCATAGCTCAAATTTTCAGCTCTGGCAAGTGCATTAACCTCTTCTATTGTCAGCTTGCTCGTTTTTTTCTTCCTGAGCTTCTTTAAATCAAATTCTTTCATGTATTCATCTCCTCTTCTGAGCATTTCTGTTCATTTTGTTTATATCAATCACTACTGCTGTCTTCTCTCCGGACACAGCCTTGAACCGTGGCTCAGAGTCTTCGCCCGAAAGTACCGGAACTACCACCGAGGGTTGCTTGATGACAAACTCGGCTTTTCCGCTATGAGCTCTTCTGAGCTGCATATCAAGCATATCAATTCGCTGTGCTGCAGGAAGCCTTGTTTTGTATTCCTTAAGGTTGGCTTTGATAGCTTTGTGAGCTTTGCGCACCTTTTGCTGAGCAAGCGCAATATCTTCACCTTCTGCATCAAAAAGGATAGATGTTTCAAGACTAAGCGGCAACACACAAATGAACCTGTCCGTCTCGGCTTCATATATTCTGACCTCATTTAAGTCTTCCGGGTCATATCTCACATATACCTTTTGTCCAAGCAGCTTCCATGTGTTTTCATCCCAATATTCAAGCTTTTCACCCGAAATATTGAGACACACACCATTTCTTTTCACGGTCTGAACTCTTGTGCTGCGCATCAGCATTAAGTTTAAATCATCCTCATTTTTAGGCTTTCTGATGGCTTCGATATATTCGTTCCATACATCAATGCGGCGCTTATCTTTGTCCTTGGTTACCTGACCGCCATATGCTCCCACATTGTACACACCGTCTATCAGTTCGTCAATCTGAGCACTGAGACTCTTGTCTGTCGGTATTTTCCCTTTTTTAAGTGTAAGCTTAAGGTTTTCCGGGCGTTCCAGAACATTACCACCGCAAAATGTTTCAAAGAGCCTGCTTATTGTGCCTTTAAATGTGTTGAAGGTTCTCTCGATCGGTTTCGCCTTTGCATTTTTAACTATGGCATTTGTCATTTCGATGCCAAGTCTTGCAAATATAGGCGGTGGTTCAATAGTTCCTTCCTGGCTTTTTTTCTTTCGGTGTCCTCTGCCTGCAATATCGTGTGTTAAAAACTCGGAACCATTATCAAAATATACCTTTTTCGGAATACCAAATCTGAGTATCGCTTTTCGTAAGGCAAGTATTGTGCTCGAACTGCATGGGTTGTCCGTCAAGTTCCAACCCACCATCACCCCGGACCGTGCGTCAATAAATGCGGTCAAGTGCAATCGGTGCGTTGTCTCGCCACCGTCATATCTCGAAATGATATCAAGAGTGTGGTTGTCCGCTATCCAGTAGTCATTTGGCATCAGAGCGTCATATATTCTCGTTATGTAGGGAGCAGCACGGTCGGCGCAAGCTTTGTCACCAAATCGTCCTGCAATGTCCACCGCTTTGGGAATTTCTTTTTCAATCCGTCTTAGAAATGTCACATAGCTCGGCATGTTGGGCACACATTCGGGGCAGTTTTCACTTGCCCACTGCAGAGCCAAATCATAGCATTGCTTTTTCGGGAGCTGTCGTTCATCAAGATAGAGGAATACAAAATAGTCCCAAATATCTTGAGGAATAGAGCTGCTCCCTTTGTTGGAACCGCCACGCCGTTCCGTAAGTCCTTCCAAATCGCCCGACTTGTATGATTCCCATTTTCGATACAAGGTCTTGGTGCTGATGGGGAAAAACTCGCCTTTTTCGAGCTTAATCATGCTGATGAAGTGCGCATCAGCGTCCGTCTTGTTACCACTCCAACAGTTTCGTGCACTCTGCCACCTCTCCAAAATGTCCGTCCAGAGCTTTATCTGCTCGCGTTCCTTTTCACTGAAACTCTCAAGCTTTTTTGCAGGAGCAGGAGCAAGAGAAGCAGTCTCAGCTTTAAGTCGGGCATAATATTTTTGTTTGATATTGGAGGGTAGATTACTTAAGGGGAACATATACTGCTTGTGTTTATTTGCATTTAAGCCTTCAACGAAAACAAGTTCGCCGCATTGCGCTTTTTGCTTTATTCTCCTGTCACTGCACCCTGCAAGCTCTGCAACTTCACTTGTTGTCAGATATGTCACTGTTACCTCACCTCGCCAATTCCGCCGAAGCTCTTTTGATTGTTCCGCTGAGCCTGTGCATCAGCACAAACTCATTGGCATTGTCTCTCACTACAAGCCAGTTCTCATAGTTCAGACCGAGCTTCTTGATTCGCTTTTTTTGATTGTATGTAGGTCTTTTTCCTCTCATTGCGCAAGCCTCTTTCCTCTCTGGCTCTTCCATTCATCAATAATGGCATCGCCGAGCTTGAGCACCGCATCAGCCTGTGGACCCACCGTCGCACCCCTTGCATATGCACTGAGCTGTTGCTGATTCAAACGCGGATATCCGCGCTTCTGAATTTCATACAATAAGTCAACCTGTCTCATTCCGAGCTGAGCCAACGGCACAGCAAATCTATTTTTATATCTGTTCATTTTTTCATTCCTTTCAATTATCACCAAACTATATATTTATATATAGGCTCTTCGTTTACAACATCTTTTCTTTTGGGACTGTCGAAAAGTTCAAGATATATCAACCTTCCATCAATTTCAATTATCCCGGGAGGCTTGTACCTCATTTTTATGCTTCCGTATTCTTTTTGAAATTTTGCAAGTTGATGTATGAGTCCCTGGAAATATACATCTCTCATAATTTCAGTGCTTCCGGTATAAAGAGCCATATTTCCGGATTTGCTGTCGCTGATAATGCGAGGCAGATCAAAAATCATTGTAGCCTCCTATATATTAAATGTCCGGGAAAAGATATTGCTTTAAGCAAAATTATTATCATATACATCAAAACCTCTGCCCCGGTAACTATCCCCGCTCTAATATGTCTTGTATAATAGTTCCAGGCTTTTTGAAAATCCGCCTTCGGAAGCTGCATTTTGTGTTCAAGTCTCGCATGATACGCAGCTTCGAAAACATTTTTACATATCTTGCCGCATATTTTACACTCATATGTCATAGTAATTCCTCGCTTTCTATGTTTTCGTCTTCACCCTTCAAAAGAGTAGTTCCCATCTTCATAAGCAACTCTCTGAAAACGGGTAAATCGCCGTTGTTGCTGTAACCTAAACTATATGTATATATCCTACAGTCGCCACAGTTGTGTTTTTGATATCCGTCTTTGTATCGTTTTGCTTCATCAAGAATGAAGAAGAAAGCAACCGGACGGAAGGATATAACATATCTCCCTCTGTAGATATTAAGATTATATGCTTCCACATATTCATTTTCATTGGTAACAAGTGTTCCATCTACCCATTCCAGATCGACCTCGTGAAAGTAGGGAAGCTGACTGCCTTGTTTTTTTCTTTCTGCAATTAGTGCATCAAGCTTGCTATACTCGGCATAGTCGTTGTCAGCATCTATCCACACATCACCATCTTCGCATTGCACAAATTCTTTTTGTGTCCTCTCCACAACATGAATCGGTGTCGCAGTTCCGACATTGTCCTTAGCTCCGTTTTTATGTTTTTCGGCAAATTGCTTTAAAAACGCCATTTCATCGTCATTTAAATGTACTTTAAATTCCATGTCATACCTCCTAAAAAATTCTTGCTTTTCCTTTCACAATGTGATAAGATAAAGTTGATTTCTTTTTTCATATGTTGCCGATAGTCTGCAGTACTTCGGCAGCATATGGTTTCTTATGCCTTGTTTTGTTGTTGTTTAAACATTAACATATACATATTATAACAAGAAAAATTCTTACTGTCAACACTTTTATAAGAATTTTTCTTATAAGGTGGTGTTTTCAATGCTTATTGTTGACAGAATAATGAACTTAGTCGATGATGCGGGGCTTACTCAGGAAAGCTTTGCGGCTAAATTATCAGAAATCGGTGACCTAAAAATAACCAAACAAACAATTACAGACTGGAAATCTGGCAAGAGTAATTCTTACTTTAGAGTTGTAGCCGAAATTGCAAAATTGTTTGAAACATCTACCGATTACATATTAACAGGTAAAATGACATCGTATGTGTTTGATAAAAACGATGAGGAAATCATAGCTATCATGCACAAACTTTCCGACGACCGGGATAAAATCAAACTCATTGGAGCTACTGACATTTACGCCAAAACACTTCCATCGTATTCCGAAAGCGAATACGATTTGAAACAAGAAGCTTCAAACGAATAGACAATGTAATATACACGACTCCAGATTTTTGGAGAAGAAAATAGGGGGTATATATGAAAAAATTATCACTCATTCTTGCGATTTTAATTTTTTTGTTGTCAACCGGATGCGGAGGAACTAAAAACGGAAGTATTGCAGAGGACGGCATCAGCGGAAAAGATTTTATATCTAATTTCGTTGATAAATCTGGCATAAAATTACATACACTTTCAGAAACCACCAAAGATAATCAAGACATTGGAACATTTGCCGATGCAAAGGAAAACTACAACATAAAAGTAGATTACCACGAGGATGCTACTACCCATAATCTGTCGGCCACAAGCATCGTGTTTAAGAAGAATTTTGACCTTGATGTGTTCGCTGCATGGGCGACATCTGTAGACAACTCATTTACAGAAGAAAGCGTTGCTCAACTCTATGAAGATTTAGTTGAAAAGCAAAAAGAAGAAAGCCAAAAAGACGGAGACCACGGGGTGGGAACTGTAAAGATAAATGGCTTAAAATATATGCTAAATTATTTTATGGAAGATGCCCCTCGCATTTCGGTTTTAAAAGCTAACAAAAATGATTCTTCTGATGTGGTATTCCGTGATAAATTAAGTGATAATGATGATGCTTCAAATGTTAAAATCAGCAAGTTCGCCACTACAGCTAAGACATTTATCAATTCGTTTACTGAATTAACTGGAATTGCAATGGAAGAATTGATGTCAACCTTTACAGATGTAACCACAAAATATGTGTACACAGAAGAATATCCTAAATATAATTTTCGCTTAGCATATTCCGAGTATTTGCCGACCACAACCGGTGATATCACAGGTGTAGAACTCACTTTTGAATCAGAGTTTAATGAATTTATATTTACAAGCGTGGTTTCGCTACTTGATGAAAAAAATGATGTTATGGATGCAAGCAGTCTCTATAGTAATTTATGCCTATCGTTAAAAGAAAGTATAGATTCTGGTTCTAATTTTACATCCATAGAAAGAAATAACATCTTATATTTCTTATCAACCTCGAATAACGGTTATATTGTTTCTATTTCGTAAATTTGGCACCTTTTTCGGCCGAGAAATTCATCTCTTGAAACATGCATAAACACTGACTATTTGTGAAAAATTACCCAAATTTTATGTTTTGTCACTTTGCGTGTTAATTTTGGTTGTTAAAATTTAAAAAATATCCCTCAAAACCTCTTAAATACTCAAAAGGAAGTGATTTCACTTTAAAAGTTCAAAAATTTCCTTTCCGCCAATTAATTTAACAAGGGCATTACAAGATGCTTTAAAATTTATTTAAACGCTTTTTAAAAACTGATTTAAAATCAATTAAAATTCAATAAACACAGAAAAAAAGACGGTTTCA
>JAZNUS010000153.1:0-3532 GCA_045592485.1 Clostridia bacterium | reverse complement strand
CTATTGTCAGATTTACGGATGTAGAAAAACTGCGTTGTTAAAACCCATCCTTCGGGTAGTGTTTCGAGTGATGTGTATTTTCTGCACTCTGAAATATATGTAAGTGGGTCCTCGCATCTGCGAAGCGGACCACAACCATCCATTGAGGAGTCTGCATCCAGAAAAGCCTGCTTATATTCAGCAATCTGCTCTGCATATTCCTCACACGGCTCAACAAGAAAGAACTCCCCTGCATCTATTTTAATCATTATTCGTCACCTTGTTTTATACTTTACAATATATTCTTCAATTGCCGGTAAATTTGGCTTAAAAATGTTATCAGGTAAATCAGAAACATCAAAAAATTTTAGTTTCTCTACCTCTCCTGCCTGACATTTCAATTCACCCTCGTAGCTTTTGCAGATATAAACAATATCAACATTTGATACTTCATCGCCGTTGGGGTAAATGTTGTGCATATCTTTGCCTGAAAACACACCTAAAAGAGTTAATTCTTTAGCAATTAAGCCTGTTTCTTCATATAGTTCTCTCTTAGCTGCATCTTCAACCTTTTCATCTATTTCTACCGAACCGCCGGCATAACCCCAAGTGTTATTATCACTGCGTAATTGAAGCAAAATGCGACCACACTCATCAACCACAATAACACTTGCACCAACTTGCAATAAAGGTCTGTGCCCAACCACTTTTCTCAAATCCATTATGTAGCTCATAATGTTCTCCTGTCATTTTGTTAATTTATTCTTCAACCTTTGAAACACATTCTGTCTCGGCGGATTCTTGTCCCACGCCCATTCCATTTCATCAATGGTAAAGCTACCATTTTCCAATGCCTTGATTTCTTCAAGGCATTTTTCTGTTGCCATTTTTATATATTCATCCGCCATTTTTTGAGTAAAGAAGAACGCTTCACCATCATTATAAAGCTCAAAATCCGTCTTGAAATCTGCAGATAACTGCTCGGTATCAAAAGGATAAAATTCAAAAATCGGCTCCTCGTTTATATCTTCAGGAATCACCAAAGATTTGCTTATGTTGTATTCATTCACTACATAATTGTTCAGTAACTTATAGTCATTATGTAGCCGTTCAATATTCCCTTTCGGGTATGGGTCCCAATTGTGTAAGGAATAAACGAAATAACGGAAAATGGTATCCTGAATCAAATGCAAATAATAACCAAGATACAGTTCATCCGTTTTCATTAGCTCGCCGTAGGTTTCACGAAACCAAGCTAATTTATAAGTCTTTTTTGTACCGTTTTCAGTGGTGTATTTCAAATGGCTGTCGGTAGCTGATTGAATATTGTGCTTATAGGCATCAGGCAGAACAACACCAAGACGGAAACGCTCAACATCTTCAATATGCACTTGTTTCATAATCTCATTAACAATCGCTAAATGCATAACTCTTGATGCCATACTACACCTCACCATATCTTATAAATCTTATTAAAACTCAACTCTGCCAACAGCTTTTGCATTTTGGCTGTTTGTACCTGCGAGGATGGTGTAGCTCTTGTCAAGCGCCCATTCGCCTGTTTCGGCATTGTAGAATTTTATATCTTCAAGGTCTATTTCAACCCTTGCACTTACGCTCTCACCTGCTTTAACGCTAACTCGTTTAAAGCCTTTAAGTAGCTTGACGGGTCTGTCCTGCTCTGAATTTTCGCTCGAAACATAAATCTGCAGAACCTCGTCTCCATCAACATAACCGATATTTTTAATATCTGCTGAAACAACAACTGCATTTTCAGTTTGTAAAACTCTCTCGTTTTCAATTTCAAAATCAGTATATGAAAGTCCGTAACCGAATGGATACTGAGGTTCAATTCCTTTCTTATCAAACGATGTATAGCCATGGTAATAGCCGTAATCAATTTCTCTAGTGCTATCTTCAATGCGTAAGAATGAGGGATAATCAGCATCTTCAAAAGCAATAGTAAATGGCAATTTACCGCCAGGATTTACATCACCGCTTATAACATCTGCAAGTGCATTACCGCCCTCAAGACCGCTATAGAATGAGAAGAGAATTGCATCTGCTGAATCAGACCATTCCTTGATAACATAGGCGCTACCACCCATTACATTAACCACAAGCTTTTTGCCTGTTTCTGACAAGGCTTTAATGAGAGCAACATCCTCTTCAGGCACTCTCAAATTCACTCTGTCGCCACCCTTACCAATAGGCTTTTGCTTAATGTTACCTCTGTTTACAAGGAACTCTCCCTCTTGCTTGTAGTCACTACCAACACAAGCAATTACGTAGTCACAATCCTTAACGGTTTCAGTAGCTTTAGCAATATCGCAACCATTATATACAACTACATTCTCTGCACCAAATCGGTTTTTGATGCCCTCAAATGCAGTAACAGTATATGGACTGTAAACTCTACTGCTACCGTGGTCGCCAACGTTTATTTTATCTGCATATCTACCAACAACGGCAATTTTCTTACCATTGGCAACGGGCAGAGTTTTGTTCTCATTTTTAAGAAGAACTGTACCCTTGCCTGCAACCTTACGTGATAATTCGATATGCTCTTTTGCAAGAATAACGGACTTAGGTTGCGTTTTATATTCGGGCAATGTTTTAATAAGTGCTTTAAGAACTCTAATTACTGATAAATCAATATCAGCCTCAGTAAGCTCACTTTTTTTCAGCTTACTGTTCAAGAAAGCATATCTGAATGTATAGGGCATTTCAACATCCATACCTGCTTTAACGCTTCTTGCGGCATCATAAATACCATAAACAAAATCGGAAAGTGCAAAGCCCTCAAAGCCCCATTTATCACGAAGAATATCAGTTAAAAGCTCTTTGTTTTCACAAGCATAAGTGCCGTTTACTTTGTTATATGCACCCATAATAGACATTGCACCTGCATCGATGCAATTTTTGAAATGTGGCAAATAGACCTCGTGGAGAGTTCTTTCATCAGCTTTGGCATCAACGCTGAAACGCAAATCTTCAATACTGTTGAGAGCATAATGTTTAGGACAGGCAATTATACCGTTTTCCTGCATTGCCTTTGTGAGAGCAGCACCCATTTTGCCAAGCAAGAACGGGTCTTCACCATAGGTTTCCTGGGCTCTGCCCCATCTGGGATTTCGAAGAAGATTTATACAAACACCTGCATAAAGATTGGCACCGAAAGCACTAGCTTCCTTAGCCATAACCTGACCGATTTCATATTCTAATTCGTCATCAAAGGTTGCACCGCGAAGCATTGAAACGGGAAAACAAGTACATTTACCCATAACAATACCACGAGGACCATCCGTGAAAAGGACGGGTGAAATACCCAGCCTTTTGCAACCGCCTGCAGGATAAGCCTCACCATTATAGTACCTGCCACGAGTGAAAACATTTTTAATGGTTACACCCATAGCATGACCACGCATCATACGGATTTTTTCTTTAAGAGTCATTTCAGAGAGAAGCTTATCCGCAACCTCGCTCAACTTCTCACTTGTAGGATTTTCTTTATAAAGCTTAACCGCTGTCTTAAAATCAAAACTCATAAAAT
>JAZNUS010000152.1:0-3236 GCA_045592485.1 Clostridia bacterium | reverse complement strand
ATAGTCAAAAGTATTAAATATTGATTTCGACCAGTTTTGCAATGTTGTGGCACAATCTTGATAATCTTTTAATCTACTGTTTTGAGCTATTAAAATCCATTTAGAAAGCAATTCCTTGCCTTTCTTTTTATCATCACAATCAAGTATTTCATAAAACAGTTCTTTTAAATGGTATGCACTCCGCAAATCGTCATTAAAATACAAGAGGTATTCAACCTTTTCTGATTGCTCCGGTTTAAGTTTGTTTCTTCGCATAGTTAATACTCTTTTCGAGTGCTTAAACAGTAATCTGTTTTCCTTTCCATACTTCTTTTGAATTTTCTTTCTCACTCTTTCAAATGCCCATATTACCTGGCGTACATAATGATATTTATCAACTAATTGAGTAGCTTCTTTTAAGTATATTTCAGATAACTCTGCATAAGGTTTCCACATATCGCTGACAAAGAATTTAACTGCACTTCTTTCATCACGATTCCATTTTTTAAAATATGAAATTAAGTGACTTTGTTTTCTGTCCGGCAATATATCTAATACTGTTCCATCAGCAGGGTTAGTGATAATTACTTGATACTTTTCCTTACCTGTATTTCCTTTAAATTCATCAATAGAGAGCACTTGCGGAAGTTTCTTGGGTTTATCATAAGCCAACATATCAAAGAAACGAATAACAGTTGAAACAGATAAATTCACATCTTTTGCAATGCTTGTAAATGATATTTCGGATTCAGTTTTTTTGAAAATCTCATTAATTAATCGCAATGTAACACGATAATATTTGGGAGCAAAAGAGTTGTCTTCTCCGAATCTTTTTCCACAGTGTTTGCACACATATCTCCTGTGGTTATGAATGAGAGTAACGTGTTTTCCTGAAATAGATAAGTCTTTAATTTTGCGTTTTCGATAATCGTGAATATATGAGGTTTCATGTTTGCAACAGGGACAAATATGAGATTTTACCGATAATTGAGTATAAATTAGAATATGAGATTTAAAATGTTCGATATTGATGATATTTACACCTTGTAAATTTAATAAATCTTTAGTATAATTGTAAGAGAGCATATTTTGTTCCTCCGTTTCTTTGGTTTCTCGTCAATTCCATTATAACGGATTTTGAACAAATATGCTCTCTTTTTTTACTATCTTTTTAAAATTTTCTTGAGCTCTATTTGTTGGACACCCCAACATTTATTATAGAGCCCAAATAAATTGGAATTTATCGGGATGGTTGAGATGAATTCGTAGGGGAGGGTCTCTGCGCCCACCCGGTGAGAAAACATCGATATATACGGGAGGGCACGGAGACCCTCCCCTACAACTTCCTTGCGTTAAACACCCCGATAAACCCAAATTTTCCCCGCAACCCATTGCATTTTCACATCAGTTATGCTATACTGTCTGTGTGTAGGCTTTTTGCCATAACTATTTTTTGGAGGAATATGTTGTGAAAAAAATTATTTCTGTATTGCTTATCCTTGCAATTTTATTTTCAACAACAGTTGTTTTTGCAGAAAACAACAATTTAAAAAGACACTTTGTACCGGCAAATCTGCTTTTTGATACTGCTCCCGAGGACGAAATTTCTCTTATGAGCAGAAATGATGTTGAGGAAGCCATCATATCCGGCTGGGATAACTTGGAAGACTTTATTGATGTTTCGGAATATAAAATCAAAGTATCCGATTTCGAAAAAGTATATCAGAGGATTCTTTATGCAAACCCCCAATACTTCTATGTCCTTGGCTCATACTCTTATTTCAGTGATGAAACCGAAACATATGTTACAAATATTGAACCCTTTTACAAAACATATGATGAGAAAGAAATCAAAGAGACACTAAATGAAATTGAAGCCGTTGCCGATGAAATACTTTTTCTCATCAGTGAGAATATGTCCGACTTTGACAAGGTAATGACAGTTCACGACTATATGGTCGAGCATTTCAGCTATGATTGGGATTTTTATGATGACATTACCTCGGGTAATGTTGATGTTGAAGAATACCACCACCAGTACACCCTTGAGATTATGACAAAAAAGATTGGTGTTTGTCAGGGCTACACTCTTGCGTTTACTTATATGATGAATAAGCTGGGCATTGAAACCCGTTTTGTATCGTCAGAGGTGATGAATCATGCGTGGAACCTTGTGAAGGTTGACGGAGAATGGTACCACATTGATGTAACCTGGGACGACACCGACAACTGCGGAGAGGTAAACCACATCTACGAGCTTATAAGCACCGGATGCATACAGGCTCTTCCTGATCCTCACTACGGCTTCGACCTTGGTGACCTTGAGGCAGATTCCACCAGATTCGACGATGCTCCCTGGCACGAAAGCACAGCAGAGGTTGCCTACTGTCATGGCAAAGCCTACTGGATTGAAGGGGACAATCTGGTTGATGAAGAGGGAAACATAGTTTACGAAAATCTTGCCGGTGCCGATGAAAGATGGGATTTTAAAGACGGATGGTACAGCAACGACAGGCTGTATTCAGGCCTCGCCGAATACAACGGCAAGCTTTATTTCAACACCGACAAAGCCATTCATACATACGATCCCCACACCGGAATTACGAGCAAGTTAATGGATAAGATATGCGTAGGCGGTCTTTATATTGATAAAAACATTCTTGTTTATGCAAATGCTGTAATCAAGGAGGAAGAGGAAGGCGCATATATCATTGTCGAGGATGGCGGAACAATTGTTCTTGAGCATGCACGCTTTGCAGAACCCTACATAAAGGAGAACAAAATTATTGCAAGAATATACAAAGAGTGTGACGACGATATTGTTGTTTTTGCAAAAACTTCAAAGGGAATAGAGTCAAAAACAGTGAAACAACAGGGATATTCGAGCATAGAATTTGATGCGGATGATGAAGCAGAAATCTTCTATTGGACATCTGACCTCAAACCCCTGAGAGATAAAGAAGAAATAATCATACGGTAGCCGAAGCGGATTTTATAAATTAAAACCGACTTCAGAGCCGGTCTTTGAACGGATAAGACAAAATTAAAACTGCAGCCCTCAGGGGTTGCAGTTTTTTGATGGGATGAAAAGTTAAATTGGGGTTTTGCGGTGAGAAGGGATTGGGCTGATGTGTGAGGCTTCCCCCTGGTGGGGAAGCTGTCACCGTAAGGTGACTGATGAGGGGAAACAAAAGAAAGTAAATTCAAATATAAATTTGAAAATCGTTCAAACTATTGAAAACGCTGATTTTTAACGC
>JAZNUS010000151.1:0-22032 GCA_045592485.1 Clostridia bacterium | reverse complement strand
CGCTGATTTTTAACGCTCCACTAACCAATCAAATTCGCACAAGTGCTCTTTTCTTGGAGTGTCACTATCCCCTCATCCGTCAAGCAAGCTTGACACCTTCTCCACCAGGGAGAAGGCTCACACACTAACGCAAAACAGAGCGACAAACCCCAATTTAAAATAATAACTCTTAAGGGGCTGCAAAAAAATTCACACGAATTCTTTACATCCCCTTATATTTTAATTGTTTTTCGTTTATATTATTTAATTATTCGTGCTGAGCAAAGCTGAGATTATCGATGTACATTGTGAAAGGAGTCGTATGGTCCGCTCTGAAGTTAATACACGGAATATTCTGAACGGGAGGTCTGTTTGTATAGCCGTTGTTATAGAATCCGTCTGAATTAATGAGCTGGCCGTCGAAGTAAAAGTCGGTGGTTGCAGTTTCTCCGTCAACATTATATACAATTTTTAATTTGTGATAATCTGTCCAGTCAAAGCCCTGCTTAATGGTTGCACCCTTGTCTGTTGTACGGGTTAAAACATAGGTTCCGTTCTGCTTACGCATGCTGCAACGAACCGCATGTTCAAAGCCGCCAAATTCAAAAACCAACAATGGCTGTGATTCGGAAGGAGCTTCAAATTTCATATCAAACTCCAGAGTGAAGCCTTTTGATGCATTTGTTCCAACATCAAAGGTAATATAAGGTACTGAATGACCGTCGCCATGAGCACGAAGAGCATATTCTCCCCAGTATTCACTATCTTCTGCAATGCTGACATCTCCAGAAACTCTCATACCGTCAAGATTGGTGAATTTACCAGGCTCATAATCATCGAAGGTGTAGGTCTTGTTGGTGGCAAATTCAATCTTTTTGGTGGGTTCAACCACAAGAAGCTTGTTGCGGATATCTTCGGGTGTGTATTTATCGCCAAGGAATTTAGGTTGATCAAGGAAAAGAGTTTTATGCATACTGCCGAAAAGTGCAACCATCATAGAAGCACCGGAAATTTCACCTTCATTGTGAAACAGCGCGGCATTAGTACCCTGATTTCCTCCTGAACCATAGCCCGAATAATATGTGAAGGATCCGTCCTCTGTTTTGAGCGAAAGAACCCTTTCCTTTGTTTTGTCAATCATTTCGGGCAGTTTAGCCATATAATAGTCATATGCTGCTTTGTATTCGGGAACTTCATTTACATTAATTTGTGAGCGAAGCATAAGTTCTAAAAGCACCCATGCGTTTGCAATGTCACAAGCATGATATTTGTCTTCGTCAAGGAACATAACCTCAATGACACTTCTTATTGCCTTGTCAAAATAGGGCCATGCATAGTCTCTGCCCGAAAGGCTTGGCCAGTGACTTTCGCGAATAAGGCTGGAGGCTTTTAAAGCGCCACTCATAGCATCGGTGTTTACAAGTTCAAGCCATACGCCGGTTTCGGCATCTTTGGTCATGGGAAGTCCGGTGTTGGGGCTGATTTTTTTAAACAAAAGTTCAATTGCAAGGTCATAATAGTCATCACCGGCAGCTCTTATGTAGCCAAGATTTGTAAGAAGCAATGAACATGCGGCGTATGGACTATTCCAGGCAAGTCCTTCCTCAAACCATTTTTCAAAATCCTCGTGTGAGTTGAACTTGTTGTCACCAAGCTCTGCAGCCGACAGAGTTTCTCCGCCTGCTTCATCCTGAGCAAGACGCTCAGCCGCAGTGGGATAGAGAGGTTTTCCGCCGGTCATTCCAAGAACCTGCATTGCGCCTCCCGAAGCATAGTTCTTTTTGGACTCTCCTATATAATGTCCCCAGGGCTTTTCGTACCAGATACCGTCTTCATCACTCTGGTCCTGCTGAGCAAAGGCAGTGAGATTTGCAAGCATCTCGTCGGTGTAGACCTCGGATAAATTTTTGGTGTCCAGAACACCGAGAGTTTCGAGCATTCTCAGGCATTTTGAGGTTGTCTCACGGTCGGGCAAAAAGCCTTCGGTTTCCTTGGCACTCTTTTTGAAATAGAATGCAGAGGTTTCGGCATCGTAGAGACTGATTATCCAGTTTAAAAGATCCTCGGATAAGCATTCGTCAATAAAAGAATCAAGAGATGCATAAACCTCGGGAGAATACTCGGGCATAATGACTACTCTAGGTCTCATTGATGTATCCCAATATACTCTGTAGCCTGAGCTTTCGGCAATGAAACGCACGGGAACAAGTGTGTGCCCTGAAATTATTTTTGCAGGAGTGTCAAGAGTTACGGATTCTCCGTTAACAAGAGCAGTGCCCTCACCTATGGTAAGCTCAATTGTTTTGCCGCTTGATGTGGCAGTCACCTTTTGTGAAGCATCATCCCAGTCTACCGCCATTCCCATTGCCTCGAAAATTTCTCTCATGGGAACAAGGACTCTGCCATCCTCGTTTACAGGAGGTTGTTCGAAATCGAGAAGGCTTCCGCAAAATGTAACCAGAATTTCATTAACATCGTTGAAAAGCGGAACAGGCACGGTGCGGTTGTCTTCTTCTTTGGTACTGTCCTCAGATGTATCTACCTCAGTGTAGAAACCTATGGAAACATCTTCGTTTTCTTCTGCCATTGCCACCGGGCTGAGCTGCGCCGCAGCAAGCGACGCAGTCATGCCAAGTGAAAGTATTAAAGAAAGGATTCTGTTTTTCATGTTATTCCTCCAAAAATCAGAAGGATGCTCTGAAGTTGTCTATGTAGATTGCTCTTGAATAGCTATAGTTTGCACCGGCAGCACAAGAAATGTAGATTCTGCCTTCGCAGCCTCTCCATGAGTTATTTGTCAGTGCTGTGGTGTAGGCTGTTGCAGAGCTATCAAGCTTGTGATATACAAGCTCATTATCAAAATACACAAAAATTTCGCTGTATTCTTCCTTTACGGTTTCTACTTTGTTTCCGTTTTCATCTACACCTGTTTCAAAGTAGGGACGGGTTTCGATTTTAACGGGAATCCATCTGTCGTGAAGAGTTGTATAGCCTGATTTGTCAAACACTCTTTTATTGCTTTCATGCTTATCATATACAATAAATCTGTTTCCGTCTTTACCAAAGGCGAATCTTAAAGAAGCCATTGCATATTCACCAAACTGAAAATCATACATTACATCATATTTCAAGTCGTTGCCATCGGCATCCTGATATGCATAGGTTGAGGGAACATAGATGTCAAATTCATAGTCAACTGCAAGCATTCCTCTTGATTTACGCTCTGCACTGTTCCATACCCCAAGGGTGTTTTTTAACAGCTCATATACACCAAGATTTGCTCTTGTGCCGGCGGTGAGGGTTTCTGTATTGTAATCACCCAAAAGTTTTAACACCTGACCGTGTTCGTTTGCTGAATCGGGGTCATCAACAACAGTTGCACAAGCTGCAGAAGCAATTGTTGAACCGTCAACAGTGATGGCACCTTTTTCGTAGTTTTCAAATGTGAGATTAAACTGTGTTTCCTTTTTGGGAAGAGTTTTTGAGTTTGCAATGGGAGTTATGTTTGTGCCGTCCCAGATGAACGCACGAACGATGTCGCTGTCTTTAACCTCTATTGAAGGGGTTTTAACTTCTTTTCCGGCATCTGCAGAGGTTACATCCTTAACACTAACCGTTGAAAGCTCACCTGCTGCGCCATATGAGGCAACATAGAGCTTTGCCGATTCAACTCCGCCTTCAAAAACGGAAGCGGGAACAACAACTGATGCAATGAGGTTTCCATCCTCGTGGGTTTTGAGCTCTCTGTAGATTCCTTCGGTTTCGGTCTGAACCTCAGCCCCAAAGCCGAGAGAGGCATCTTCTGCAAAGACAGAGCCTGCAGAAAGAAGCATTGCAACTGTGAGAACTACACTTAATAATTTTTTCATTTTAAAATCTCTCCTTTAAAATTTTATTTATCATAATATCCTTCCCACCAGACATCCGTAACAGGATCCTTGTGTTCAAAGATAATAAGATTTCGTGCAACGCCGTAGCGATTCCAGATAAACACTGTACGGCTGTCATCGGCATAGACATCTTCGGCAGTAAATGTTCCGGGACGAACGGTGCCGGTGGCTTCGTTAAATATGTAAACATAGCTTAATGCGTCTTTATTTGTTATATAGTGGGGTGGCTCGGATGCATCTGCACTTCGTTTGCCCACATTTATGCATATCCTGTCTCCTGCCATATATGCATCGTCAAGATACATTCCATTTGCAATTGTCCACTCCCAGTATGCCGTGTCAAATATGTATTGATAATATGCCGTGGGATCACTGATGTATTCGGGCTTTGAAATCATATCATAGAACTTGTCGCCGTAGAATGCATACTTTCCTGTTGCCTCATCGGGATGGTCAAGAGTGAACACCTTTACGATGTTTGTAATTTTGCCTGCATTGTCAATAGCAAGTCTTACAACATCACCGGGCTTGAGAGTGAGTCTGTCAGGTTCTTTGACAAATGCCTCGGAATCGGTTTTTACAAATAACCCCTGATACTCGCCCTTGTACATTCCTGTAACTTTGAAGCCTTCCATGCCGTCTTCGTCAAGAGCATAGCCTGTGCTTTCAACAAGCATCAAATCAGGAGAAGCGGTAGGCTGGGCGGCTTCGCCCTCAACAATTACCACACCGCCGTTGAAGCTTTCGTCAACATCATAGATGTCCATTGTTTTTATGGCTTCATCATTAGCATATTTTCTTTCAGGTACAAACACCGAGAAAATCTTTTCAAGCTCCGAATCGGAAAGCTTATCCCAGGCATCCTGATTTGGAATACTGATTCCTGTAGAGGTGCCAATAAAGTATTTATTTGAAATTGAGCCGCCTTTATAGAGCATTCTGTTTGCTGCCGTGAAGCCTGCATAGTAGGAAAATTCAAGGCTGAATTCTTCATCATACATCCCTGTGCCACCGTCCTCAAAGTAACGGTTTTTCTTGGCAGTCTGAAGCTTTGTAATTTTGGAATTTTCGTCAAGCTCAAATTTTATGAGCTGATGGTCAACCTTTCCGTTTGACTTGGTAAAAAGTGCCTTCACAGTTTCTGCATCATACTTTTTGCCTTCGGAATTTGTTCTTGATGAATTTATCTTAACTTCATCAGACACCTTGTAGGTGTAGAAATTACCGTCAAGACAGTAGAGCTTGCAAAACGCCTCAGACTCTTTCAGTCCGCGGCTCTGAGTTGTATCGCACTTTACAAGATAAGCATATGAAAGTCCGTCATCTGCCACAGTGTAGTAACCGGATGCACGCTCGTATTTATCAAGAAGAACTGTCATCTGTCTGCCAAGAAGGGCTTTTTCAAACAAGGATTTGTTTTGGGAAAGAATTTCAAAGTTGTGATTCTTCATTGTTATGTATTTATCGGATATTCCGCTCAAAACATCTTTAACCTTCCGGTAAGAAATTTCAATCTGTACATACTTAGAGTCCTTGCTCTGAGTAACAGTGAGCACCTGATTCTTTGCAACATCATTTATGGAAGCCTCGTGTCCGTCCATAATAAATTTCACTGCTTTTTCATCGTCATCGAAAAGTCTCAGGTCATCCCGACCATACTTGTCGGAGATTACACCGCCTCTGTGATTAACCTCGTCAACAACATAGGTCACGCTTTCGTTCACATATACAACATCGGCTCTTTTGTCGCCGTCGTAGTCTATGAGAGTGAGTGAACCGTTTTTGGGCTTGAAGTGATCATCGGTAGGAGCCGTGTCAAGCTTTTTGAAATTGTAGAAAATATAAGCGTCGGGATTTACAGAGAGAGTTTGCACCTTCTCCTTGTCAGGTGTATAATAATAAATTTTTGTAAGAGTTGTTTCGGGTTCAATTGCATCGCCGGATATTTCATGGATTTTGCCCTCTGAATCTATGGACACATCAAGCAAAACGGGCTTTGAGCCTTCCGGCTTTTTGAAGTAAGCCTTTACCTTACAACCAAGATAGCGTGATGCTAAAGTTCCGTTTTCGGCATAGGCTTCGCCGTCTATGCAAACATAGCCCTCCTTGCAGCCTTCACCGCCGGAAAGATTTGTGAGATGGTTGTCGGTAATTATCCCCTCAACAGACGAAATCTTCATCCACTTGGTAAGAGGATTTTCGCCCTTAACGGTTGTGTACTTCTGAGCAGGATAGCTTTCGGGCTGAAGAATGTCGATTTCAAGAGAGTTGTAAACCATCTGCATTGCCTGACCCCAGGTAAGAGGCTCTGAAGCCACATATGAAACACCGTCAAAAATCCCGGTGCTTCCGGCAACAATCACATAGCCTGCGGGATAGCCGCCTTTTACATTTGCATGAGGTTCGTAGCCAAGAATGGAAACAAGAATTTTTGATGCTCTGTTGACATCGATGCTATCCTTGTAGCCAAGAGTTCCGTCTCCAAGTCCGGAGACAATGCCCATGTTTGTTGCGGCAACAACTGCCGGATAATTTTTGTCGGTGACGCTTACATCAAAATATAAGGCATTTGATGTGTCAACACCCACTTCGGAAATTCCGGTAAGTTTCATTGCCATGCCTAAAAACTCACCGAAAGTAATTTTGCTGTTTGCATCCACTTCGGCATCAACAACGCCAAATCTTTTTAGTGCTGATGTCGCATCGTAGTAATCATCTGCATAGCCTTCACTTGCAAAAGAAGACATGCCCCATGAAAACACCATTGCGAAACACAAACAAAGAAGCAACAGTCTTGTTTTCATTTTTTACATTCCTTTCATAATTGTGTTGATTTTTAAAGTAACGATATAACCTCATCAATCATTTTTGCACATTTGGCAACTGTCGGAAGATCATCATCACAAAGATTCGGCAGAGGACTTCTTACACCACCGAGGAAAATACCTTCTCTGAGATGAATGATTTTTTTCATAACCGCATAGAGATTGCCTTTGCAGCTGCACATTGCGGCAATGATGTCGTTTGCTTTTGCCTGAAGAAGAGATGCTTTTTTGATGTTTCCGTTTTCAATTTCTTCTTTGATTTTTATGTAAAGCCCGGGCATGACACCGTAGGTTCCGCCAATGCCGCCAACAGCTCCCATTGAAAGTCCTGCGGCAAGCTGCTCGTCGGGACCGTTGAACACCACAAAATCCTCGCCGCCGATTGACATAAAGGTCTGAATGTCCATAGTGGGCATTGAACTGTTTTTAACTCCGATAACCCTTGGATTTTTCCGCATTATTTTGAGGCAATCAGGAGTAAGGGCAACCCCTGCAAGCTGGGGGATATTGTAGATAATAAAATCGGTGTTTGGCGCTGATTCCGAGATTTCGTTCCAATATGCCGCTACGGCATGGTCAGGAAGGTGAAAATATATGGGTGGAATTGCCGCAATGGCATCAACGCCCATTTTTTCGGCATGAGAAGCAAGCTCACAGCTATCTTTGGTGTTGTTGCAGGCAACATGAGCGATGATTGTGATTTTGCCCTTTGCAATTTTCATAACATGCTCAAGCACAAGCTTTCTTTCTTCAACGCTCTGATAGATGCATTCACCCGATGAGCCACCAACATACAAGCCCTGCACACCTTTATTTATGAGATGCAAAGTAAACTGTTCAATGCTTTCGGGATTTATGTTGCCGGATTTATCATAACATGCATAAAAGGCAGGAATGATTCCGGAATATTTTTCTTTGTTCATATCAAAGCTCCTTTCATAATGTAGCCTTAACAACCAACGCTGAAGACGCCTCAAATGGTGAATTTTCGGTATCTTTTGCCTTGTCGTCCTTGAAAGGCGAGTAGCCTTCCTGCGTCCTCCGCACCAAAATATCCTCAAAAATTCATCCATTTGAGGTCCGCCGGAGTTTTAAAATAATAAATTTTGTCTCAATGAAGGCAAAAACGCAGGGAATATGTTAATATTTCCGAGTATTTTAACGATGAGTGAGGCGAAATTTATATTTAAAAACCGCCTTTAGCGTTGGTTGTTAAGGCTACTTTTATTTTACATAATGGTTTTTGCACACACAAGTAATTTTAGGACATGTTTTATATAGAGTGGCAATTTTCCATCAGTTTCTTGTGATTAAATATTGACAAATAAATTAAAAAATGGTAAAAATAAATTGGGAGGATGATGAAAGTGAACAGAAATAACAAGAGCGGTAATGTGCTTGAGACAAATTCTTACATTGAAGATGTTATATTGACATTCATGTGGGATGACGGTTTTTATGACTACGAACGGTCAGCTTTTGATTATAACAAAAATTATCAGATACCCCTTCATTCCCACGAATATTATGAATTCACCTACAACGGTCACAGCCGTGAATTTATCTTTGAAGAAAGCAGCTTCACTGCAGAGCCGGAACATCTTATAATAATACCTCCCAAGCTTCTCCATGTTCAACGAATGGCAAAGAAATCACCCTATGATGCACCAAGCCACACCATAATGATGATGATAAGAAAAAGCAATATAAAAACTCCGTCATCGCTTTATGAAATCCTGAGTGTTGCTTTGAAAAATGTATATTATGAAAAGGTTCCGCAAAGAGTAGCTGAGATTATGAAAATGCTTGACATAGATAATCCACGCTCAGTTGCCAAAAACCGACTTAGATTTTCACTTCTTATGCATGAATTGCTGACATTGATAATCGAATCTTCAAAAATCCGGTTTTCTGACGACATACTCGGAAAAACCCTCGATACTTTTGAAAGCCGTATTTATAAGATTGACACATTAATTAACGAAAACTATTCGGACAATTTAAGCCTTGAACTGATTGCTAAAAAAGTCAACATTTCCGAAAGACAGCTTTCGAGAATTATTAAAAAACAATACGGATGCACATTTAAGGAAGTTCTTACAACAAAGAGAATAAACCGTGCCAAGCATCTCTTACGCAATACAAACAAAAAAATCTCCGAAATTTCAACAGAAATCGGATATAACAGCGACAAAAGCTTCTACAGCTCTTTTATTTCCAACTGCGGTTGTTCACCGTCGGAGTACCGTAAATCGGAAAAACAAAAGACTAAAATACATGACATAAAAAATGATAATACAACTACAAATTGAAAGCGGTGGATTTATGTTACTTGACAAAGTTGAATACACAAATTATGACCTTGAAGCCGTAAAAATTCTTGAAGATTTTATTCCCGACAAAATATGTGATGCACACGCCCACTTTTTCGACTCGGATTTTTTACCTAAAAGCCACAATCACCCGATCCGTGCAATAACCGACATGGCAAGCTATACCGATGCAATGGTGCCGATTTTAGGCAAAAACAAAACTTTGAGACTGAATGTTATTCCGTTTCCCGATGCAACAATGGGAGATTTAAAATCAGGAAACCTTTTGAAAAGCGATGCCTATGTTTCAAAGCTCATTGACGAAAATCCTGAAAATGTTTACGAAATTATGGTTCACCCAAAGGAAAGTGCAGGGGCAATTGAAAAAAGGCTTTTTTCGCCAAGAATCAGAGGACTGAAATGCTATTATCTTCTTTCGGACAAACCGGACTGCGGACAGCTTCCTGTTTGCGACTACCTGCCCGAGGCTGCATGGGAGGTTGCTCAGAAGCACAGGCTTTGCATCACTCTGCACCTTGTTAAAAACGAAGCCCTTTCTGCTCCTGAAAATCTTTCATACATAAAGGAGATGGCAAAGCGCTATCCGGATGCCACTCTTATTCTTGCACACTGCGCAAGAGGCTTCGCCCAGTGGACAGCCATTGAAGCAGTCGGAGAAATTGCCCATCATGAAAATGTGTGGTATGATTTTTCTGCCATTTGCGAATCTCCCGTTATGTTTGAAATTCTCCGCAAGGTTGGTGTGGACAGATGTATGTGGGGAAGTGATTTCCCCATGAGTCTTTTGAGAGGAAAGGCGATTTCCGTTGCAAAAGGCTTTTACTGGCTTGGCAACAACGAAAAGGAAAACATTCCCAATCAGTGGACTGTTGGAATTGAAAATCTTTTTGCCGTCCGACAAGCATGCAGAATGCTCGATTTTGCCCCGTCTCAGGTTGAAAAGCTTTTTTGGGGAAGTGCCGACAGTCTGTGGAATTTTAAATGAAAATCCTAAAAACAAATTAAAGCAAAGCTCTGACAATCAAACCTGTTATGGTTTTGATTGCCAGAGCTTTTTCAGTCTATTTGTTATTGTTTTCATAAGAAATGTGGGTTATAATTTTTATGACAGCAATAAAGCAATTTTTATATTTTAAAAACTCATTTAGTGTTGCTGATTTCCAATGAAGGGATAAATAATATGCTTATTACAGACAAAAATATCCTGAAGAATTACACTCCCTCCAAATGCATATGGGCGGGGATTCCAAGCATTGAAGTCACCAAAAACGGCAGAACCTTTTTGACCTTTTATTCAGGAGGAACAAAAGAAGAAATCGGAAATTATGTTATAGTCATTGTGTCCGATGACGGCAAAAGCTTTTCATTGCCCGTTGCCATCTGCCAAAAAGACGGATATCGGTGCTACGACCCCTGTCTTTGGATTGACCCCCTCGAAAGGCTTTGGCTTACCTGGTCGAGATCACCCGACAACGCTGTGTTTGGTGCAATCTGTGAAAACCCCGACAGCGAGGAGATAACATTCGGCAAGGAGTTTTTAATCGGAAAAGATGTGATGATGAATAAGCCTGTTGTTCTTTCCACAGGAGACTGGCTCACACTCTTGACACCCTGATAATGCAATATCGCAAGGAAAAAAGCCTGTCTGCTCTTTGCGAAATTATAACTCTTATCAGAAATGCTGACACAAAAAACCTTTATGACGAAAAAACACTGTTGACAGAATCTGCACATTTGTTGTTCATAATCTGGAGAAAAACATTACCTCTGATGACATTGCAAAAGAATTTCATTTCAGCAAGAGCTACCTCAGGCACATTTTCAGGAAAGAAACCGGAACTTCCATTACTGCCTTCCGCAGAGCTCAGCAACTTAAAAAAGCAAAAATTCTTCTGAGGACTACCGATTGCAAAATCACTGAAATTGCATCATCCTGCGGATTTGGAAATCCGACCTATTTTACCGAGATTTTTTCAAAAGAAATCGGCATGTCACCGAGAGATTACCGCAAAATTTTAACGGAAGACAAATAATAAAAAGAAATAAGGAGCTTTTAAAACTCCTCTGCAGCCATTTAAAAAGCTACAGAGGAGTTTTTTAAAATTCTTTGATTCAGATTACAAGAAATTTATCTGTCATTCCTTTTTCCAGAACATCAGCAGCATATTTTTTGGCAAGCTCCAGGGAATGGAGTCTGTAATTTCCGCACTGAATTTCATTGTCGGCAGGAATTGAGTCTGCCGTAAGAACAAGCTTTAATGCTTCGGTAATTCTTTTGGCAATTTCAAGTGCTTCCCATTCTCCCCATATTGTCATATAAAAGCCCGTGCGGCAACCCATTGGCGAAATGTCTATGATTTTTGAAGCAAAGGCTTCGTCTGTGTCACGGAGATAGGTTGCAAGAAGGTGTTCGAGAGTATGAATACCTTCCGACTGCATTTCGTTCACATTGGGCTGAGTGAAGCGAATGTCAAACTTTGTCACGATGTCACCTTTGTCGCCTGTGAGCACAGTGCATTTTCTGACAAAGGGAGCTTTTACTTTTGTGTGGTCAAGCTCGAAGCTTTCTACTTTTGAAAATTTACTTTCGTTCATTGGTAATCCTCCTTAGTCGTGATGATGATCATGGGGATCGCCGTCTGCAAGAAGCTTTGCAAAGGCAACCTCGGTTTCGTCAAAAACAGGGATTCCGTTTTCAATAAGTTTTCGCACGGTTACCCCCTCACCGGTAATTTTGGTTCCTGTGAAGGTTCCGTCATAAATCCTTTTGCATCCGCAGGAAGGGCTCCCCTGCTTCATTATTGCAACTCTCACGCCGTTTTTGCGTGCAATTTCCAAAGCCTTTTCGGCACCAAGCTCAAACTGAGCCGTAACATCTTCGCCCTCTTTGTTAATGACCTTTCCGTCCTTTTGCTCCGAGGGGATTCGGGGAGTAGAGAGTCCGCCAAGCTCTTCGGGACACACGGGCACAAGTCTGCCGGAATTTTTCAGGAACTGAAAAAGAGGATCTTTGAGGGTGTTTGTTCCGCCGTCATACTTGCAGCAAAATCCATAGAGACACGCAGAACATAGAATTTTACTGCCTTTTTGTTTTTTATCCATTTGCTTCTCCTTGCATAAGTAGTTTTGAGCTTAAAAATTCTTGATAACCGCAACAGTGTTTTCCTTGAGAATAAACTCATTTGGATTAAGCTCGGTTTTGGTCATCAAATTGTCTTTGTCAATAATATAAACCGAGAAGTCATCTTCGAGATTCAGCTCTATCTTTACATCTTCTTCTATATTGGAAACAATAACTGATTTTCTATCTCCGTCTTTAGCTGCCAAAGCATAAACACCTTTGCCATGAGTGCACAAAACCTCATTTCCCAGCTCATAAAGCTCACCGAATGCCTTGAAGGAATAATAAACGCAGGACGGTTCGAAGGTAGCAAGGTCATAAAATCCACTGTAGGCACCCACCGAAACATACCTTGCATCATAATACATAAGCATATCGGTATTTTTGTGCTGCATAGCAAGCATCATTGCCATTGTGTTAGCAGATGCATAGGACGAAGATGTGTTACGCTTTCTGTCGTGGGAAAGATTCCATTCATTGAGATGAGTTTCGATATTTTCATAGCCATAATCCCTTAAAACCATGTCAACAAAATCCGCCTCTACCGTTACAACATCCACAGTGCCGTAGGTGTGCCATGAAAAGAAATCAATGGGCGAATTATGTTTTTTAATATAATCAAGGAACCCAAAAAAGAATTTAATGCGGTATTCTTCTTTGGAACTTGTGTATCTTTCGCCATCTCTTTTTTCAACATCAAGACCATATTTCCCGGGGTCTGAAAATATTCCGTAAAAACCGCATGCGGCATATCCGCCAACCTTAATTTTGTCACCAAAACATTTCTTAAGGTGCTTTGCAGTCACATCATAAAGCTCATAATACTGCCCGGCTGTGCCTGTCCACATCTGATTCAAGTGAGGCACATCACGGTTTTCGGGTTCGTTCCAGATTTCCCAATATCTGATGTCAAAATGAAAACCGTCTGCCCAGCCTTCATTGTAGTGTCTGATGATGTGCTCACATATTCTTGCCCATTTTGCATAGTCTTTGGGCGGATGAATGCGGTAGGCTTTTACAACGCACTGATTTTCTATTGTTACACCAAGCCTGAAATAAGGCTTAACACCGTATTCCATCAAAGCTTTTATAAGCTCATCCGTGAAAGCAAAGTCATAGGATTCAGGTTTTGTTTCATCGGCATCAAAGTCTCTGAAAATGTTTGGTATATCAACATAACGATTACCGCCAAACGCCCCGCCGACATCGTGAAGACGCGAATAAGGAATGTGAGCATCTTTCAGAATATGCATGGGGGTAAAATTAATACTTGCAAAGCCACCGGTGAACGGAGGCTGACCCACTGCATGCATCGGTTTTATTTTTTTCTGTATATTGTTGAAATCAACATTAATTTTCATATGTCGAATCCCCCTTTTATCACGATATAATAAGAATTATCGGATCAAGAATATGAGCCGGGCAATCAAGTATTGTTTTGTCGTTTTCTGTTTTATAGCCTACATCAGCCCAATTCCATCTCCCCGACGCCGTCAACTTCACGACTCGCCTGCACGCCGTAGAGGGCGCTTGCCTCGTCGAAAGTTTTGACATGTGCGCTTTCATCATTTCACATTCGCACACCTGTGTGCTCTGTTCAATGGAAAGCACAGCAAAACCCCAATTTATCCCCTCTTTTCAAAAACAGGACTGTGTAAACACAGCCCTGTTTATTTGACATTGAGGGGTTGACCTTAACAACCGACACTAAAGGCGATTGTTAAGGCTATTTTCAACAGCCAATATTATTTTATAACTTTTATCCAGCCTTCGGGAGCAGGGATTCTGCCCATCTGAATGCCTGTGAGGGTGTCGTAGAGCTTCTGAGTTACAGGACCCATTGCATTCATGCCGGAAGGCAGGCAGATTTCTTTGCCGTGGTCAACGATTTTACCAACAGGTGAAATAACAGCCGCAGTACCGCAAAGACCGC
Source organism: Clostridia bacterium (assembly GCA_045592485.1). Taxonomy (GTDB): domain Bacteria; phylum Bacillota; class Clostridia; order UMGS1810; family UMGS1810; genus RGIG1828. The sequence goes on along the minus strand of JAZNUS010000151.1, from coordinate 7,951 downwards.
ACTCTGCCATATCGCCAAGCTCGGAGACAAAGATTTCTCTTTCTTCAACTTCAAGACCGAGGTAGTCTTTTGCAACAACCATAAGTGAACGACGAGTGATTGAAGGAAGAATTGTGTTTGACTTGGGAGTTACAACCTTGCCGTCTTTTGTAACGAAAATGAAGTTTGCACCGCCTGTTTCTTCAACCTTTGTATGAGTTGCAGCGTCAAGATACATATTTTCATCAAAACCGCAGTTGTGAGCATCAACAATGTTGTAAAGGCTCATTGCGTAGTTAAGACCTGCTTTGATGTGACCTGTGCCATGTGGTGCGGCACGGTCAAGGTCGGACACTCTGATTGTGAGGGGTTTTACACCGCCTTTGAAGTAGGGACCAACAGGAGTTGCAAAAATTCTGAACTGATATTCTGTTGCGGGTTTAACACCGATAACAGGGTTTGAACCGAACATAAAGGGACGAAGATAGAGAGTTGCTCCTGAACCAAAGGGAGGAACATAGGCTTCGTTTGCCGCAACAACCTGCTCAACAGCATCGATGAATCTGTCTTTGGGGAATACGGGAATTTCAAGTCTTTCGGCAGATGCAATCATACGGTCGGCGTTAAGGTCGGGACGGAAAACAACAATGTGACCGTCTTCGGTTGTGTAGGCTTTGAGACCTTCAAAACAGGTCTGAGCATACTGAAGAACGCCTGCACATTCGCTGATTACAACATTTGCATCGGAAGTGAGGCAGCCTTCATCCCACGCACCGTCTTTATAGTTTGAAACAAATCTCTTGTCTGTGGGAATGTATCCGAAACCGAGATTGCCCCAATCGATATTTTTCTTTTCCATTGGAATCATCCTTTCGTTTATGGCATATTAAAATTCATACTGTTACATTATTTATACATTTTAGCACACAAAGATGCTTTTTGCAATATTAAAATGTAACAAATCAAAATTCTTTTGTCCGTAAAATATTATACTCCAAAAACGCACTTGAATTTTTATTTAATCAGAGTTAATTGCCGTATTTTTATTATTGCGTCCGACCTTTGAAGGAATCTTACCTACATATTTTTTAAAAGTCTTTGAAAAATATGACATATTTTCAAATCCGCATCTGTATGCAGCCTCCGATATCGATAGTCCGCTTAAAATAAATGTGTTTGCATTTCTGCACCGAACCGCATTTACATATTCAAAAACCGTCTGACCTTGTTGATTCAACCTTTGAAGAAACGGGAAATCTATGGGAAAAATACAATGTTGTTGACGGTAATATAAAGGTGCAAAATGAATATAAGATGCCGAATATGCTCGGCTGGACTGCAGGAGTGTATATAGCGCTTAAGAGTTAAAAATACCATGTTTTTTAATAAAACCACCATAGCAAGATTCTTTTTTAAAATCGTATTATGGTGGTTTTGTTAACAGCTTTCTGAATTTTTTCATTAATTTTACCATCTGTGGCTTCTTATTTTCAAATCCCTTTTCTTTAGACATATTTCCGAGGCTTTTAGCGAAATTATATCAAAAATTTACAATTCTGAAATGGGTCGGCTAACCTTCTTTTCTATATTCCGACGGCGAAATGCCGTATTTATTTTTGAACAACTTTGAAAAGTTAAGTTGATCATCATAACCGACAGACCTTGCTATTTCAGCCACGGTGTAATTTGTTGTTTTCAAAAGACTGCAGGCGGCATCAAAGCGTACACTTTGAAGATATGCCTTTGGTGACATTCCCACTTTTTCAAAAAACACATTCCGTATGTATCCCCTTGACAAAAACAGATCTGATGCAATGTCCTCCACTTTGATTTTACGGTGATAGTTGTGGTCAAGGTAGATTTTTACTTCATTCACAATTCTTTCACTTTCGGAAACATTTTCATTTTTATTTTTCACATTGTGAAAAGACAAAAGAGTGTATGCAGTTGCAACACGAAATTCTTTGTTTATTTCTTCTTTAGCTTGTTTTGATATAAATAGTTTAAACAAAAGCTCCAGTTCATCATAAAAGTCAAAATGCCCGTGAGTTTTTGACTTGTCAAACTCATATTTCTTCAAAATCCGACAAGCGTCGTCGCCATATAGGTCAACAAAATAATAGGACCACGGATTATCTTTGTCCGGATACCACACCGATTTGTGATTTTCAAAGGTACAAAAATACTGTCCCTTGCCAAGTCGAACACCATTGAAATATCCATATCCGTCTGTAATGTAATGAATGGCGGTGTGTGGCATGATAATATCATATTTTCTCTTGTTGGCAGAGCATTTTTCAAATTCGAACTGCTGTATGTAAATATCCTTCATTTCAATCACCACATACGATTATACCATATATTAGCACCATTTTGCAATATGAGAAATAAAAACTTTGTGATATACTTTAAAAATAACTTATCGAATTATTTTGTCATGCGGAGGAATTTATATGTATAAAATCGGACTTTCAAGTTGCGGAAAAAAGCCTTACACTAAACTTTTTGAAGAGTTTTCTACAAACGGAATCACCGAAATGGAAATATCAGAAGATTATTATGATGAATTTGATTACCGTGAAATTTACAGACTTTCCGAAGAATCCGGTGTAAATCTCTGGTCATTGCACCTACCATTTTGGTACAACGACATTTCATCATGCGACAAAGAGCAAAGAGAAAATGCACTTAAGATATATTTCGAGATTATAAAAAAAGGCTCAGATATCGGCATAGACAAATTTATTGTTCACCCAAGTTTTGAGCCTGTGATGGGTGACAGAAACGAACATTTGAAACATTCAAGAGATTCTTTGTCAAAACTTGCCGATATATGCGAAAGAAGCGGTTCGGTTATTTGTGCTGAGGACCTTCCGAGAAGCTGTATCGGACATTCTGCCGAAGAAATGAAATTTCTCACGTCAGACGACAACAGGATAAAAATATGCTTTGACACAAATCATATTACAACCGAAAAACCTGAGGATATTATCCGGGTACTTGCCGACAAAATCGTCACCCTGCATGTTTCGGATTTTGATTTTATTGATGAACGCCACTGGCTTCCCGGTGAAGGGCAAATAAACTGGAATGCTGTGTTTGAAGCACTTAAACAGATTGAATATAATGGCGTGTTTATGTATGAAATTTCATATGAATGTCCCGAAACCATCACAAGAGGAAGAAAGCTTACTGCATCGGACTTTACAAGAAATGCAAATGAACTGTTTAACGGAAAAGAGTTTACATTTCCATGGATAATACAAAAACGAAAGGAAGAAAGATGAAAACACTTTACCCGCAATATTATGATTTTGACCTTAAAGAAAACTATTGTCTCAACAAAATAACCGTTGTTCCAAGCTGTGACGACTATATGTACTACTCTGTGTATACAAGTCTGAACGGCAGAGATTTTGACTTTGCAGCCAGAAACAATCCTCAAAAAATCTCTTATTCTGAAACAGGCGATGTATATAACATTCCAAGCACTGAAGCACGAATCATCAGAGTGTATGTTCAGTACTCAGAAAAAGGCACAACGCAAATAAAAGATGTTTTGTATGAAGGAGCAAAAAGCAACACCCAGGTTTTACCCCTTCCGAAAATTGATGTTGTCGATTTCAAAGACTCCGTCTACAATGTCGAAGTAACAGACAAGGACACATATGATGAAATTTACGGAATAATCGAAAGAAATCTCGGTGAAAAATACAAATCGAAATTTATACTTAGCAAGGAGCCGAATCCTCGCAACAACAACATAGCAGATTATTTCATACTCGAAAACGCAAATGACAAAATACTTATCAGAGGAAATGAGGGAGTATGCATCGCCGCCGGACTCAATCATTACCTCAAATACTACTGCAATGTTCATATTTCTCAGGTGGGAAATCAAACAAAAATGCCCGATGTTCTCCCGAAAATCCTCTCTCCCCTGTATAAATGCACAAAAGCAAAAATACGCCACGCATATTCTTGCTGTACCCATGCATATACAATGGCTTTCTGGGGGAAGAAGGAATGGCGAAAAGACCTTGATTGGCTTGCGTTAAACGGTGTTAATGTCATTTTTGATATAACCGCCCAGGAGGAAGTTTGGAGACGATTTCTTTCGAAAATCGGATATTCCCACGAAGAAATAAAACGCTTCATTGCAGGACCCGCCTACTGCGGATGGGCAGTGAAAAACTTATACGGTTTCGGCGGACCGGTTCACGACAGCTGGTTTGAAGAAAGAACCGAGCTTGCAAGAGAAAACCACCTGATAATGAAAAAGCTTGGCATGAAACCTCTGCTTCAAGGCTATGGCGGAATCATTCCATGTGACATTGAAAAATACGATAAAGATGTTGAAACAATAAAACGAAATCACTGGAACAGATTTGAAAGACCACTCCTTATCCGTCCCACAGATAAGTCCTTTTCCAAATATGCCTCTTTATTTTATGAGTCACAAAAAGAGGTTTACGGAACATATAGCAATTACTATATGACAGAGCCATTCGTTGAAGGCGGAATTGGCACAGACAATCCAAAGCTGCTCAGAGATTCGGCGACGGCAGTCCTTAGCGAAATGATGATATCAGACTCGGATGCTGTGTGGGTGCTTCAGGCGTGGGGAGCGCTTCCCTACTCCGATATGCTTTCGGCAATCGGCGAGATTGACAAAGACAAAAAGCATGTGCTTGTTTTAGACCTGCAGGCTGAAAGAGATCCGAAATATGTTCTCGGAGACAAAGACAACAAAATGTACGGATATTCAAAAGAGTTTGATTCAACTCCATGGGTATACTGTATGCTTAACAATTTCGGCGGACGAATGGGACTCCACGGACATCTTGACCGTATGGCAGATGACATACCAAAGGTATTTGACTGTACTTCGAATATTGCCGGCGTCGGTGTTGCACCGGAGGCAAGCTGCAACAATCCGGTGCTTTATGACTTTTTGTTCGAATCGGTATGGACAGATGCTACAACCGGAAAAATCAAATCAATTAACCTGAGAAAATGGCTCTATGATTATGCCGACAGAAGATACGGCAAAGTCTCAGACAAGGCACACAAAGCATGGGATATTATGCTTGACACCGTATATAAAGCAGAGTTTAACGATATTGGCGAAGGTGCACCCGAATCAATTGTTAATGCAAGACCCGACATTGGCATTAAGGCAGCATCATTCTGGGGGAATTCTCAGATATCCTATGACAAAAACAAATTCAAAAAAGCAGCAGAGCTTCTTTTATGTGATTATGAACTATTAAAGAAAAGCGAAGGATATATGTATGATCTTACAACGACGCTTCAACAGGTTTTATCGAATGCGTCGGGAGACATATATGAAGATATGGTCAGAGCATACGAAAACAAAAATCCTGAAGAATTCAAAAAACATTCCGATAAATTTTTGAAAATCACAGGCTATATGGAACGGGTAACAAAATCAAATCCATATTATCTTCTCGGCAAATGGCTAAATGAAGCAACGGCTTTGGCAAATGATGACTTTTCAAAAAAGATGTATGAATTTAACGCAAAAGCACAAATTACAACCTGGGGTTCATATGAAAACTCCGAAACCGGACATCTTCACGACTATTCAAACAAACAATGGTCAGGACTTATAAAAGACTTCTACAAACCGAGATGGGAAAGATGGATTGAGGAAAGAATTAAAGAACTTTCAGGAAAAGATTTTGAAAAAGAAATAAATTGGTTTGAAACAGAATGGCAATGGGTGATATCAGACTCAAAATACCCACCCATTTCCGATGACAGCGACATTGCAAGTACAGCCCATGAACTAATTGATTTTTTATCTGAATGAAAGGATGTGAAAATATGAGATGTTCAAACGATAACATTACTGTTGATTTTGACCTTGAAACCGGATATACAAGCGGAATTTATTTTCCTGGCGATGAATTTTCTATGAACTGGGTTTTGGAAAATTCTGATTGGGGAAAGGTTGACGGCTTCAAAACGGAAAGAATTGAAAAAACAAGCGACGGTATAGTTGTATACGCAAAAAATGAGCTTGAAAGTCTGAATTTAACCGTTAGTAAAACCGTAAACGACAAAGCATACTCCGAAACGTACCGCATTACCAACAATAATGTTACAGATTATTTCACAACTAAAGACAGCTTCGGAATACATTTTCCATACAATTCCACCTTTGAAGGAAAGGAAAATATGCACGACGGTTCCTGTGTGACTCATGTTTGGTGCGGTGAAAATATTTCGTGGATGTATTCAGCAAAACCAAGCGGCACAAAGCCGTATCTTAATGCATTTTTAAAAAGCGGAAGTATATGTAACTACAGTATAAGCTATGACCTCGACAGAGTAATTGTCGGTTCAAGTTACAGAGGTGCACTTGTACTCATTCCCACCCCCTGCATCCTTTCGCCCGACGAAAGCCTTGAAATCTCTTTTGATTTTGAATTTTCAGACATATCACCGGATACAAATCACACCACACCCCTGCGTCTGTACGCAGACTCTTACAGCGCATTTGCCGGAGATACAATAAACTGCTTTTTTGAATGTGATGAATATAATGCAGATATTTACGAAAACGGAAAAAAGGTTGAGTTTATAAAAGAAGGAAACACTGTAAAATGGCAAACCAAATGTACAACCCCCGGTGAAATTTTAACAACTGCAAAATGGAACAACAAAGAAACTCATATGAATTTAAATATTCTCCCTCCCCTTTGCGAAATTCTTCGTAAAAGAGCCTTTTTCATTGCAACAAAACAGCAATTTCATAAAAAAGGAAGTCACCTGGATGGTGCCTATCTTGTATATGACCGCATGGAAAACCGTCTTTGCTACAGCGAAAGCTTTGGCGATTCCAATGCGTGCAGAGAGAGACTTTCGATGGGAGTTACCATTCTTTTGGCCCTGCAGGAAAAAGAAGATGCTATTTTAAGACAATCCATAGAGAAACACAGAGAGTTTATCGAAAGAGAAGTTTATGACGAAAAAACTGCAACTGTTTTCAATTCTATTGCACGAAACAATAAACATCACCGTGCATACAACTACCCGTGGATGAGTGTGTATTATCTTGAATGGTACCACCTGACCGGTGAGATAAAATGCCTTGAAAACAGTGCAAGAATAATGATTTCATATTATGAAAAAGCAAAAGGCGGCAAGCAGGAATCTCCGTGTATGAGGCTTTTCGAAATATGTACAGAACTTGAAAAAGCAAATCTTTCAAATTTAAAAGAAAAGCTTGTAGAGAGAATTTTTGCACACGCAGACAAGGTTTTGACCGACAACGGCAAATGCTTTTCCCATGAAGTTACCTGCACGCAGTTTATGTTTCTAGGAAAAATCAATATTCTTTGTCAGGCATATATGCTTTCAGGAAACAGAAAATATCTTGATGCAGTGGAAATGTATATTCCGAAAACCGATGCTTTCAGAGCTTTTCAACCTGATTTTCACACAAACACAATTGCAGTCCGTTACTGGGATTTATTCTGGTTCGGAAAATATAAGTCCTACGGTGATTCAATGCCTCAATGGCTCAGTAGTCTTGCCGCAGAAACTTATGACTTTTTATTTTCAAACGGGTTCGGAGAAAAATATAAAAAGCAGTGCCGTGATATACTTCTGAATAATCTATGCGTTTTTGCGGACGACGGATTCGCATCGGCAGGATATCTTGTACCTTACAAGGTTGAACAATACTCTGCAAAAGAATGCACGAACATATGTATGAAACCCCAAATCACATACAGTCACGGTTATGACGATTATGCAAATGACCAGGACTGGGCGTTGTATTTTGCAGTTAAGTTAATTTGTTAAATTGGGGTTTGTCGCTCTGTTTTGCGCTAGTGTGTGAGCCTTCTCCCTGGTGGAGAAGGTGTCAAGCTTGCTTGACGGATGAGGGGATAGTGACACTCCAAGAATAGCCTTAACAACCAGCACTGAGGACGGTTTT
>JAZNUS010000150.1:0-9071 GCA_045592485.1 Clostridia bacterium | reverse complement strand
TTTGCCGTAAGGCAAAGACGGAGGGGTACGAAATGCAGAAATATCAATACTTTCAGCAATACCCCTCAGTCAGTTTCGCTACGCTCACTGCCAGCTCCCCTTAGGCAGGGGAGCCTTTCGCCCTAGTGCTAAACAGAGCGACAAACCCCAATTTGAAAATTTCTCAAGCCATGTGCATTTTGGCACGGCAATACAATCAATGTTTTTTGCTTTATAGAAATGTAATTTCTTATAAAGCAAAAAAGGTTGTCTCATCGACAACCTTTAATATTACACTTCCATAATAACCGGAAGAATCATGGGTTTTCTCTTTGTCTCTCTGTAGAGATATTCAGAAATTCTTGATTTCATTCCGTTTTTAAGTGTTGTCCAGTCTCTCACTTTGCTGTTTTCAAAGGATTCAAGGGACATTTTTGCAATAACCTTTATATCATCCATAAGACTTTCAGACTCACGGACATATACAAACCCTCTGGAGATAATGTCGGGGCCTGCAACAATCATTCCGGTTTCCGAGGAAATTGTCACAACAATAACAATGAGTCCGTCTTCTGCAAGATGCTTTCGGTCACGAAGAACAATGTTACCGACATCACCCACACCAAGACCATCTACCATTACAAGTCCTGCCTGAACACTATCTACACATTTTGCAGAATCCTTTGAAAGCTCAAGAACCTTTCCGATGTCCATAATGAATATATCTTTTTCTTTAATACCCATAAGGCGGCCGAGATCCGCATGAGTTCTGAGATGCTTGTATTCACCGTGAACAGGAATGAAATATTTGGGTTTTGCAAGCCCGATTATCATTTTCAATTCTTCCTGACAGGCATGGCCCGAAACATGAACACAGGCAGGGTCATTGTACACATCTGCCCCTTTTTTGTAAAGCTCATTTACAACATTCGAAACAAGCTTTTCGTTACCGGGAATGGGATTTGCTGATATAATTACCAGATCACCCTTCATTATCTCAACCTTTTTGTGGTCGGAATAGGCCATACGGTAAAGGGCACTCATAGGTTCTCCCTGGCTTCCTGTTGTGATAATTGTGAGTTGATGAGGCTTATATTTTTTTATGTCATCAATATCTATCATTGCATTTGCCGGTATTTTCATATATCCAAGCTCTGTTGCAACCTCAATAAGATTGAGCATGCTTCTGCCGGATACTGCAATCTTTCTGCCGTTATTGACAGCTGCATTAATAACCTGCTGCATACGGTGAACATTGGAAGCAAAGGTTGCAACGATAATCCTGGATTTTGTGGATTTGAACACATTTTCAAATGTGGAACCAACAATTCTCTCAGACATTGTGTAGCCCGATCTTTCTGCGTTTGTACTGTCACTCATCAGTGCAAGTACACCCTGCTTGCCAAGCTCGCCAATTCTTGCAAGGTCAATCATGTCACCCTGTATGGGAGTGGTGTCAATTTTGAAATCCCCTGTGTGAAGAACAATTCCTGCAGGTGAATGAATTGCAAGAGCAACCGCGTCGGGAATTGAATGGTTTGACCTTATGAACTCAACCTTAAAGGTACCGAGAGAAACCGTGTCTCCCGGAAAAACTCTGTTGAGAACAGTTGAAGAGAGCAGATTGTGCTCCTTCAGTTTGTTCTGGACAAGTCCCAGGGTAAGATTTGTACCGTAAATCGGTACATTAATCTCTTTGAGAAGATATGCAAGACCGCCGATATGGTCCTCATGTCCGTGGGTCAGAACAACACCTCTGATTTTGTCGCTGTTTTTAACCACGAATGAAAAATCCGGGATTACAATATCGACACCGAGCATTTCTTCATCAGGAAATGCCATACCGCAATCGACGATTATCATATCATTCCCATAGGAAAAGACGGTCATATTTTTTCCGATCTCATTCAGACCGCCAAGGGGAATAATCTTCAGTTTTGATTTTTTTGCCACAAATATACCTCCATATATATAATTACTATTATTCTTCAAATTCAATTTTTCCGTCTTCAGACATGGATTTAATAATGGCAAGAGATTCTATTCTCATACCCTCTTTTCGAAGCATCTTTCCGCCATCCTGAAAACCTTTTTCAATAACAATACCGGCACCGCAAAGAGTTGCACCGGATTTTTCAACAATCTGTGAAAGCCCAATGAGAGCTTTGCCTTTTGCAAGAAAATCGTCAATAATGAGTATGTTATCTTCGGGATTAAGATATTCTCTTGCAACAACAACATTATATGTTTTTCCGTGAGTAAAGGAGTCAATCTGTGCAGAATAAACTGCACCGTCAATATTTTTGGTGGTGTTCTTTTTTGCAAATACAAGAGGAACATCAAAAACCTGAGCAGCTATGCAGGCAATACCGATTCCTGAGGATTCGATTGTTAAAATTTTATTGATGGGACAGTCAGAAAATCTTGATTTAAATTCTTTGGCAATTTCTTCAAAAAGCTTTATATCCATCTGATGGTTAAGGAAACTGTCAACCTTCAGAACATTGCCGCTTCTAACTTTACCGTCTTTTCTTATTCTGTCTTTTAAAATTTTCATTTGTATTTCTCCTTTGTATTATCAGAACATTTTTTGAATATCGCTGAATGTTACCAAAAGCATTAAGCCGATAAGAATTGCAAAAAATATGAAGTTAATCATACCCTCTTTTTCGGGATTCATTTTCTTTCCCCGTATTTTTTCGATGATTAAAAAAAGTATTCTGCCACCGTCAAGTGCGGGAATTGGTAAAAGATTCATAACTCCAAGATTTACCGAAATGAACGCCGCAAGATTCAAGACACTTTGCCAGCCGTAAGCTGCAGCACTTCCGATTTCGGATACAATTGCAACAGGTCCCGACATCGACGAGGCGGGAATGGCACCGGTAACAAGCCACCAAAGAGACAAAAACACCGATTTGATTACAAAAACACATTCCCAAAAAGCAGCAGAAAGCCACGAAAACAAATTACCCTCAAGCTCGTCGGTTGTAAATCCAAATATGATTCTACCGGATTCTTCATCTTTTTGCGGTGTTACATTCACCTTATGCTTTTCACCGTCTCTTTTGTAGGTGACTCTCGCTTCACCGTCACCGTTTAATGTAATAAAGAAATTCACATCTCTGACCGAATGGATTGAGCCGGAATAATTTTCGCCCTCAATTTTGGTTATTACATCACCGGGCATAATTCCAGCCTGTTCAAAAGCTGAACCGGGAATTACACTTTCAACCACATTGGTTCGAAATGACACCGACGAAAAGATTATTGTAAAAATCACAAACCCAAGCAAAACATTCATTAAAGCTCCTGCAAAAAGCACGCAAAAGCGCTTGAATGCCGATTTGTTACAAAATGCATCGGGATCGGCAGATTCGCCGTTTTCACCCTCTAATGCAACAAAACCACCAAGAGGAAGAAGCCTTATGTTATATTTTGTTTTGCCTTTTCCGAATCCGAAAAGCTTCGGACCCATACCTATTGAAAACTCATGAACAGTCATTTTGCAAAGTCTTGCAACAGCAAAGTGACCAAATTCATGAATAAAAATAAGCACACAAAAAATTGCTATAGCCCAGATTGCCGTAACCAAAGTTTACCACCTCATTATTTATTGCACAAAATCGCTGCTGTATTCCCTTGCCCAGGCATCAGCTTTTATCACATCATCAAGTGTGAAATCTGCTATCGGCTTGTGGGCAGTGATGGTGTTTTTGATTATCTCGGGAATCTGAAGGAAGGGGATTTTTCCCTCAAGGAATCCTGCAACCGCCACTTCGTTTGCCGCATTCATAACCGCAGGCACGGTGCCGCCTACTCTCAGAGCCTCATATGCAATGGAAAGACACTCAAAGGTGTCTGTGTCGGGTTTATCAAAGGTCAGAGTGCGAACATCAAACAGATTAAGTCTTTCATTCACGGGAATATTTCGCTCAGGGTACTGCATTGCATACACAATCGGAAGCTTCATATCGGGTATGCCAAGCTGAGCAATAACCGAATTGTCACAAAATTCAACCATAGAATGGACAATGCTCTGACGGTGAATATACACCTCAATATTTTCGGGACTGACATCAAAAAGCCATCGGGCTTCAATGACCTCAAGGCCTTTGTTCATCATTGTAGCACTGTCAATGGTGATTTTTGCTCCCATTGACCAATTGGGATGAGCAAGGGCATTTTCTCTTGTGACTTTTTCAAGGTCCGCTTTGCTCTTGCCGAAAAAAGGACCGCCCGAGGCAGTGAGGAGAATTTTGGAGATTTTGTTATCCCCTTTTCCCTGAAGGCACTGAAAAATGGCGCTGTGTTCGCTGTCAACAGGAAGAATTGAAACTCCTTTTTCCCTGGCAAGGGGCATAATCAGCTTGCCTGAAGTAACAAGGGTTTCTTTGTTGGCAAGCAGAATGTCCTTGCCTGCGTTAATGGCTTCCACCGTTGGAACAAGCCCCACATTTCCCACAACCGATGTTAAAACTGCATCAGACTCATTGCAGACTGCAACCTCACACAAGCCTTCCTCCCCGGCATAAAGCTCAACCGGAAGGTCTGCACAGGCTGTTTTAAGGTCTGAGTAAAGCTTTTTATTTACAATACAGGCCTTTTTCGGCTGATACTTGCGGATTTGCTTTTCAAAAAGCTTCAGATTAGAATGGCAAGTGAGACCGTTGATTTTTATGTTTCCGCAAATATCGGCAACCTCAAGAGCCTGAGTTCCGATTGAACCTGTTGAACCTAGAATAGTAATGTTTTTCATAGCATGCCTCTGTTATTTTATAAAAATCGGGAAAAACTGAATAAAATAATACACAAGAGGAGCAATCAGAAGCGATGAATCAAAACGGTCAAGAACGCCTCCGTGACCCGGGATAAGATTTCCGTAATCCTTAACTCCAACCTCTCTCTTAATGCAGCTTGCAGCAAGGTCGCCAAGCTGCGAAAATACCGAAGCAATAGCAGCAAAGAAAAAGACATTGGTTGGTTCGATTCCGTAGCCGTTAATCCCCGATATAATTTTTACATATATAAACACACAGATAATGCAACCCACAAATCCGCCGGCTGCTCCTTCTGATGTCTTCTTGGGGCTTATGTCAGGACAAAGCCTGTGCCTTCCTATTGCCATGCCTGTGAAATAGGCAAAGGTGTCTGTTGACCATGCAGCAACAAACAAAAGCCATATTGTGATTTTCCCCATTTCTGATGCACGGATAAAATAGAGAAAGGAAAAAAACACTGCTATGTACACCGCACCGAAAAGAGCTATTGCACATTTACGGATTGAACACAGCCTGCCGTAAAAAATCATACATATCATTAATATAAAAACATATGCGACAGTTGAGGGAAGGAAATATTGCATAGCAGATTCAGGTCTGAAAACCATTAACCCATAATAAACTGCACAATAAGCAAAGCCGATATATGCCGCAGGAGTTTTTACAGACAAAAGACCCGTCACAGTATAGAACTCAAAAAGACCAATGAGTGCAAGCAAGCCGATGCATATACCTATTATATACAACGGACAGAAAGTTATTACAAGAATCGCGGCAATTGCCCCGATTGTTCCGTATATTAACCTTTGTTTCAACATGGAATCACACTCCTCCGAATCTTCTGTTTCTGCTCTGATAGTCAACAATCGCCCCTATGAGGTCATCTCTGGTGAAATCAGGCCAGTTGATGTTTGAATACCAGAATTCGCTGTAGGCACTTTGCCATATCAAAAAATTGCTGAGTCTCATTTCACCGCTGGGTCTGATTATAAAATCCGGATCAGGCATATAGTATGTATACATATTTTCAGAAAGCATTTCTTCTGTTATGTCGTCCGGTGAAACTTCACCGCTTTCAAGTTTTGAAGCAATTTTTTTCACACAGTTGACAATTTCATCTCTTCCACCGTAGTTGAGGGCAATCGAAAGTGTTATTGCACTGTTATCTTTGGTTGCCTCTTCAACAACCTTTATTTTTCGGATTATTTCATCGGAAAGTCCGTCAAGGGAGCCTATGATGCGAATGCGGATATCGTCATCACCAATGAGACGCTTGTAATCATCAAGATATTCTCCGAGGAGAACCATAAGTGCACTGACTTCGTCATCGGGACGCCTCCAGTTTTCGGTTGAAAAAGCATATACCGTAAGATATTTTATTCCAAGATGACCGGCATCACGGGTAATCTGCTCCAATACCTTTGCACCCATACGATGACCTGCTGACCGCGGAAGACCACGCTTTTTAGCCCATCTTCCGTTTCCGTCCATAATTATGCCGATATGCTTCGGAAGATTATTGTAGTCAAGCTGTTCATGAACACTTTTATTTTTCTTTTTAAAAAAATTAAACATAGAAATCAAACTTCCATTATTTCTTTTTCTTTAGCCGCCATAACACTATCAATTTCCTTGATATATTTGTCAGTAAGCTTCTGAACATCATTTTCAATGTTCTTAACATCATCTTCGGTTATTTCGCCGTTTTTCTTGTCAGCCTTCACTCCATCCATTGCATCTCTTCTGATGGAACGGATTGCAACCTTGGAATCCTCGCCTTTTTTGCGGATTGTTTTAACAATTTCTTTTCTTCTTTCCTCGGTAAGAGGGGGGAAGTTCAGACGAATAGCTTTGCCGTCGTTATTGGGGGTAATGCCGATATCGGAAGCAAGAATTGCCTTTTCAACTTCTTTCAGAATGCCAGCATCCCAGGGCTGAATGAGAATTGAACGGGGATCCGGAACTGACACTGTGCCAATCTGGGTAAGAGGAGTTGCAACGCCATAGTAATCTACTGTAACCCTGTCTAAAATTGCAGGATTTGCTCTTCCGGCTCTAACTGTAGCATATTCGGAATTGAGCACCGAAATTGTCTTTTGCATTTTTGTTTCGAAATCTTTGATATTTGTTGCCATAGAATTAACCTCCGTTTATAAAAATATAAAAATCAATTATTTAACAATAGTACCGATTTCCTCACCGAGAATAACCTTGCGGATGTTGTCGGGTTCAGCAAGACCAAACACTCTGATGGGAATGTGGTTATCCATACAAAGAGATGTTGCTGTGGAATCCATAACTCCAAGACCGCGGTTTAAAACATCAATATAGGAAAGTTTTTCAAATTTGTGAGCATCTTTATTTTTGTTGGGATCAGAATCATAAACTGCATCAACATTTTTTGCAAGAAGAATAATATCGGCATCAATTTCGGCAGCTCTGAGAGCAGCTGCTGTGTCTGTGGAGAAGAAGGGATTACCGCTTCCGCATCCGAAAATAACAACTCTGCCCTTTTCAAGATGACGCACTGCCTTGCCTCTGATGTAGGGCTCTGCAATCTGACGCATTTCAACCCCTGTCTGAACGCGGGTCTCAACTCCCCGTCTTATGAGTGCATCCTGAAGTGCAAGAGCATTGATAACCGTTGCAAGCATACCCATGTGGTCGGCACGGGTTCTGTCCATATTTTCGCCGGTTCTGCCTCTCCAGAAGTTGCCTCCGCCAACAACGATTGCAATCTGAACGCCCAGATCGACACATTCCTTTATTTTATCGGTAATTGCACCGATAGTTTCATCATTAAGTCCGGTTTTGTTGTCTCCGGCAAGAGCTTCTCCGCTTACCTTGAGAAGAATTCTTTTGTATTTAGGCTCCATTTTTACATACTCCTTTCCAATTTTACACATATTTAAGTTATTATAACACATATTTTCAAAAAAAGAAACACTATTTTTAAAATTTTTTAAAAATTTTCTGATTAAATTGGTGATAAACGCCAATAACCAAAAATTATTTTGTGTATTATCACAGAATTTATTTAAATACAGTTCAATATCAGGTTATGTTATGATAAAATCAAGGAGAATTTTTGCTGATGTAAAAGTATATTGCCTCAACAACCAACACTAAAATGTTGGTTGTTGAGGCTATTGGAGTGAACATTGAAGATGGATATAAATATTCCTAAAATCACCGATAAAGAAATTTCTACATTCAAAGAATCAATGAATGTTTTCGATATTTCCGATGAAGACATGTCAAGAACCTCTCACAGACTCAAAATGTTTTCATACAGTAAATATGCCTCTCTCCCTGTTTTGTACAGACATTATAACCATTATCACGATGACATCGTCAGTATTTCGGGATATAATACACCCCCGCGCGACTACTGCACTTTGTTTATTTTTGTTGACGGAAAAATCGGGCTTTTTGTGTCAGACAAGCTCTATACATCGGGGTTTGGAAAAATTGTGACGCTGAATCCGGGAAACGATCACACCCTTTTTATATATGCACTTGAAAATGTTGAATACTACGAATTTGATTTCCCTGTTGAATATATAAATATGACGCCTGAAAATTCGCCTGTTCACAAGCTGTTTTCAGATCAACAGATTTCAGGCAACACCCTTGAAGCCAAAAATGCAGAGGCTTTGTTTCATATTCTGAACAAAATTGACAAAACTGTTGACAATGATTCGGACTACAAAGACTTCATTGCCTATTCCCTTCTTATGCAGGCGGCAAGTCTTATCTGTGACTGTGTTCCAAACAAATCTCATTCAGATGCAAAGCTTACGCCCATGCTGAAAAAAGCTCTTGAATATATCTCGGATAATCTGACAACACTTACCGACATCAAACAGGTTGCTGATTACTGCAATGTCAGCATTTCATATCTTTGCAGAATGTTTAAAAGAAATCTTGACACTTCGCCCCTGGAATATATAAACAATCAGAAAATTCTGAGAGCACAATATCTTTTGAAAAACGGCTGTAATGTTACGGAAGCCTGTTTTGAATCGGGCTTTGACAACTATAATTACTTTATAACAAGGTTTAAAAAAACAGTGGGAATGACACCCACAGAATATCAAAAATCTGAATAAAACAAATAATTATTTAAGGCAGCGCAAATTGCGTTGCCTTTGTTTTGTGGAATTGGAATTTAGCTGTGAGATGGGATTGGGCTGATGCGAAAGCCGCCCCTGCCTAAGGGGAGGTGGATTTGCCGTAAGGCAAAGACGGAGGGGTACGAAATGCAGAAATATCAATGCTTTCAGCAAAACCCCTCAGTCAGTTTCGCTA
>JAZNUS010000149.1:0-18384 GCA_045592485.1 Clostridia bacterium | reverse complement strand
TATTTTTTCAAAATGCGCGGCGAACAGCGTGAATGAGAATGGTGTTTTCAGTATTACCACCGTTCTCTTTGGATGTCTTATGCTGTTAAATTGCGGAATATATGCTTTCTTCTGGCAGCAGACCTTGAAAAAATTTGATGTTCATATTGCCTATGCTCATAAAGCTGTATATAATGTCTGGAGTTTGCTTTGGGCTGTGATGATATTTTCTGAACACATTACAGTCGGAAATATCATCGGCACAGCTTTGATTATAATAGGGATAGTGGTGATGCAGAATGAGTAATCCTTTGTTTTATGTGTTGATGCTTGCAAGTGCGACAATAACTGCATTTTCACAGATAATACTCAAAAAGAGTGCCGATAAAAAACATAAAGGAATTATATTTGAATACGTAAATCCCTATGTTTTATTCTCGTATGTGTGCTATTTCGGTGTGCTTGTGCTTAATGTTTTCATCTACACGAAAATAGATTATAGGTTCGGGGTAGTAATAAATTCCATGGCTTCTGTTCTTGTTATGGTGCTTTCAAAATTGATGCTTAAAGAAACAATTACCCGCAGGCGTATTTGTGGAAATATATTGATTATTTTGGGTATAGTTATATTCAGCTTATTATAAACCGGAAATTATATTTGAATTTATGCTATTAGCAAGTAGATAATAATAAAAATCAATAGGCCAAGCGGGAACGCTTGACAAAGCAAGCCCCGTTTGTTTATCAGACGGGGCTTGTGCTATGTTATGTAGAATTTTAGGAGTATTTGACGAAAGGGGTAAAATAACAATGCTACGGCGAAAATTTAATAAAACCAAGCCAAAACCCATATATACACGAAGGGACTTTTTTTGCAGTCCCATAAAAACAATTATTTAATTTCAATAAATGCTTTCTTTTCACATGAAGCGTATGCAGCTTCAACAACCTTCTGGTCAAAAATTGCACTGTCGATTGTAACAGGAACCTCTGTGTTGTTGATAATAGCATCGCCGAACTGTTCAACTTCTTTGGTATACATATTTCCGAGAGGTGTTCCTTCAAGAGAAAGGGGAACGATTTCGTTTCTTTCCTGATTTGCATCATATTCGAGAGAATCATCACTCATAAGGATTGTAACATCGCCAACTTCAGCCTGAGCAAGTGTGCCGGAAGTAACAATTGAACCTTTTGTACCGTAGATTTCAAGCTTTGCAACGGAAGCTGCATCGGGAATGTTGAAGTTTGAATCAACAAAAGCAGTTGCACCGTTGTCCATTTTCATGATAACTGCGGAAGAATCGTCAACCTCGTAGTTGAAGGTCTGGGTCTGATTGAAAGCAACAACTTCTTTGGTCTTAAGACCTGAGAGGAAGTGGAGAAGGTCAATTACATGGATACCCATGTCAACGAGAGCACCGCCGCCGGAGAGAGCTTTCTTTTGTCTCCATGCACCTTCAATGTCGGGATACCAGCAAGTGAACTGACCGCGCATTGAAACGATGTCGCCGATTTTGCCTTCAGCAATGATTTCTTTGATTCTCTGGTGATAACCGTGGAATCTCATAAGGAAACCGATGCTGATTTTAACACCGTTTTCGATGCATGCCTTTTTGATTTCCTCAGCATCTTCAACAGTAAGAGCAACGGGTTTTTCAAGAAGGATGTGTTTTTTAGCTTTTGCTGCAGCAATAGCCTGTTCTTTGTGGAAGAAAACGGGAGATGCAATGTAAACTGCTTCGATTTCATCCTGAGCAAGGATTGCTTCGTAGTTATCGAAAGCATACTGTGCATTGTATTTTTCTTTAACAGCATTGGCAACCTCAAGGTTAGCATCCATAACTGAAACAAGCTCAACATTGTTTGCAAGCATCATGCCGGGAATGGTTCTTCTGTCTGCGATACCGCCGCAGCCGATTACGCCCCATTTAATTTTTTTCATAGTTTTAATCTCCTTAAAATAGATTTAACTTTTAAAACAGGCGGCGGAATATTCCGCCTCCCGAAGTTTTAAGTACAAATTATTTTGTGTGTTTAGCAAGGATTGCTTTGAAGCCTTCGATACATCTGTTGATGTGAACTTCTTCCCATGAAGGATGGAGGAAGAGACATACAGTCTGTGATCTGAGAGCGTTAGCATTTTTGCAGAATACCTTTGAGTAATCTACTGCATCAGCGTCAGCATATTCTTTGGATTCGAAGGGGAACTTAGCTGCACCGAAGCCGCCGTGTTCTCTGTATGCTTTTTCTTCATAAGCTTCAGGCCACTGGATACCGTAGCAGGGGATACCGGAAGCACCGAGTTCTTTTACGATTGCAGGAGCATCGCAGTCGAGAACATCGAGATCCACGAGCATGGGATACCACCAGTAGGAGTTCTTTCTTTCTTCTGTGTTAACAGGGAGCTTTTTGATGCCCTTGAGGCCTGTGAAAGCTTCGTCATACATCTTAGCATATTTAAGACGACGAGCGAGGTTCCAGTTGTCGAATCTCTTGAGCTCGTTGATACCGATGATTGACTGCATTTCAGTCATACGATAGTTGAAACCAACTCTTCTGTGGATGTAAGGAAGTTTTTCTTCAAGAGCGAGCATGCTCATTCTTGTTTTTACATCATAACCGTGGTCTCTGAAGGAACGGCATTCCCAGCCAACTTCTTCGTTGTTGGTAACAACCATACCACCTTCACCACCTGTTGTGAAGTGTTTACTCTGGCAGAAGGAGAAGCATCCAACATCACCGATGAGGCCTGCTTTTGTGCCTTTGTATTCACCGCCGAAGCACTGTGCACAGTCTTCAACAACCTTGAGGTTGTGTTTCTTAGCGATTTCGAGGATGGGGCCCATGTCAGCAACACCGCCGTAGAGGTGAACAACGATGATAGCTTTTGTTCTGGGTGTGATGAGAGCTTCGATGCAAGCAGGATCAAGAGTGTGATCGTCTGTTACATCAGCAAACACGGGGATAGCACCTGCCTGTACAACTGAGAAGGAAGATGCGATGAAGGAGTATGAAGGAACGATAACTTCATCTCCGGGTCCGATGTTGAGAGCTGCGAGAGCGATGTGAAGTGCAGCTGTTCCGTTTGTGCAGGAAATAGCCATTTTTGCACCGATCCATTTTGCCCAGGCTTCTTCAAATTCCATACCCTTGGGGCCTGTCCAGTAGTTTACTTTACCGTTTTTGATGGGTTCAAGAACATCCTCGAGAGTATCGGGATTGAACTGAGGCCACATCGGGAAACCGAGTTCTTCAACGCCGGCACCATTCATTACGATTTCTTTTTCTGCCATGATTAAATCATCCTTTCGTATTATATAAAATAATAATTTTTATTTAAAAAGACAGTCAAAAATATATTTTGCGCCGCCTTTATATTCTGCATTATCTCCCAGAGTAGATGCCGTAATCGAAACATCTCTTCCCGGAAGAGAAATATCCTTCATTCGTGAACGGAGCTTTGCAATGAATCTTTCACCAAGGGTAAGAATGTCACCGCAAATAACCACCGCACCGGGGTCAAACATATTTATGAGGTTGTTGATTCCAAATGCAAGCACAGTGCAAACATGATCTATGTAGTCTGTCAGTTCCGCATTTTTAGCAACAGCTTCGGCAAGGGATTCAATGTCCACAGTTGTTTTGCAGATTTCCGATGCTTTTTCAAGAATTGCCGGTATGCTTATTATGGTTTCAAGGCAGCCTCTTGAGCCGCAACGGCACTTTTTGCCGTTCATATCCACGCTTATGTGACCAAATTCACACGCCATTCCGGCACTGCCTGTAAACGGAGCACCATCTACAATTGCCGCCGCACCTACGCCGTCGCTTATGTCCACGGATATGAGACTGTCGGAATCGGTATCACCGAATTCAAGCTCTGCATATGCCACAAAGGCCGAATTGTTGCAGATAACAATTTTGCAATCGGCAAAGCTTTTGCAAAGCGAGCCGTACACATCGTCATTGGGCGAAACCGTGAGAACCGTTGAAGAAACAATACTCTGTTTGTCGTCAATGATAGCCGGCATACCAACTGCAATACCCAAAAGATTTCCGTAGCCGCTGACACAGACATTTTGTGAAAGAAAATCCACAAGAGTTTCCGACAAGGGCTTTTGAACATCATAGCGAATCTTTTTTGAAAAAATTTCTTCAAAGAACAAGTCAAAAAGCCTGAGTCTGAAATGATGGCCTGAAACTGCAACTACCGCAAAATATCCCCCGGCAGGATTAACCGAAAGAGAAATTGCCTTTCTTCCGCTTCGTCCGGCACTTTTTGTGCCCGACTCCACAACAAGCCCTTTTGCCATCAGCTCTTCAACAAGAGCTGAAATGGTGGTGGCACTAAGCTTTGTGAGCTTTTTGATGTCTGCTCTGGAAATGCCGTCAACCTCATGAATAAGAGAAAACACAAGTCTGAGGTGATTTTCCTTAATAAGCTGCTGACTGTTTACTGCCTGTTCCAAGAGACCACTCCTTAATTTGTTCAGTGGGTTTACAAATAGATTATATAGCAATAAAGCCTGTTTGTCAACATTTTTTTAGTGATTTCTTTAAAAAATGCAGTTTAAAAAGCTTAAAATTACAAAAACATTCTTTTTTCTTAAAAACAATCCTTCAAAACACACAATCCGCCCTTGGTTTTCATAAGCCCGGGAATGTCAATCTGATTGATTTCACCAATAAATCTCCCTTCATCAAACACGGGTACAATAAGGAAATATGATGGTGATATTTTTGACGCAACAGAAAGAAGATCGCTCTCACAGTCAAAGGGTATGTAGCGTATTTTTTTACAGGTGCGTATTTCACCGCACAAAACGCATTTTTTCTCAAAAATATATCTTTCATTTTCGCGTGTTGCCGAATAAAGCAAAAATACTGAAAAAAACATCAACGACAAATTTATCTTTTTGGCAAGAGCAGTCAGAATGCATATACCCCAAAACAGAAAACACATTGAAAGGGTAAGCTTTTTCATAATTCTTTCGCCGGCAATGATACCTGCCCTTCCCTGAATTATGCCTTTCACAATCACGCCTCCGTCAAGGGGCAGAGCCGGAATCAGATTGGCAAGACCAATGCACAGGTTTGCAAATTCAAAAAATGCCAATGTCTCACATTTCAAAAATTTTCGTATGACCATTGACAGAAGAAACAAGACAAAGCTTACACATGGTCCGGCAAAGGCTGTAATTAAACATTCTTTTACTCCCGAAAACTTTTTCACCGACAGATTAACACCAAAAAAACCAATTTTCACACATTCGCATTTCTGCTTTGCCAAAAAAGCAGCCGTAATATGCCCGCATTCGTGAAGGACAGCAGCTCCGTAAGCCCACAAAATCTCGCCGATATGACCGGTAAGTACTCCAAAAAATAAGCTTACACAAATCCCTTTGCCAAAAACAACTTTTATTTAAATCACCTGCATCATTTCAAATAGTTCATGGGGTTAACCGGATTTTTGTCTATTCTGATTTCCATGTGAAGATGGGGACCGGTGGACGAGCCGGTGTTTCCCACAATTCCGATTATATCACCTTTTTTCACTTTTTGCCCCGTTGTTACCTCTGCTTTTGCCATGTGTGCATAGGAGCTGGTGGTGGAATCGTTGTGGCGTATCACTGCAAAATTACCGGAATATTGATTGTATTCGCACTTTTCAACAACTCCGTCCTCGATTGCTTTTATCTCAGTACCAAGAACTGCGGCAATATCTATGCCGTTGTGAAAATCTCCCTGACCGCTTATGGGGTGGAGCCGCTCTCCGTAGGGTGAGGATATTCTTCCCTGACAGGGAAAGATAGGCTCAAACTCCGATTCATTGTCCGCAACCGCTTCTGTCTCTTCAACAAAAGTGTTCCCGGCTGAGTCTGCAGTCATTTCAACCGTTCCGTCGCTTAAAGCTCCCTCATCAGCAAAAGCCTTTTGATTGTCGTCGGACACATTGCGGAGATATCCGAAACAAAACTCGGCACCTGCCCTTCCTACCTTTGACAGTATCGGTGACTTTTTATCTATAAATGTAGATATTGCACTTGTTTTGCTGTTTATATATTTTGCCGTTTTTGAGTTCTCTATCTTTAAAATGCCGCTGTTTAAAAGACTCACAAAAACAAATGCCAGAACAGAAAATGTAATAACAAATTTTTTGAATCCGGAGATTTTCACCCTCCTGCCTTTTTGTTCCGCTGATGACACATACTTTGATAAGGAAGATTTTTTTCTTTTATATTTCATAGTTTTTCCCTCCGAGCAAAACAGTCAGTCTTGTATTATGTATATGCTTTGAAAAACAGTTCAGAACCGGAACCGGTATCGGGAAATGGTATTTTTTGTATATGTCTAATAATATATTGTTCTCTGACAAGTGAGTTTTTAACACTTATTTTTATTGACAAAAAGCGACATTAATGATAAAATAGCATTAAATTGAATACTCGTTGATCCTTTCGGAATTGCAAAAGCAAAACCGAAAGTGCAGAGAACTCTGGAGAATCTCATCTTTGAGTGCCGAAGGTGCAAGGCCATAGCCGAAACTCTCAGGCAAAAGGACAGAGCAAAACACGCATCAGATGCCATAGGCGGATAATGTGTGTTTTTTCAGAGTTATCGTGCATAAAACGGTAACTTTTTTCATTTAGGAGGATTTAAAAAATGAATGGATTCACACAATGGCTTTCGGGCCTTGAGGCAGGAACTCTCAAAGTGATGACAGCAATCAATGATTACATGGCTAACTATGTTCTCATCATATTGCTTGTTGCAGTTGGTTTGTTCTTTTCCTTCAAAACCCGTTTCGTGCAGGTTCGTTGCTTTGGCGAAGGCATGAAACAGGTTTTCGGTAACATTTCGCTTAAGGGCGAAAAAGCAAAAAGCGGTATGAGCTCCTTCCAGGCACTGGCTACTGCAGTTGCAGGTCAGGTTGGTACAGGTAACATCGTTGGTGCTTCTGGTGCTATTCTCATCGGCGGTCCCGGTGCAATCTTCTGGATGTGGATAATTGCGTTCCTCGGAATGGCAACAATCTATGCAGAAGCAGTTCTTGCTCAGGAAACAAGAAAGATAGATGCTGACGGAACTGTTCATGGCGGTCCCATCTACTACATCAAGCACGCATTCAAAGGCAAATTCGGTACATTCCTTGCAGGCTTTTTTGCAGTAGCAACCGTAATTTCTCTCGGATTCATCGGCGGTATGGTTCAGTCCAACTCCATTGGTGCAACATTTAACACAGCCTTTGGTATTCCCACATGGGTTACAGGTGTTGTAATTTCAATTGTTGTTGCCTTCATTATCATCGGCGGTGCTCAGAGAATCGCTGCAACTGCCGAAAAAATTGTTCCCGTCATGGCAGTTCTCTACATTGTGGGCGGACTTATTGTTCTTGCTGTAAACATTGTTAATATCCCCGCAGCCTTCGGTGCAATTTTCAAATATGCATTCACTCCCCAGGCTCTCATCGGCGGTGGTATCGGTGCTTCTCTTAAAACAGCTATCAGCCAGGGTGCAAAGAGAGGTCTTTTCTCCAACGAAGCAGGTATGGGTTCAACTCCTCACGCACACGCTATGGCAAATGTTAAAAACCCCCACGAACAGGGTGTTGCAGCTATGATAGGTGTGTTCCTTGATACATTTGTAGTGCTCACAATGACAGCTCTTGTTGTTATTACCTGTACCTATGTTGGCGACGGTGTATTGGCAAATGCTGACGGTGCAAGCTATGCAACTCTTATGGCAGAAGCAGGAATTGACAAGACCAATGTGGCTCAGTCAGCCTTCGGAAGCGTATTCGGTTCAAGCATCGGTAACATTTATGTTGCAATCTGCCTTATGTTCTTTGCTTTCACAACAATCATCAGCTGGAACCTCTTTGGCAAAATCAACTTCAACTACCTCTTCGGCAAAAAAGCAACAATTGTTTATTCCATAATTGCAGTTATCTTCATCTTTGTTGGTACAGTTGTTCAGGAAAACGAGCTCGTATGGCTTATCCAGGACACATTCAACCAGTTTATGGTTCTCCCCAATGCCATAGCAATGTTTGCTCTTGCGGGGATTGTTGTTAAAGCTGCAAAAGGCGGCAAAGACAAGCTTGACAAATAAGCAATAAATTTATTTTTGATACCTACTAAAAGAGTATGTCTCAAAGGGCAGTCACCGCCTTTTGGGGCATATTCTTTTTTTGAGATTAAACAAACAGAAAATGACACGAAAATAACAGAAAAAGCTATTGACAATAATTTCGTTATTTGTTATTATTTAGCGAAAGAGAAGCATCCGGTCAGTGATGCTTTTAAGAGAATCAGTCAAAATGATTTATTGACTTTAAACCTTTGCAAGGCTATGATCAACTTGCATTCAACAATCAGAGCCAAGTTAAAAGGTTTCAGATAATAATTATACAAATTGTGGAGGTAACTGATTATGTTATGGGAAAATTTAAGAGAAGAAGAATTTAAAGAAGCCATCGAAAAATCAAAGGGAGTGTGTATTCTTCCTGTAGGATGTCTCGAAAAACACGGTCAGCATATGCCCGTGGGTACAGATGTTATTCAGGCTGCAGAATTTGCAAGAATTGCTGCCGAAAAGGAAGATGCCGTTGTTTTTCCGGCTATGTATTTCGGTGAAAAAACAGGCTCAGGTGAATATGCAGGCACAGTAATGTTTTCGGCAAAGCTCCGCTTTGACATCTTAACCGAAACCTGCAGAGAAATCGCAAGAAATGGTTTCAAGAAAATTCTTATCTATAACTGCCACGGTGGAAACGGTGCCATGATTGACAACTTCACCCGTTCGGTCCTCTATGACAAAAATGACTATATGGTATTCAGCGCCAATCTCACAACAAACTGCATTCCTGAAATTCTTGAAATCGGATATGACTTCCTTACAGACGAAGACAAAAAGATTATGCAGGATTTTGTTGACAATAAAGTTGTTCACGGTCATGCTTGCTTTGTGGAAACTGCATTTATCTACTCTGTTCGTCCTGAAACAATCCGCTTAGACAAGATGAATCAGGAAAACGGTCTTTCAACTCACCGTTTTGATGATTTCGGCAAAAAGGGCATCGGAACCCCCTTTGCATGGATGGCGAACTATCCCAATTCCTATGCAGGAGGCTATGTTCCCGGTCTCAATGAAAGAATTGCAAGAGCAATCAAAGAATATTCCACAGATGTTCTGGCAGACCAGATTAAATTCCTCAAAGAAGAAACCATTTCCAACGAATATCACGCTGAGTGGACTGCTAAACAAAAATAATAATTTTAAGGCACCTTCGGGTGCCTTTTCTTGTATTGTTTGGGTTGACAAATCCATAATATATATGTATAATAACATATAATGGAATTTTATTGAAAGGCAGATTTTTTTATGACGGATGCTCAAAATAACAGGTATCTCAGAAATGAAATTTTTACATTACCCAATATACTTGTGTATGTCCGTGTGCTTCTTATTCCGGTTTTCGTACTGCTCTATATCAATGCAGAGGCACATCCTTCGTACTATAACATTGCCCTTGTTGTTCTGGTCGTTGCTTTTCTCACAGATTTCTTCGACGGAAAAATTGCACGGAAATTCAATTGCGTGACTGACCTTGGCAAAACAATTGACCCCATAGCAGACAAGCTGTATCAGTTTGCAGTTGCCATTTGTCTTATGTTCAGCTATCCGAAAATGATTTCAGTTGCAATTATTCTTTTTGTAAAGGAAATCAGTATGGGAATAATGGGGCTTGTGCTTCTTGGCAAAGGTGGAAAAATATTCGGAGCAAAATGGTACGGAAAGCTCAGCACGGGTTTTGTTGACACAGCCATGGTAATTCTTTTTGTGCTTCCCATGCTTGGGTTTGAGGTTAACCCGATTTTTTCGGATATACTTGTTATATGCAGTGATGCTTTGCTTATTTTTGCTTCGGTTCTCTATACCAGACTGTTTGCAATAAAAATAAAGGAATTAGATTAATTTTTAAGGAGGATACATTAAAATGTATGATGTAAAAAAAGGCTTTGAACTTGCCAAAGAATACTATGCCCGCTATGGTATAGATGTTGAAAATGCACTTAAGATTGTTGATGAAACTCCCATTTCCATGCATTGCTGGCAGGGTGATGATGTTGGAGGCACCGAAATTAAAGAGGACAAATCTCTCACCGGTGGTATTCAGACAACCGGCAACTATCCCGGCAAGGCTACAAACGGCGAAGAGCTCAGAGCCGACATTGAAGAAGCTCTCAAGTTTATCCCCGGTAAGATAAAGCTCAACATTCACGCAAACTACATTGAAGCAGATGAATATATTGAAAGAGACCGGATTCTCCCCGAGCACTATGACAAATGGGTTGATTTTGCCGTTAAAAACGGTATGGGCCTTGATTTTAACCCAACCTATTTTGCTCACCCCCTTTCGACCTCTGCCGGAACTCTTTCCTGTGCCGACGAAAATGTGAGACAGTTCTGGGTTCGTCACGGCATTGCCTGCCGCAGAATCGGTGAATATTTTGCAGAAAAAACAGGTATGCCCTGTGTTATCAACCACTGGACTCCCGACGGTGACAAGGAAACCCCCATTGATGCTCTTGCTCCCCGTCTCAGACTTAAAAAATCCTATGACGAAATTTTTGAAGCTACAAAAGATGTGAAGAATGTTATAGACGGTATCGAATCCAAGGTTTTCGGAATTGGTGCTGAAAGCTACACTGTTGGCTCACACGAGTTCTGTATGGGCTATGTTATGAAGGCTAACAAAGACCACATCATTATGACTCTCGATAATGGTCATTACCACCCCACCGAAACTGTTTCCGGCAAGCTTTCGGGTATCTTTGCATTTTCCGACAAGGTTCTTCTTCATGTTACCCGCGGAATCAGATGGGACAGTGACCATGTTGTTGGATTTGACGATGAAACAAAAGCAATTTTCGATGAGCTTGTAAGAATGAACAAGCTTTCCGATACTTATGTTGCAACTGACTTCTTCGATGCTTCAATCAACCGTATTGCCGCTTGGGTAATCGGTATCAGAAACACAAGAAAAGCTATGCTCGCAGCTCTCCTTCAGCCTGTTGACAAAATGAAACAGATTGAAAATGCCGGTGATGTTACAGCAAGATTGGCTTTCAAAGAAGAATTTAAAGCAGCGCCCTTCTCACTTGTTTGGGATTATTACTGCGAAAATTCCAACAAAGGCGTGGGTCTCGACTGGCTTGCTGATGTTCAGAACTATGAAAAAGAAGTTCTTTTGAAAAGATAATTCTCAGATAGACCAAAAACTCAATAATTACATAAAAAATATCCCCGGCAGCCGGGGATATTTTTTGTATAAAGGGTTTTTATTTTTTTGTTTTCTGCATCTTCTGACAAATTGTTCATTGCAGAGCTTTTATGGTTTTTAATACTTTTTATTTCTGACCTGCCGATGCCTTCTTTTTCACCTTTTTGTCAGGAAACGATACCGAGGTTATTATCCCCAGCATTATAAATGATGCAAGCATTGAGCTTCCTCCATAGCTTACAAAGGGCAGTGTTATGCCTGTGAGGGGAATTAGCTTTATGACGCCGCCAATAATGATGAAGGTCTGAAAGCCCATTGCAACAACAAGGGAAAGACAGGCACATTTCAGATATTCATTGGTGGCTTTAAGGGTTATTTTAATGCCGCGGTAGGTAAGCAGGAAATAAAGGAGAATAATTGCAAAGCCTGTAAACATTCCCATTTCCTCGCAGATTGCGGCAAAAATGAAATCCGTTTCTGCAAAAGGCACTGCATAGGGCATGCCGTTGCCAAGACCCACACCGAAATAACCTCCCGATGTGATGGCAATGAGCGACTGGATAATCTGATAGCCTCCTCCCGAGGCGTCCTGCCAGGGGTCCTGCCAGGCATTAACCCTGACGCCTATGTGGTCTGCAAGGAGGAAAAATCCCACAAGACCTGCAAAAACAATTCCGCAGATGTTTATGAGCTTTAAAAGGTTGCTTGTTTTGTAAACAAAGCACATTATGAAGTATATGAAAAAGATCAGCAGTGCAGTGCCCCATTCTCTCTGAAAGAGGGCAAGACAACCCATACATGCATAAACATAGGCACACAGAACAATTTCGTCAATGGGAATTGACAAAAATCTTTTTCTCTTGTCCTTTTTCTTGGAATCAAAGGAGGGAAGTGCCGAAAAATAACAGGAAATACACAGACAGAAAGCAATTTTAATAAGCTCCGAGGGTTGAATTGAAATTTTTCCGCCGCCTAAAATAATCCAGTTTTTTGAGCCATTAACCTCTTTGCCGAAAATGATGGTTGCCAGAATCAGCCCAAAGGTCAGAATCATATACACATATTTTAATTTGTCCCAGTGCTTAAATTTTCCGAAAATTACCACAGTCAGAAAATAGGTCACAATGCCGATGATGAACCACAAAAGCTGTTTCCCGGCATAGTCTGTAATTTCACTGCCGGCAAGATCAAGGCGGTGAAGCATAATT
Organism: Clostridia bacterium; assembly: GCA_045592485.1. GTDB lineage: Bacteria > Bacillota > Clostridia > UMGS1810 > UMGS1810 > RGIG1828. Next base: position 5,910 of record JAZNUS010000149.1, on the reverse strand, counting down.
AGTCCTATTGACACAAGCATTGAGGTTGTGAGGAACAGGTACAGGTCACCGTAGTCAAGATGATAGAGTATGAGATACATAACAATGTTTATTCCGCACAGTGCTCCGCAGGTGTACAGGTATGTAATGTCTCTGCCGCCGTCAAACAAAAAGAGCATAAGAAAGCCGATTATATTCACAAGAGTGATATAAAACATTGGCCTGAAACGCATTTTGGTCATATTATCAACTCTCCGCCTCCATATTATCTACAAAAATAAAGCTGATGTTGCCGAAAGATAACTTGTCACTGTCCTTGAGACGGACAGGGTGCTTCGGAAGGCGTCTGCCGTTTAAGAAGCTTCCGTTTGTACTTTCAAGGTCTTCTATGTAGAAAGCACCGTCACGCAAAAATATTTTTGCATGGGTTTTTGACATATATGGGTCGTCAATAAAGATGTGGCATCTTTTGCTTCTGCCGATATATGCGCTTTCCTTTATACTGTAGCTTTCGTGCATTTTAAAGCTGAGGTTGCGCCTGAGATTCACAAGCTTGAGGTACGCAAGCCCCGTACCTCCGGTAGCCTCACGGCGTTTGGCATCGGAAATGTCGAGATAAATGAGTCGCACAATGCTCAGTATGAACATATATACCACAAACACAAATCCATATTTAATTATGTCTGCAAGAATTTCATACATAAAACCATCTCCTTATTTTAAATATTTTTTAGACTGACAGAAGTTATCCAAATCAGGTTTGGATAGCTCCTGTCAGGCTAAGATATTGACCGGTATAGGATTTTTTGCATTTTACAATTTCTTCGGGAGTTCCCTCAAAGACTATTTTCCCACCCTTGTCACCGCCCTCGGGACCAAGGTCTATGATGTGATCAACAACCTTTATAACATCAAGATTGTGCTCAATTACTATGACGGTGTTGCCGTTATCCACAAGAGTTGAAAGCACATCGGTGAGCTTGTGAACATCGGCAATGTGAAGACCGGTTGTGGGTTCATCGAGAATATACACTGTTTTGCCGGTGCTTTTGCGGCTAAGCTCTGTTGCAAGTTTTACGCGCTGTGCCTCGCCGCCGGACAGAGTTGTTGAAGGCTGACCGATTTTGATGTAGCCAAGTCCCACATCATAAAGGGTTTGCAGCTTCCTTTTTATTTTGGGAAGATTTTCGAAAAATTCAAGACCTTCTTCAACTGTCATTTCAAGGACATCGTTGATGTTTTTGCCTTTGTACTTAACCTCAAGGGTTTCTCTGTTGTAGCGTTTTCCTTTGCACACCTCGCAAGGCACATAAACATCGGGCAGAAAATGCATTTCGATTTTAATTATTCCGTCTCCTGTGCATGCCTCACATCTTCCGCCGCTCACATTGAAGCTGAATCTTCCGGCGGTGTAGCCTCTCATTTTCGCCTCGTTGGTGCTTGCATAAAGCTCGCGTATGTCACCGAAAAGACCTGTGTAGGTTGCAGGGTTTGAACGGGGGGTTCTGCCTATGGGCGACTGGTCGATGTCAATCACCTTGTCGGCATTTTCAATTCCGAGAATATCCTTGTGGGCTCCCGCTTTTTTCTTTGCGCCGTTTAGCTTTGAAGCAAGTTTTTTGTATAAAATTTCATTAATCAGGCTCGATTTACCCGAACCGGAAACCCCTGTTACGGCAACAAATTTGCCAAGAGGAATTTTCACATCAATATTTTTAAGGTTGTTCTGACTTGCGCCGAGAATGGTTATGAAATTGCCGTTGCCTTCCCGTCTTTTTTGGGGGACAGGAATTTTTCTTTCCCCCGAAAGATACTGTCCGGTAATGCTTTCGGGACAATTTCTGATGTCTTCAACAGTTCCTTCGGCAACCACATTTCCTCCGTGGATTCCTGCTCCGGGACCGATGTCCACAATGTGGTCGGCGGCAAGCATTGTGTCCTCGTCGTGCTCAACCACAATCAGGGTGTTGCCAAGGTCACGAAGGTGCTTCAAGGTTTCAATCAGCTTATTGTTGTCACGCTGGTGAAGCCCGATGCTTGGTTCATCAAGAATATACAAAACTCCGGTAAGCCCCGAGCCAATCTGAGTTGCAAGGCGGATTCTCTGAGCCTCACCCCCTGAAAGAGTTCCGGCACTTCTGGAAAGAGACAGATAGTCAAGCCCCACATCAACTAGGAATCTTGTTCTTGCCTTTATTTCTTTCATAATCTGAGCCGAAATCATCTGTTCCTTTTCGGTAAGCTTGAGGGAATCAAAATGCTTTGCAATATCTCTCACCGACATATCAGTGAGCTCTATAATGTTCACATTGCCAACCTTTACCGCAAGACTTTCGGGACGAAGTCTTTTTCCCTTGCATGCCTTGCAGGTTACAACCCCCATCAATGATTCAATTTCGGTTTTTGAATACGAAGAATAGGAATCGTTGTATCGTCTTTCAAGATTGGTAATAACCCCTTCAAAGAGTGCGGTCTTTTTGAAACCCTTGTGATTAATCGAAAGAGGCTTGTCGCTTCCGTAGAGAACAATGTCCATAATTTCCTTGGGAAGATCGCATATGGGGGTGTTTTTGTCAAATTTGTATTCTTTGGAAAGGGCATCCAGCCATGCACTCCAATAGGTTGTGCCGTCGGAAACATTACCCCAGCCAAAGGCGGAAATTCCACCGTCGTAGATGGATTTTGATGTGTCGGGAATCAGAAGCTCAGGGTCAATTTTCATAAAGCTTCCAAGACCTGAGCATTCAGGACATGCGCCGAAGGGGGAGTTGAATGAAAACATTCGGGGAGAGAGCTCCTCCATACTGATGCCGCAGTCCTTGCAGGCATAGTTCTGATTGAACACTCTTTCGCCTTTGTCAAAAAGGTCGGCTATGATAAGACCTCCCCCCAGCTTCGATGCTGTTTCAACGGAGTCAGTAATTCTTGACATTGCCGAGGGCTTTATGATGATTCTGTCAACAACAATTTCAATTGTGTGACGATGATTTTTTTCAAGGGTGATGTTTTCCGAAAGGTCACGGACATTTCCGTCTATGCGGATTCTTACATATCCGTTTTTTCGTGCCTGTTCAATAACCTTTGTGTGTTCACCTTTTTTATCGCGGATAACCGGAGCAAGAATCTGTAGTCGGGTGCCTTCGCCATATTCAAAAAGTGAATCAACAATTTCATCGATGGATTGCTGGTCAATTTTTTTGCCGCATTTGGGGCAATGAGGTATGCCGATTCTTGCATACAAAAGACGGAGATAGTCATAAATCTCGGTTACGGTACCAACAGTTGAACGGGGATTCTTGCTTGTGGTTTTCTGGTCGATGCTTATTGCGGGAGAAAGTCCGTCAATAAATTCCACATCGGGCTTGTCCATCTGACCGAGAAACTGACGAGCATAGGAAGAAAGAGATTCAACATAGCGTCTCTGACCTTCTGCATAGATGGTGTCAAAGGCAAGTGATGATTTTCCTGAACCCGAAAGCCCTGTGATAACAACAAATTTGTCTCTGGGAATGTTTATGTCTATATTTTTTAAATTGTGCTGAGATGCACCCTTGATTTTTATATATTCTTTCATTTAATTTTTACCTCTGAGTTTTATAATTTCATCCCTGAACAATGCCGCCATTTCAAAGTCGAGATTGTCGGAAGCTTCCTTCATCATTGCGGTAAGCTTTTTAATCTTTGTCTCGGTATCATCTTCAGCACCAATATCAGAAGAGGGAACGGCTTTGCCTGTGTCATAGGTTTTTATTATCTCGTGAATGTCTTTTTTGATTGTTTTGGGAGTTATGCCGTTGGCTTCGTTGTAGGCAATCTGAATTTCACGGCGGCGTTCCGTTTCGTCAATGGCTCTTTGCATTGAACCAGTCATTGTATCAGCATACATTATTACACGGCTGTCGGCATTTCGTGCGGCTCTCCCGATTGTCTGAACAAGGGAAGTTTCACTTCTGAGAAAGCCCTCTTTGTCAGCATCAAGAATTGCCACAAGTGAAACCTCGGGAATGTCGAGACCTTCCCTCAAAAGGTTTATGCCCACGAGAACATCAAAAACGCCGAGTCTTAAATCACGGATAATTTCCATACGCTGAATTGTTTCTATTTCCGAATGTAGATAGCGCACTTTGATTCCGATGCCTCTCAGGTAATCAGTGAGGCTTTCTGCCATTTTCTTGGTGAGTGTGGTGACAAGAACACGGTCGCCTTTTTTTACTGTATTGTCAATTTCCTCTGCCAGATCGTCAACCTGTCCCGAAACGGGGCGTATGATAACCTCCGGATCTACAAGACCTGTGGGACGGATAATCTGCTCTGTAATTTCACCGCCGCTTTTTTCGGTTTCATATTCTGCAGGGGTTGCACTGACATATATTGCCTGATTAATTCTCTGCTCAAATTCGGTGAAATTAAGAGGTCTGTTGTCAAAAGCCGAGGGCAGACGGAAACCGAAATCCACAAGATTTTCCTTTCGTGAACGGTCTCCTGCATACATAGCTCTCACCTGAGGCACCGTAACATGAGATACATCAATAACAAGAAGAAAATCATCGGGGAAATAGTCCATAAGGGTAAAGGGGGCGCTTCCGGGTGCTCTGCCGCTAATGTGACGGGAATAGTTTTCAATGCCCTGACAAAAACCGATTTCCTGCATCATTTCAAGGTCATAGTTGGTGCGCTGAATGAGTCTTTGCATCTCGAGAATCTTATCCTGAGCCTTCAGTTCTTCAACACGCTCGTCAAGCTCTTCTCTGATTGTAACCAAAGCCCTTTTCATTTTATCGTCGGTTGTGGCATAGTGAGATGCAGGGAAAATCGTTGTAAAGCTTCTGAATGCTTTAATTTCACCGGTCACAATATCTATGTCGCAAATCCGTTCTATTTCATCACCAAAAAACTCAATCCTGATTGCACTTTCGCCGGAGCTTGCAGGGAACACCTCAACGCAGTCGCCTCTTACTCTGAATGTGCCTCGCTCACAGGAAATGTCGTTGCGGTTATACTGAATTTCAACAAGCTTTTTCAAAAGATGGTCGCGGTCAATCTCTGTGCCTGTGCGCAGAGCAATCATAAGATTTTTGTAGTCATCAGGGTCGCCCAAGCCGTATATGCACGATACACTGGCAACAATTATAACATCACGCCTTTCAAGCAGTGCCGCAGTTGCGCTGTGGCGGAGCCGGTCTATCTCGTCGTTTATGGAAGCGTCCTTTTCGATGTATGTATCAGTGCCGGGGATGTAGGCTTCGGGTTGGTAGTAGTCATAGTAGCTGACAAAATATTCAACAGCATTTTCCGGAAAAAACTCCTTGAATTCACTGCAAAGCTGTGCCGCGAGAATTTTGTTGTGTGCAAGCACGAGGGTGGGTTTATTTACCCTTTCGATTGTTTTTGCAACCGTGAAGGTTTTACCGGAGCCTGTAACACCCATAAGTGTCTGATGTTTTTTGCCCCCAAGGATTCCGTCGGAAAGCTTTTTTATTGCAGCAATCTGGTCACCCATAGGCTCAAATGGTGAAACCACCTTGAATTTGGACATGCCTGCACCTCCTTCGTCAATAATCAAAATTAAACCAACATATACTCATTATATATATTATATCAAGTTATTGTCAATTTATCAATAACATATTTTAATAAATTGGAATTTATCGGGGAGTTTGAAATTGGGCTGAAGCGAAAGGCTTCCCCTTGGTGGGGAAGCTGTCACCGTAAGGTGACTGATGAGGGGAAACAAAAGAAAGTAATTTCAAATAAAAATTTGAAATTCATTCAAACTATTGAAAATACTGCTTTTTAACGCTCCACTAACCAATCAAATTCGCACAAGTGCTCTTTTCTTGGAGTGTCACTATCCCCTCATCCGTCAAGCAAGCTTGACACCTTCTCCACCAGGGAGAAGGCTCACACACTAGCGCAAAACAGAGCGACAAA
>JAZNUS010000148.1:0-7517 GCA_045592485.1 Clostridia bacterium | reverse complement strand
TCAAACTACTGAAAATACTGCTTTCTAACGCTCCACTAACCAATCAAATTCGCACAAGTGCTCTTTTCTTGGAGTGTCACTATCCCCTCATCCGTCAAGCAAGCTTGCCACCTTCCCCACCAGGGGGAAGGCTCACGCCCTGGTGTTAAACAGAGCGATAAATCCCAATCTATCCTTCTGTTACTACCGAGGAGAAACCTCACACTCCAGCCCAATCCATTTCCCCTACAACCTCCAATTTCTTTCTAAGCACAAGAAAAGCTTAGCTTTCCAAAAAAATTTGCACGGCAATATAATCAAAGTTTTTTAAGCAGTTTCTTATAAAGGAACAAAATTGACTTCGTCAATTAAATGTTCGCTTCGCTCACATTTTTATAAGGTAAATTTTGTTGTTACAAGCAATTGCTGACGCAATTTCCTATGTAATAAAAAACCCGCTTTCCAATTGGAAAACGGGAGTCAGTTTTAATGGTCTTCAAGAAGCTTTCTGTTCTGATACAGATACTCGATTCCTGAGTAGATGGTAAACAAGGTTGCAATAAACATTGCAATGTAGCCTATTGAATATTCAGCTCCGAAAAGCGCAACACGGACACTTATGGGAGAATCGGAATTGTAGCCGAAAAGGAAAACACAAATTACTGCACCAATCTGAATGCAGGTCTTTATTTTGCCTGTCATTGATGCGGCAATAACAACTCCCTTGGACATTGCAACAGTCCTGAGACCTGTTACGATAAACTCACGGGCAATGATGATAACTGCCATATATGCCGCAATTTCACCCTCTCCCACAAAGCAAATGAGTGCGGTGGCAACAAGAAGCTTGTCCGCAAGAGGATCAATAAATTTACCGAAATCTGTTACCATTTTATAATTGCGTGCCACATATCCGTCAACGCCGTCGGTAAGTGCAGCCACAGCAAAGATTACACAGGCTACAAGCTCGTTGTAGGGAAAATCCCACATATACGCAATCATAAACAGAGGAATGAGAAGTATTCTTGACATTGTAATTTTGTTTGCTAAATTCATCTATCATCGTCCTTTCGGGTGTATCCGGCATATTACAACCAAGTGTTGCAATATGAAGCTTTCGTCTATAAATATTACCATAAATTGACTTATATGTCAATAGAAGCAATCCTTCATTTTTGTCGAAAAAAAGATTAAACTGTTTTTGCAATAATGTCGTATTCGGTGCAGTCTATAATTTCAACCTCAACAATATCTCCGCATTCAAGCTCATCTTCACTATAGATATAAGCACTTCCATCCACATCGGGAGTGTCGTGAGAGCATCTTCCCACATAGGAAAACTCTTCCTCGTCATAGCCCTCAATGAGAACATAGTCTCTGGTGCCTATTCGTGATTTGTTGATTTCAAAAGAAATTGTCTTCTGAAGCTTCATCAAATCATCAAGTCGCTGTTCCTTGATTGCTTCATCAATCTGACCTTCATATTCAGCCGCCGGAGTTCCTTCCTCACGGGAATAGGTAAAAGCGCCCACTTTGTCAAGAGGATGCTTTGATAAAAATTCCTTCAAAAGCTCAAAATCTTCTTCGGTCTCTCCGGGAAAACCCACAATGAGAGATGTCCGTATAACAAGCCCCGGTATTTTCCGGCGGAGCTTTTCGGTGAGCTCAACAATTTCATCATAGCGGCTCCTTCTGCCCATCCGTCTGAGGACATTGTCGCTGACATGCTGAAGGGGCATATCAATATATTTCACGATTTTTGAATTTGAAGCAATTTCATCAATCAGTGCATCCGTGATGTTTTCGGGATACGAATATTGAAGTCTTATCCACTCTATGCCTTCAATTTTTGAAAGCTCCTTCAAAAGCGATGGCAAATCTGAGCCAATGTCTTTTCCGTAGCAGGCAGTGTCCTGAGCAACAAGTATAACCTCTTTAACTCCCCGTGCCGCCATTTCCTCCGCTTCTGAAATTATGCTTCTCACAGGTCTGGAGCGAAATTTTCCCCGAAGCTTCGGAATGATACAGTAGGTGCAGAAATTATCACAGCCATCGGCAATTTTCAGATAGGCACTGTAGAATGGGGTGCTTTGAACTCTCGGATAGTTATAGTCAACAAAGGTATTTTCATCACTGACCTTTGAAATTTTTTCATTTTTTTCATAAAAAGAAGAAATTGCATGGGAAATGGATGCATAATCGGTTGTGCCGAGGATTATGTCAACCTCCGGAAGCTGAGCTTCGATGTCATCCTTGTAACGCTGTGCAAGACAGCCTGTAACCACAAGAAGCTCGCATTTTCCCTTTTTATATTCTGCCATTTCGAGAATTGCGTTTATAGACTCCTCCTTTGCGGAATCAATAAATGCACAGGTGTTTACAACAATTATTTCCGCATCTGATGCATCCGCTGTAAGGGAAAACCCGTCACGGTCCAGTATTCCAAGCATCGTCTCGGTGTCTGTAAGGTTTTTGGCACATCCGAGGGATATAAATCCAACCTTTTTATTCATTCTGTAAAACCTCCTCTGCAGCTTTGTTGATACAGGAATTAATAAGGGAAAAATCAAAGCCTCTTGAAGCAAGATATCTTGTGATTTTTGCCCGTGTTTTTACATCGGAAATGTCATAAGAAGCATACTTTGCAATGATTGTTTTCACAATTTCATCGGTTTCATCTTCATCGGTGCTTTCCTCAAGAACACTAGTGATGATGTCATCGCAAATTCCCTTCTGATGCATTTCATAGCGTATTTTTTTGTTTCCCCAAAGCTTCATGCGGCAACTCTCAAGATAAAGTCTTGCATATTCTTCGTCATTGAGATATCCAAGCTCCGACAGCTCCTCCACAACCTCACACACAATTGCCTCGTCATAGCCCCTTTCAAAAAGCCTGTCCGAAAGCTCTTTTTTTGTAACAGGCCTTCGGGAAAGAATATCAAAGGCTTTCTCCCTTGCTTTGGAATAACCTGACTCCATAATGCAGTTTTCGATGTCTCGCCCGGAAAGCTCTCTGCCGACTTTGATTTTCAGTCTCACTGCATCTGTTTCATCAAGGGAAAAAGCGTATTTGCCGTCAACAAATACGCTGATTCTGTGTTTATTGTTCTTTTGGGGAGAAATTTCAGTGACCTTCATCAGTTATCGGCTTCTTCTTCCTTTTTTGCCTTGAGAGCTTCAACTCTCTGAAGTCTTTCGGCTTCCTTTGCTTCATTTTGTTCTTTGATTTTGTCCATAATCATATTATAAACATTATCTGTAAAATCAGGATTGGAACGCATATAATCCTTGGCTTTGTCTCTTCCCTGACCGATGTGCTCACCGTTATAGGAATACCATGCACCGCCTTTTTGAATAATGTCATATTCAACAGCGGCATCAAGAATGTTACCTTCCTTGGAAATTCCCTCACCAAACATAATGTCAAATTCTGCTTCTTTGAACGGGGGTGCAAGCTTGTTTTTAACAACCTTTGCTCTTGTGCGGTTGCCCACAACCTCGGAGCCGTCTTTTATTGCTTCAATTCTTCTTATGTCGATTCGTACCGATGAATAGAACTTGAGCGCACGGCCGCCGGTTGTCACCTCGGGATTGCCATACATTACACCAACCTTTTCACGAAGCTGATTGATAAACACTGCAACGGTGTTGGATTTGTGAATAACACTTGTAAGCTTGCGAAGTGCCTGAGACATAAGACGGGCATGGAGACCCACATGGGAATCGCCCATTACACCCGCAATTTCAGCCTTGGGAACAAGTGCCGCAACGGAGTCTACAACAATTACATCAATTGCACCGCTTCTTGCAAGGGCTTCGGCAATTTCAAGCGCCTGTTCGCCTGTGTCGGGCTGTGACACAATGAGTCTGTCAATGTCAACACCGAGCTTGGAAGCATAAATGGGGTCAAGAGCATGTTCTGCATCGATGAATGCAACCTCTCCGCCAAGCTTCTGAGCTTCTGCAATAACATGGAGCGAAACTGTTGTCTTACCCGATGATTCAGGTCCGTATATTTCAACAATTCGCCCTCTGGGAAGACCGCCTATTCCCAGTGCAAGGTCAAGAGAAAGAGAGCCTGTGGGAATAACATCAACAGTTCTTTTTGGAGCATTGCCAAGTCTCATAATCGAGCCTTCGCCAAAGGTCTTTTCGATTTGTGCAAGAGCGGCGGTTATTGCCTCATCCTTGCTTGTAGCCTTTTTGGGGTCTATGGTCATTTTTTCTTTTGCCATAATATCACCTCTTCTATATAATTCAATTACAAAAATTATTTCCCCGATTTCAAAATGGTTTCAAAAACATATTCTGCAGTTTTGCGTCGCACGGTCTGTCTGTCTCCCGAAAACATAAGCTTTTCGGCAACAGTTTCACAACCTTCCCGTGCAAAGCCCATATACACAAGACCTACAGGTTTTTCGTCTGTGCCGCCGCCGGGTCCGGCAATGCCGCTTACGGAAACTGCCATTTGCGCACCCGATGCCCTCAATGCACCCTCTGCCATCTCGCGCACGGTCTGAGAGCTTACGGCACCATATTTTTTTAAAGTGTCGGCATCAACTCCCAGAAGCCTTTGCTTTGCTTCGTTGGAATAAGTAACAAATCCATAGCCGAAATGGTCGGAAACACCGGGAACCGATGTGAGATATGATGCAATCATACCGCCGGTACAGCTTTCAGCAGTGGCAATTGTTAAATCTTTGTCTTTAAGATGTCTGTACACCTTTTCGGCAAGAATTTCAAGCTTGTCCATACAAAACCTCACACTTCCACAATTTCGGTGCCTTCAACAGCTTCGTCAATTAGCCTTTCAATATCGAGCTTGCTCTGAGAGAGAAGAATTTTGTCGAGCTTTGGCTTGGTTGAAGGATGTCTTGGAGTAAACACTGTGCAACAATCCTCGTATGGAAGAATCGATGTTTCAAAGGTGTCAATTTTCCTGGATATTTCAACAATTTCTTCTTTGTCCATACCAATCAGAGGTCTGAACACCGGCATTGTAACGGCATCATCTGTTACTGCAAGTGCACCCATTGTCTGGCTTGCAACCTGTCCGATGCTCTCGCCTGTAATAAGAGCCTGACACCCTCTGCTTTCAGCAATACGCTGAGAAATCTGCATCATAAATCTTCTCATAACAAGAGTGAGATGCTCTTCGGGGCATTTGTCACGAATCTGAAGCTGAATGTCCGTGAAGGGAACTATATGCACCTTAAGGCTTCCTGTGTAGCCTCCGACAATCTTTGCAAGCTTTAAAACCTTATCCTTTGCACGGTCGCTTGTGTAGGGGTAGCTGAAAAAGTGAACAGCTTCAAGATATACCCCCCGTTTACCAATCATATAGCCTGCAACCGGACTGTCTATGCCTCCCGACAAAAGAAGCATTGCCTTGCCGTTTGAACCCGAAGGCATACCGCCCGAGCCGGGAATACGGTCAAGGTGAACATAGCCCTCTTCCCTTATTTCAACATAGACATTGATCTCGGGATTTTTAACATCAACAGTAAGATTCGGAAAAGCTTCAAGGATTCTTCCGCCCACCTCATCACATATTTCAGGGGATTTAAGATGAAATTTTTTGTCGGAGCGTTTGGCAATCACCTTAAAGGTAGAGGCATTCCTCAATTCATCTGAAAAGCTCGAGATTACTGTCTGAGCAAGCTTATCTATATCCTTTTCGCAAGGGTATGCCACAACAATTGACACAATGCCGAACACCTTTTTCAATTTTTCCACAATTGACTCCACACAGGAATCGTCTTCGGGTTCAATGTATATTGTTGCCTGTGCCCAGTGAATTTTCATGGGGCATTCATCCTTGAGGGCTTTTTTGATGTTCTTTACAAGGAGACCTTCAAACACCGGACGATTCATGCCCTTGAGTATTATCTCTCCGTAACGGACAAGAACTAATCTGTTCATAAATTTCATTCCTTTTATCTCATAATTTTACGCAAAATCGGTATTTCCCTTGAAAGCACATCACAAGCATAAAGAATTTCTTCTTCGGTGTTAAATGATGAAAGGGAAAATCTCACTGCACTGTCCATTATTTCATTTTTTAGTTTCATTTCCTTTAGTACATAGCTGAATTTATTTTTCTTTGAGTTGCAGGCAGAACCGGTGGAAACATATATTCCATTTGATTCAAGAACATGAAGTAAAACCTCCGATTTGACTCCCGGGAATGAAATGTTTGCTATGGAGCAAACCGATTTTTCAGGGGAATTTACAACCACATTATCCAGCTTTTCACAAAGGGTATGTACAAGCAGATTTTTAAGCTGTGACATTTTTTCACAGTCAGATTTCATATCTGCGTGCTTTATTTTTGCAGCATGGGCAAAGCCGGCTATTGCGGCTATGTTTTCCGTGCCGGAGCGAAGACCTTTCTCCTGCTTGCCTCCGTGGGATATGGGAGAAATTTTTATGCCCTTTCTCACATAAAGGGCTCCCACGCCGTTTGGACCGTGAATTTTGTGAGATGAAATGCTCATCAGGTCAATTTTTTCTCTTTTAACATTGATATCAAGCTTTCCGTAACCCTGAACAGCATCTACATGGAGTACACATTTTTTGTGGTCGCAAAGAGCAGATATTTCATCAATGGGAAATATGGCTCCGTTTTCATTGTTGACATACATAAAGCTTAAAAGAATTGTGTCGTCGGTTATACTGCTTTTAAGCATTTCCATATCGGGGAATCCATTTGAATCAACATCGACAAAAACCACATCAAACCCATCCTCCTGAAGACGGTTAAAGGTTTCAATAATTGCTGCGTGCTCAGTTTTCTGCGTGATTATGCGTCTGCCGGAGCGTTTGTTGGCATGGGCATAACCGATAACTGCAAGATTGTCGCTCTCTGTACCTCCTGAGGTAAAGTATATCTCTTCAGGTGTACAATAAACAGTACTCGATATGGTTTTTCTGCATTCATCAAGCAAATCCTCAGCTTCCTTACCTTTACGGTGAAGAGATGAGGGATTGCCGTAGCAATTAAGCATTGTATCATATACAATTTGTGCAACATCTTCATATACGGGAGTTGTGGCACTGTTATCAAGATAAACTTCCATTTAAACTAAGTCTCTTTTCCTTTTACTTTATAATCGGTGAATCATTATGATGCTTGAACACCGGCTCGCAGGTGATATTTATGCCGAGGCGTTTAAGGGTTTTTTCATCAACCGCCGAAAGCATAACCGTTGAATGAAGCTCACAGCCACGAAGCTTTGAAAGCTGTTCCATGGCAAGCCTTGCGTTTTCATCTGCCGCAGCACTCATGGAAAGAGCTATCAACGCTTCATCGGTGTGAAGGCGGGGATTGCGGTTCCCCAGATGCTCGGTTTTGAGCTTCTGAATAGGTCCGATAACCGTTGGCGAAATGAGATGAAGCTTATCATCAAGACCGGCAAGGGTTTTAAGTGCATTAAGAAGAAGTGCCGCCGATGCTCCGAGAAGGTCGGAGGTTCTGCCGGTGATGATTGTACCGTCTTCAAGCTCAATTGCCGCAGCAGGTGCGCCGGTGATGGCGG
>JAZNUS010000147.1:0-7493 GCA_045592485.1 Clostridia bacterium | reverse complement strand
AGTGTTGGTTGCTAAGGCTACATATGTAAAAGACAAAGGAGACAAAAACTATGATGCATTCTTTTTTACTTATCGGTCAGTCGAATATGGCAGGCAGAGGCTACAAGGACGATGTTGAACCCATTGTCAACGACAGGATAAAGCTTTTGCGAAACGGACTCTGGAGAGGAAGCTATGTTCCCTACAATCCCGACCGTTCATTTGCAGGAATCAGTCTTGCCGAAAGCTTCGCCGACCTTTACCAAAAGGAAAAAGATGTTGATGTGGGCATAATTCCCTGTGCCGACGGCGGAACCTGCCTTGACCAGTGGAGAGTTGGCGGTCAGCTTTTTGACCACGCCATCTACATGTCGGAGCTTGCAAGCCGCACATCAACCATTGCCGGAGTTCTCTGGCATCAGGGAGAATCGGACTCAGGTGAGGAGCAATACAGGGAATATGGCGAAAAGCTTGAAGTTATTATGAGTGCATTCCGTGAAAAACTGGGGCTTTATGATGTTCCCTTCCTTCTTGGGGGACTTGGTGATTTTCTTGCTGATAATGACTACTTTAACACCGGCTATTTCCGTGAAGTCAACAAGGCTCTGAAAGAATATGCCCACAAAACCCCCATGACAGGCTTTGTTTCTGCCGAAGGTCTCACATCAAATCCCGACCTTCTTCATTTCAATGCAAAATCACTCAGAGAATTTGGCGTAAGATATTACAACGAATTTTTAAAGCTTGAAGACAAAAACAAGGTGTTTGAAGATAAGGGCGGCATAGATGAAATCGTTACCGGAATTGAACACCTGTAAATTCCAGAGGAAAAGTGATGTTAAATGGCACTGAAACTTCTTGACGAAAAATACTACACCGATGAGGCTTTTACAATAAGGCGCGAAAAAACAAGCGGATATAAGAAAGAAAAGGCTCACACTCACGACTTTGTAGAGCTTATATATGTGTATGAGGGCAAGGCGTGTCACAGGCTTGACAATGCAGAATATCTTCTTGAAAGGGGAGACCTTTTGTTTGTTAACCACGGAAGCCGTCACTCCTTTGAAACAGAAGGAAATCTTGAGTATGTGAACATTATTCTGAAGCCCGACTTCATAAGCCGCAGTCTCAGGGGTGAGAAAAATGTTTTTTCCCTTCTCACACTATCGAGCTTCAATGAGTTTTCCGACAAGGTTAACCGCGCAAAGCATTTTATGCATTTTTCAAAAGACGAGCGATTCCGTGTTGAAGCTCTTATTTCTCTTATGGAAGAAGAGGACAAAAACAACGGAAGCGATTTTGTGCTTCGTTCAGCTCTCAATGTTTTTCTGGCAATTGTTTTCCGGAAAATGTCTTTTGCACTTAAGGAACAGTTTTCAATTAATTCGGAGCTTCTTGTGTACCTGAGGGACAATTGCGGTGAAAAGCTTTCCCTCAAAGCTATTGCCGAAAAATGCTCCTATAATCCCTCTTATTTCAGCAGAGCTTTTAAAAGCTATGCCGGTCTTTCCTTTCTCGAGTTCCTTTCAAAATGCAGAATTGAAAAGGCCTGTGAGCTTTTGTCTGCCGCAGATAAAACCATTGAGGAAATCATATCTGAGTGCGGTTTTTCCGACCGTACAAGGTTTTTTAAGGTGTTTTATGAACAGACGGGAACAACTCCCCTGAAATATCGCAGAAACAAAATGTGATTTTTTGACAAAGAGTAAAAATTCAATACTTTTTGCGTAATAATCACCCCTTTTTCGGAAATCTGATTTTGGTATAATTTAATCAGATTACAAAAAGGGGTGTTTTTAATGAATTATAAATTTAACAAAGAAAAATTGA
Source organism: Clostridia bacterium (assembly GCA_045592485.1). Taxonomy (GTDB): domain Bacteria; phylum Bacillota; class Clostridia; order UMGS1810; family UMGS1810; genus RGIG1828. The sequence continues at coordinate 5,684 of JAZNUS010000147.1, read as the reverse complement.
GAGATAAAATCCTTGCCTGCTGGATTGGCAAAAACATAGGCGGAACAGTGGGCGGTCCCTTTGAAGGTCAGACCGAAATGCAGGACATTCCCGGGTTTACCACCGCCAAAGGCGAACCTCTTCCAAATGACGACCTTGACCTTCAGCTTGCATGGCTTATGACTCTTGACCGCTCGGGTGCAAGAGGACTTGATGCAAACGAGCTTGCTCATTCCTGGATGATGTTTATAACTCCCCACTGGAACGAATACAGCGTTGCCCATAAAAACCTTAAAATGGGACTTTTGCCGCCTCTTTCCGGTGAGTTTGACAACAAGCTCTGGCGCAATTCAAACGGTGCATGGATAAGAACAGAAATCTGGGCGTGCCTCGCCCCCGGCTTTCCTAATGTTGCCGCAAAATATGCAATTATGGATGCAAGTGTTGACCACGGTCTCGGTGAAGGTACTTATGCGGCAATATTTACTGCCGCAATGGAAAGTATTGCTTTTTTTGAAAATGATATGCGACTTCTCATTGAAACTGCTCTTGGCTACATTCCCGAAGAATGTATGCTTGCAAAAAGTGTCCGGCTTGTGCTTGAGGAATATGACAAAGGCACACCTTACCGCGATACAAGAGAGAAGGTTGTCGAGCTCAACAAAGAGCTAGGCTGGTTCCAGGCTCCCGGCAATGTTGCCTTTGCAGTAATCGGTCTTATCTATGGTGAGGGCGATTTCAAAAATTCCATCATCTACACCGTTAACTGCGGTGACGACACCGACTGCAGTGCAGGAACAGTTGGAGCAGTTCTCGGCATTATGAACGGTACAGCAGGAATCCCAAAAGACTGGCAGGAATACATCGGTGACAGAATCATTCAGATATGCTTAAATCCTCAGTACCTTAACTACATTCCCAAAACCTGCACCGAATTTACCGACAGGGTTATGGGTTATATCACCGACATTCTCAGAGTAAACAAGGTAACTGCCGAGCTCACCGATGGCGAAGATGCCTATGACAGAAATGAAGCCTTTAAAGTCCTTGAAGGCTACAGTGAAGATTACTACAATCGCAGTAAATACTCCTTTGATATCACAAGACCGGCTTATCTCACCGCAAGAGTTGAATTTGAGGAAGAACCCATTGCAAAAAGCGGCGAGGAGCTGACCTTCAAAATTAAATTCCAGCAGCTCTTCATCTATGGTGAACCCATTGAGGGCTATGTAAACATCACTCTCCCCGAGGGTTGGAGTGCAAGCTACAGAAAGGCTGTTCACATTGCAAAGCCCAGAGACATTATGCCTGTTTCAATGCCTTATCAGGATTATTCTCTCACAAGCGACCTTGATGTTACCCTTGTGCCGGGTGAAAACATTTCCGCTGTAAACAGGCTTTATGTTAATGTTGAGCTAAACACCAGCCCTGTTCCCTTTGTTGTACCTGTTACAATTGTAGGATAATTTTATTCAAATAAAACAGCTCTGTGACAAAAATGGTACAGAGCTGTTTTAATTTATTCCGTTTCGGTAATGATTTTCGTAACATCTTTTGTAGTGCATATGTTATACATATATTTTTTGTTCTTTTTACTGTTGTCACACAAATAAAAAACTTTCTCCGAATTTCTCATCATTGCCTTTCTTATGGCAGCTTCTTCTATTGATGAATCAGTTATATTTCCGCTTTCTTCATATCCACGACTTGAAAAGAAAAAAACATCGGCATTCACAGTAGATATGAATCTTTCTGCTTCACTTCCCACATAGGCAATTGAGTGAAGAAGAAGCATTCCTCCGGTGCAAAAATTCTTAATATTTTCCTCTCCGAGTTTTATTGATATGAGGGGACTGTTGGTTACAACAATAATATCTTTTAAATTTTTTAAAAATGGGACAATGTGGGCGACTGTTGATGATGCATCAAGAAAAATTACATCACCGTCGTTAACATAAGCTGCAGCTTTTTGGGCAATGATTTTTTTTGATTTGCTGTTCTGGTCTTCACGGAGCATCAGCGGAATTTCTTTTTCGGCAGCTTGTTTCAGAACAACTCCGCCGTGAGTTCTTACAACCTTTCCCTGATTTTCTAAAACTGTAAGGTCACGCCTGATTGTGGGTGCACTTACATAAAGCATCTTCGACAGCTTTGCAACACTGATGCTTTTGTTTTTTTCTAAGATTTCAATGAGTTGAGCTTGTCTTTCAATGTTATACATAAATACCTTCCTTTTTCGTTTGTTTTCATTCTGTTTCGAAAGTGCTTGAAACAGATGATTGTTTATCAATTTTTCCGCTATATATTTTCAATTGTGTTCGTTTGTATTATAATAGCATAAAAAATTACAAAAGTAAAGAAGAGGTTTTTATGATAACAAAAACAAAAGCAGCAATTCTGTATGGTGTAAATGACTTACGCTGTGAAACAAAAGATTTAGAATCATTAAAAGAAGATGAGGTTCTTCTTCAGGTGAAAAGCTGTGGCATATGTGGCAGTGACATTGACAGAGTTTACAAAAAAGGAACCTATCATTTCCCCACAACAATCGGACACGAATTTTCGGGCAGGGTAGTTTATGATCCTGAAAACAAGCTTGCAGACAAGCGTGTTGCGGTTTTTCCGCTGATTCCCTGCTTTAATTGCCGGAGTTGTAAAAAAGAAAGCTATGCTACCTGCGAGTGTTATGATTATTACGGCTCACGGAGAGACGGCGGTATGGCAGAATATGTGGCGGTTAAAAGGTGGAACCTTCTTGCTCTTCCCGATAATGTGAGTTTTGATGAGGGGGCAATGTGCGAGCCGGTTTCCGTTGCATGTCATGCAGTGAGAAAGCTGAACATTCAAAAGGGCGACAATCTTTTTGTGACGGGTGCCGGCCCCATAGGTCTGATTGCAGGTCAATGGGCAAAAAGCTTCGGTGCAGATAATGTGTATTACAAAGACATTGATGAAAGAAAAATTGATTTTGCCAAAAAAATGGGCTTTTCTGAATATTCCGAAGATGTCCGCATCGATTGTGCGTTGGAAGGAACAGGCCATCCTGATGCACTGAAAGCGTGTCTTGAGGCGGTTTCAGCCGGCGGACGGCTTGTGTTTATGGGTAATCCTTCCGGGAATATGAATCTTTCTCAGAATACATACTGGACAATACTGCGCAAAGAGCTGAGAATATCCGGAACATGGAATTCATCATTCAGCACTGCAGAAAATGACTGGAAAGAAAGTATCAGAGCTATGTCTGAAGGAAGGATTAATGTCAAGCCTCTTATCACGCACAGGTTTCCTCTTTGGGAGTGCAATACGGCTTTTGAGATTATGAAAAACAAAACTGAATTTTATAGTAAAATTATTTTGAATATGAATGAGCCGGAGGAACAGAAATGAGCAAAAAAGTTCTTTTAACGAAATCCATAAATTTTTATAAGGGAAATCTGCATGCTCATTCTACATTTTCCGACAGAAAACAAACCCCTGAAGAATTAAAGGAACTGTATAAGGCTAATGGCTACAGCTTTATTCCTATGATACAATAGCCCACGATAACTTTCACAGGGCAGGTAAAATGGTATTTGCAACATGCGGTGACGATAATCACAATGCAGAGAACAGTTGCGGTTCGTTCGTAATGGCAAATTGTGATTCGCTGACATATGACAATATAATTTCGGCACTTCTCAAAGGAAATTTTTATGTGTCCCATGGACCGAATATCAATGAACTGTATGTTGAAAACGGCAGTGTTACAATTAACTGCAGCGATGCAAAAAGAATTTCATTCACAACCCACGGAAGACGAAGCAAAGCTTTTAATGCTGAAAAGGGAAAGCTTATTAACGAGGCTGTTTTTGAATTGACCGATGCAGATGTATATTTCAGAGTATCTGTTACCGATGAATATGGAAACCGTGCGGATTCTCAGAATTATTATATTAAAGATTTAACAGGAGACAAAAAAGATGAATAAAAAAATATCGCCTTCAATAATGTGTGCCGACTATTTTAACCTTAAGAAAAATATTGACATCATGACCGAATGTGATGTAGAATATATTCATGTTGACATTATGGACGGCAGCTTTGTGCCAAACTTTACACTCGGTACAGATTTTATTAAAGATTTAAAGAAAAACTGTAAAATTCCCCTTGACATTCATCTTATGATTGACAGTCCTGAAAACAAGCTCGACTGGTTTGAATTTGGTGAGGAGGACTATGTGGCTGTTCACTATGAATCAACAAAGCATCTTCACAAGGTAATAATGTCGATTAAAGCTAAAGGTGCAAAGGCAATGGTTGCAATCAATCCGGCAACTCCAATTTTTCTTCTTGAAAACATTCTTGACGACATAGACGCAGTTCTTGTTATGACTGTAAATCCGGGTTTTGCAGGTCAGAAGCTTGTTGAGCCAACTCTCAGAAAAATAACTGTGCTTCGTGACTACCTTGACCGAAACGGTTATGAACACATTGAAATTGAGGTTGACGGAAATGTGAGCTTTGAAAATGCAAGGCTTATGAGTGAAGCTGGTGCAAACATTTTTGTGGCAGGTACATCAAGTGTGTTTGATAAGAATAGCTCAATGGAAGAAAATATAAAAAAATTAAGAAGAGCCATAAAGAAGGGTGAAACATTATGAAAATTTCAGTGCAGACAGGCGGTATTTTCAATGCCGTTACCAACGACAGAGACTTTCTTGAAGAAAAATTCAAATTAATAAGCGAAAGCGGATTTGAAGCTGTGGACTATAACATAAATCATTTTGTAAATATTAAAAACAATGATTATTTCTGGAACAAAGACACCGATGAGCTTCTTGACTATTTCCGTGCAACCAAAGAAGCCGCCGACAAATATAATGTGGAGTTTTCTCAGGCACATGCTGTGTTTCCATTCTATGTGGAAGGTGATGCAGAGCTTAATGACTATCTCATTTTATCAATCGAAAAAAATATGGCAATATGCGAATATCTGAAATGTCCGATGATTGTTGTTCACCCTTATTGCAGTAATGATGAGCCGGAATTTGATTTTGACCTCAACATTTCTCTTTACAAAAAGCTTATTCCGGCGGCAAAAAAGCATGGAATAAAAATTTGTCTTGAAAATGGCTTCCGTGTGTGGGAAAACCGCGGTCTCGACGGCGGAATGTGTTCCGATGCCGATGAAGCTCTCCGTTACATAAATGCTTTAAACAATGAAGCCGGAGAAGAAATCTTCGGATTTTGTCTTGACACGGGTCATGTTAATGTTCTTAAAAAAGATATGAAAACCTTTATCAAAAAGCTTGACAAACATCTTTTCTGTCTCCATATTCACGATAATTACGAAATGTTCGATGCCCATCTTTTCCCCTTTACTCAGGTTGCTCCCGGATTTGGCAAATCCATGGACTGGAGCAGATTTACAGAGGGCTTGAAGGAAATCGGCTATGGAGGAGACCTTTCCTTTGAATGCTTCAGAGCGGTTTCCATTTTGCCCGAAGAGCTGAAAAAAGACGGATTGAAATTTCTGAGTGCAATCGGAAGATATTTCAGAGATGAAATAAGTGAATAAATTGGAATTTGTCGCTCTGTTTAACACTAGGGCGAAAGGCTCCCCTGCCTAAGGGGAGCTGGCAGTGAGCGTAGCGAAACTGACTGAGGGGTATTGCTGAAAGTATTGATATTTCTGCATTTCGTCCCCCCCCGTCTTTGCCTTACGG
>JAZNUS010000146.1:0-34829 GCA_045592485.1 Clostridia bacterium | reverse complement strand
ATGGTTCAACAGGAGTGAAAAGAACTATTACCTGATTGACATCAAGACAATTATATCATGGGCATTACTAAACCGATTAGATAAAATAAAGAGTTTCTGAGGTTACTCTGAACACCTCAAAATATATTATACGAGGAGTGTGTTTTATGATAAAGATAGCAATTGCAGGATATGGCAATCTTGGTAGGGGAGTAGAATGTGCCATTCATCAGAATAACGATATGGAGCTTTTTGGTGTATTTTCACGAAGATCACCCGAAACTGTTAAAACAGTGTTTGAGTCAACCGATGTTTATTCTATGAATGACATATTAAATTATAAAGATAAAATTGATGTTCTTGTTATTTGCGGTGGAAGTGCGACCGATCTTCCGCTTCAGACTCCTGAACTTGCAAAGCATTTTAATGTTATTGACAGCTTTGATACCCATGCTAAAATACCTGAACATTTTTCAAATGTAGATGCTTCAGCAAAGGAATCCGGAAAAATTGCAATGATTTCAGTTGGATGGGATCCGGGAATGTTTTCTCTTAATCGTCTGTATGCCGAAGCAGTCCTCCCGGATGGCAATGACTACACATTCTGGGGCAAGGGCGTTAGCCAGGGACATTCCGATGCAATCAGAAGAATAGATGGAGTAATTGATGCCCGTCAGTACACTATTCCGATTGATTCGGCACTTGAAGCAGTGAGAAGCGGTTCAAACCCGAACCTTACAACTCGCGAAAAACATCTCAGAGAATGCTTTGTTGTTGCAGATGAGAACGCAGATAAGGCAAAAATAGAAAATGAAATCAAAACAATGCCAAACTATTTTGCGGATTACGATACTATAGTTCATTTTATTACTATGGACGAAATGAAAAAAGACCATTCAGGAATTCCCCACGGCGGCTTTGTTATCAGAAGCGGCAAAACAGGAAAAAATGGTGAAAATTCACATCTTATCGAATATAGCCTCAAGCTTGATTCCAACCCCGAATTTACAGCATCAGTTCTTGTGTGCTATGCAAGAGCAGCTTATCGCATGAACCACGAAGGAATGTGCGGATGCAAGACAGTTTTTGATGTTGCACCCTCATATCTCAGCGGTAAAACCAATGAAGAACTTCGCTCACATCTTCTTTAATTTTTATACAAAGGATGATTGATTTGAAAAAATATGTTTTTATATTTTTAGAAATGATTGGCATGCAAATTCTTGCCGCAATTTTCTCAATGCTTTTCTTTATTGATGTTATACCTGTGAAATTGTTCAGCTTTTTCACAGGATGGCTATTGATATGGGCGCTTCATTCAACATTCTGGCAGCTTGGAAATAAAGACAGAAAAAACTTGATTATACACAATAATCATTCTGATGATAAAAACAAGAAAAAACAAAACTTATTTTCAGGTGCTTTTGTTGCATTTCCTTTTTTACTGATTAATGTTTTACTTGTATTTGTAACATATATTTTCAACACTGACCTGCTTGTTACTATTCAGAACTTTGTTATGTTTTCGTTTATCGGCTATATATCTACAGTCAAAGATATACTTGACAAAGATTATATTGTATCCAGACTTATAATTTGTTTTGTAATGTATATACCCTGTGTAACGGCATACATTTCCGGCGCATTCGGATTCAGCATTGTTGAAAAATATTTTCCGAAGCTATTATACAAAAATAAATAATTTTAAAATCATAAAAAGACCTTTCGCAAAATATAATTGTATTGTGTTTTGCGGAGGGTTTTTATGTTATCTGTAAAAAAAGACTTTTTAAATAATGTTTGCTTTATTGTTTTTCTTATCATAGGTTTGTACATTGGTTTTTCGGATAATCACTCTGTAATTCCTGCATCGGCAGCATATTGCAACAATAAAATTATAATTTTAGATGCAGGCCACGGATATCCGGACGGAGGAGCAGTTGGAATAAGCGGAAGCTTGGAAAAGGACATTAATTTACAAATAACAAAAAAAGTAGGGGAGTACTTTACTAAATGCGGTGCAAAAGTTGTGTATACACGCATTGACGACAACGCCGTTTCTTCAGATTTATCAAAAAAGATAAGCGAAATAAAAAAGGAAGATATGAAAAATCGGTTGTGGATCAGAGATAATTCAGAAGCAGATTTATTTATAAGCATACACATGAATAAGTTTTCCGATTCAAAATATCACGGTGCACAGGTTTTTTACGATGGTAATTTTCAAGAAAGCAAATCTCTTGCATCATATATTTGTTCGTCTTTAAAAAAATATGCAGATAAAGAAAACAAGCGTGAAATCAAAGATTCAAACAATTCTTTGTATTTATTAAAAAATTCAACAATTCCTGCAGTTCTTGTTGAATGTGGTTTTTTATCTAATTATAGTGAAGAAAAAGCTCTGTTAACAGATAGTTATCAGGAAAAAATAGCTTTTTCAATTTTTTCAGGTACAGTAGAATTTCTTTCTGCAAACAAAAATTAGACACTTATCCTTTGGGGAAAAATGTCTAATTGTCAGATGTCAATTCCTTATCAAGATTGATTTTATTAAACGGATTATTATCAGCAGCGTCTTTCATATCCTGATTATTTATATGTGTGTAAATCTGTGTTGTGGATATGCTCACATGTCCGAGAATTTCCTGCAGGGTTTTAATATCCACATTTCCTTCTTTGTACATAATTGTAGCAGCAGTATGTCTTAATTTGTGCGGAGAAAAGCGTGTGGGATCAATATCTGCCTTGAGAAAATATTTTTTGGCAAGCAGTTCAACCATTCGGTTTGAAATACGCCTTTTTTTGCTGCTTATAAACAAAGCATCACGGTCATTATATTCAATTTCATCCTGTAATCTTACAGGCAGATAATTCTCAATGGCATTAATACACAAATCATTCAGATAAACAATTCGCTCTTTGTTTCCTTTTCCGATTACCCTGAGTGTTTTCTTATCAAAATTTATATTACTTATGTTTATACCAACCAGTTCAGATAATCTCAATCCGCAATTGAGAAACAAAACAAAAATCGCAATGTCTCTTTCTTTGAAATTTCCATCAATAGATTTTAAAAGAGTAATGCTTTCTTCAAGGGTTAAAAATCTTGGCAGTCTTTTTTTCAATTTTGGTGTATCAAGATTTATCGCAGGATTGTTTTCAAGAAAACCGATTTTTGTGCTGAGATAATTAAAAAATGAACGCAGACTTGCAACCTTGCGTGCTTTGTAGTTATCATTGGATGATCTGAAGTTATTTACATACGCCATAAATTCATATAAATCATTTAATGTGATTTCTTTTAAAACAGATTCATCAAAATCTGCAACATCAATTTTATCTACAGAATATAAATCTTCATCATTAACAACTGTATAGAGATATCTGTAAAACATTTTTAAATCATAATAATATTCTTTAACAGTGTTCTCGGATCTGCCTTTGACAACAGTCATATAATTCAGATAATTCCTCAGAAGCTCCGGCACATCAGAAAACTTAGAGTTTCTTTTTTTTAGCATTTTTAGCCTCCCTCATTTCGCAAAATTTTAATTTTGCGAAATGAACTTATTCTCTATCCAATGTTCATTATACCATTTTCTGTAATTACTATGTTCAATTTAACATCCGTTTCCTCTGACGAGATTTCGCCGTCATACACCTGCTCGCTATATGCTAACCCGATTAGAACCGGTTTGTAGCTCAGACTATTAATAAATTTATCATAATATCCTTTACCAAATCCGATTCGGTTTCCATATTTGTCAAAAGCTATTCCCGGCACTATAATCACATCTATTTTCCCATCAAAAAAAACCGGTACTGTAAATTCTGATATTCCATAAATATTTGCAGTTTGTTTTTCTTCAGAATTATAAACTGCAGCGGTCATGGTTTCTGTTTTGGTGTCACAGTGCGGAATTAAAATGTTGATTCCGGATTTATACAGGTTATTAATAAGCTCCCCTGTTTCAACTTCCGACGAAAATGATTGATATACAAAAATGTTGTTACGGTCATTTAACCTCGAAAGATACTTTAATGCATAATCATTAATCAGTATAGATTTTTCGTGTCTATTATATGAACATATGGAATTACGAATATTTTTAAAATAATTACGCAATTCAGTTTTTGAGGGGTTAATCATAAATCATAGAACTCCGTATCTTTTCAGATATTTCTTTATTTTTAATTACTTCAAGAATTTTAAATGCAAAATCAGCAGCAGTCCCTGCCCCACGGGATGTTATTATATTTCCGTCATAGCAAACTTTATTCTCCAGAACCTCTGCATTCAGTAAATGTTTTTCAAATCCCGGATAACAGGTTGCTTTTTTGCCTTCAAGTAATTTTAACTCACCAAATATCATCGGCGCGGCACATATTGCAGCTAAAAGCTTATTGTTATTATGTGCTTTGATAATAAGCTTCTGCAAATCTTCACAATTCTGAAGATTAATTGTTCCCGGCATTCCCCCGGGCAAAACTATTACAGTGTAATCATCAATTATGTCGGAAAGCATAATGTCCGATTTTATATTTATACCGTGAGCACCCGTTACATATTCGTTATTATATACAGCTACGGTTTGTACATCTATCTCTCCGCGTCTGAGAATATCGACAACCGTCAGTGCTTCAATTTCTTCAAATCCATTTGCAAGCATTACATATACCATTATCATTTCTCTCCTTATTTTCAAACAAAACTACCTGTCCTTTTTAGAATCCATCAATCCCCTATCCGATAAGCTCACATACTGATTTCCGGAGCATATTATATGATCCATTAAAAAAATACCGACACTTTCTAAAAATCCGTTAAGTTGTCCGGTTATAACAACATCCTCAGTGGAAGGCTCAGGATGTTCTCCGGGATGATTGTGAGCAATGATAACCTTCGAGCATTTGTTCTGCAGTATCTTTTTAATTGTTTTTCGGGGATACATGGCAGTTTCGTTTTCACAACCTTCGCTGATTACCTCTATGTTTTTCACTACACTGTTTAAATCAAGACAAATTACAATAAAGGTTTCGTTTATATGACTTTTAAAATATTCGCAACAAAATTTTCCTGCTTTGGCAGAAGTGGCTAATGTTTCATATTCAAACTCTTTTGTGTGAATATATTTATACAGCTCACGATGAAATGAAATCAAAGATGCTGATACCTCATTTATGCCGTCAACCTCCATCAAATCATCTGTATCTGCATTAATAACCGCCTTTACAGAACCAAATTTATCCAAAAGCCTATGAGCGATTTCGTTGGTATCTTTAAGCGGAATTGAATAAAACAAAAGCAGTTCTAACACTTCATATTTTGTGAAGGAGTCAAGTCCATACTGCATAAACTTATTACGGACACGCTCACGATGACCTTTGTGAAGCGTAGACGCTTTTGAGGTTTTATTTTTAGATGAAGCTTTTGATTTTCCGGCATTTTCTTTAGATTTCGAAGTACTTGTCGGTTGCTCTTCATTGCTTGCGATTAAATCAATAAAGTCATCATCGTCAATATCATCAACATTTATCCAGTCTGCAATATAATCATATTTGAATTTGTTTTCTGTTTTCTTTTCATCATATGATAACCCGGAAGATTCCGCATCGTAATTTTCTATTTCGTTATTTTTATATGTGTTCATATTATTTACCGTCCATATCGTGAGCAGATATTAAAACATTTTCAATATGTTCATCAGATACATTTATTTCTGGGTTGCCTTTTTTTGAGAGCAACACCAGAAATTCGATATTACCTTCAGGACCTTTAATTGGGGAAAAGTCAAGATTATCAACAGAAAAGCCTATTTCGAAAGCGTTGTTTATAACTTCAGTAATGACCTTGCGATGAATATTTATGTCGCGAACAACGCCTTTTTTACCAACATCATTTTTGCCGGCTTCAAATTGAGGTTTGATGAGTGCAACAAGCTTCGATTCAGGAGTGGAATTTAAAATTTCATATGCAACCGGAAGCACTAGCTTAAGGGAAATAAAAGCAACATCAATTGAAATAAAATCAACAGGATCTTCTATCAGATTTAAATCTATGTATCTTATGTTGGTTCGCTCCATATTGACAACACGCTCATCACTGCGGAGCTTCCAAGCCAGCTGTCCGTATCCGACATCAACAGCATAAACTTTAGTTGCCGAATTCTGTAGCATGCAATCTGTAAAACCACCGGTTGATGCTCCTATGTCCATACAAACCTTTGAGGTTAAATCAATATCAAACACCTTGATTGCTTTATCAAGCTTGAGTCCTCCCCGGCTGACAAAGGGTAATTTCTGTCCGCGAATTTCTATATTGTCACCATCCTTAACCTTGTCACCTGCTTTTAGAGCTTTTTGGTTGTTTATATAGACTACTCCTGCCATAATAAGTGCTTTTGCTTTTTCTCTGCTTTCAACCAGACCTCTGTTGACCAATTCAATATCGATTCTGTTATTCATATTATTTTAATCCTTTTATGATTGTGTTTTTTATTGATTCACCATCCAAATGGTGATATTTGTACAATTGTTCACGACTCCCCTGTTGAACAAAGCAATCGTTATATCCTAAGGTAATTATTTTATTCTTATACTTACCGTTTACAGATGAAACCAGAAATTGGCCCGCACCACCTATTATTTCGTTATCTTCAACAGTTACAGCCAAAGTGCAGTATTCAAGAGCCTTTTCTATTGAGGGTATGTCTAAAGGCTTCACAGTGCGGAGATTCAATACCGAAACATCAATATTTTCTTTTTCAAGAAGCATTGCGGCTTCCATGGAATTTTCCAACATATTTCCGACAGAAAAAATGACAACATCGGAATACTTTCCATGTAAGTTCTCAGCTGTTGAAATTTTAAAATCCGATGCATTTCTGTCCGGGATTACAGATTTTGGATATCTTATTGCAACCGGACCGTTGCATTTATCAATTGCAAAATCGAGCATTTGTTTAAATTCACTCTCACACGATGGTGCAAGCACGGTAATATTGGGTAAATGAATCAAAAATGACAAATCAAAAATCCCCTGATGGGTTTCGCCGTCCTCGCCGACAATGCCTGAACGGTCAATAGCAAAAACTACATGAAGGTTTTGCATGCAGACATCGTGAAGAATCTGGTCATACGCTCTTTGTAAAAAAGTTGAATACACAGAAAAAACAGGAACAAGTCCTCCTTGAGCCATCCCTGCAGCAAGAGTCACTGCATGTTGTTCGGCTATACCCACATCAAAGAATCTGTCCGGAAAGCTGTCTGCAAACTTACTTAAGCCGCAACCCGAACACATCGCAGCGGTAATTGCGGCTATTTTGTGATTTTCAGATGCTTTTCGGGTAATGTATTCGCCAAAATACCCGGTATATGTCAATGCGGATTTGCAGCAAGCCGACAATGGCGAGATTCCATGATATATATCAGGATTTAGCTCAGCAGGTTCATAGCCCTTCCCTTTTTTTGTCTGAATATGAATCAAGACAGAGCCTTCAATTGTTTTTGCTTTTTTTAATGCATCTGTCATATCGTCAATATCATGCCCATCAATAATTCCGATATATTTCAAACCAAGGCATTCAAAAACAGGTGCAGCCATTGTAGCAAACTTAACAGCATTTTTGGCCTTTTTAACCATTCGTGAAATAAATCTTCCTGTTTTGCCTGTCTTTTTCAGCAAACCGGAAATTTTTGTTTTTGCATTTATATACCTTTTACTCAACCGAAGCATACTCAGATGCGCCGATAGTCCACCAACATTTTTGTTAATTGACATTTCATTGTCATTTAAAACAATAATGATTTTCGAATCTGAAGCTCCTACATCATTTAATGCTTCAAAAGCCATTCCACCTCCAAGAGCGCCATCGCCGATAAAGGCAATTATGTGATTTGATTCTCCTTTTGTATCTCTTGCAACAGCAAGTCCAAGCGCTGCAGAAACAGAAGTGCTGGAGTGACCGGTATTAAATGAATCATAATCGCTCTCATTGGTTTTTGGAAAGCCCGATAATCCTCCAAAGGTGCGTATTGTATTGAATTTATCAAATCTTTCACTGAGGATTTTGTGAACATAACTCTGATGACCAACATCGAAAATTATTTTATCTTCCGGAAAGTTGAAAACTTTGTGAAGCGCAAGAGTAGCTTCTACAACTCCCAAATTTGACGCGAGATGTCCGCCGTTATTTGTTACATGTTCAACAAGGAATTCTCTTATTGCCGAACATACCTCAGCGGAGTTCTGCGATGTCAGGTTTTTGATATATTCTTTTTTTAACATATCCTTTTGTAAATTCATATCGTTTTTCTTCTTTACTGTTTATTGTGTGTTAATTGTTTTCAACAATCTCTGCATCTATATCTGTATCTTCGAAATAGTTGTTTCGTATTATTTCTATTTTTTGTTTTGCTTTGTTTAATTCGTTAAAACACAATTCGGAAAGCTGCATTCCTTCTTCGTATAATTTGATACTTTCATTTAAGGAAACATTGCCGTTTTCCAATTTATCTATTATTTGTTGAAGCTTTTCCATTCCTGCTTCAAATTCAATTCCTGTTTTTTTATTCATAGTGTACCACCTTTTGTACAAAGCATTGGGCATAACCGTTTTTGAGCTGTGCGTTAATGCTGTCATTTTCTGAAATGGTATCAATTGTGACTGTATTACCATTACAGTCACTTAAAATTGCGTATCCGCGTTCAAGAACCTTACGGGGATCTAATGCTTTTAATGTAGCATCCTGTTTTGAAAGCTTTGAATATAAATTGTTTAAAAGTAATTCATAATTATGCATAATTGAAACGCAGCATTTGTCCGTTTCAAGGATATGCATTTTGATTTTACCTAACAAACCCGCATAAATGTGTTCACCATTTATCAATTCAAATGCGCGTTCTTTAGAATTAATAATATTAATAATTGCTTTGTAATTTTTTTCTGTTAAATCTCCTACGAATCGTTTCAAATCAGAAACAGACGGAACTGCAATTTCTGCAGCTGCAGAAGGTGTCGGTGCTCTTTTATCTGCAACAAAATCCGAGATTGTGTAATCGGTTTCATGACCGATGCCGGATATAACAGGTATGGTGCAATTAAAAATTGCTCTTGCTGTTTTTTCTTCATTAAAAGACCAGAGATCTTCTATCGAGCCACCGCCTCTTGCCAGAATAATAACATCACAATCGGAGCTTTTATCAAAAAATTCCAGGGCTTCACAAATTGAATCTGCAGCTCCAACGCCTTGCACCTGTGCCGGATAAATGCAAACATCGGATATAGGAAACCTTCTTTTTAAAACATTTAATATATCTTTGATTGCGGCACCGGTAACAGAGGTTATAACCCCAATCTTTTTCGGGATTGCAGGCAAAGCTTTTTTTCTGGATTCATCAAACAAACCTTGTGCACCAAGCTTAATTTTTAATTGTTCGAAAGCAGCATAAAGTTCCCCCACTCCATCAGGTATCAGTTGTTCAATGTATAACTGATAAACACCTGCTGCTTCAAAAACTGTCACTTTGCCAAATGCTAAAACCTTCATTCCGTCTCCGGGTAAAAACTTTATACTTGCAGCACTTGATTTGAAAACTATGGCTTTGAGAGAGGAGTACTCGTCTTTCAGTGTAAAATACAAATGACCGCTATAATGTTTTTTGAAATTTGATATTTCACCTTTAATCCAGATTTCACTAAGGTGAGTATTTTGATCTATGTATCTTTTCAGGTAATTATTCAGCTGTGAAACAGTTATAACAGCCATAGCACGCCTCCGTGTAGTTAACTAAATATAAAAAATCAAACAGCTGAGGCCAACACTGCATTTACAAACGACGGTGAATCATCGTCACCGAATTTTTTGGCAACTTCCACTGCCTCATTAATAGACACCTGATAAGGTATGTCCTCCATATAGATTATTTCACAAAATGCTAATCTGAGAATTGAAAGATTAATCTTTGAAATGCGTTCAATGGTCCAGTCTTTAAGATGCGAAGAAATTTTTTCATCAATTTGTTCTAAATTTTCAAAGCATTTTGATGTAACTGCTTTGAAATACATTTTATCTGAATCAGAATTCAAATCTTCCTTCTGATTCACAATGCAAAAATCGATAATTTCTTCAGGAGTTTCACCGGAATGAAACGGTATTTCAAAAATAGCTTTAAAGGCAGCTTCTCTTGCAGATTTTCTACTCATATTATCCTCCGTGTTTATGCTTGATGAAAATTATTCATCTGATTCATCTTCTGTCTGTACTTCCGATGAATCAGCTTCTTTTTCAAATTCAACACCTGCTATGTGTATATTAACCTTTCCAACATTAAGCCCAGACATGGATTCAACAGATTTTTTTACATTTTCCTGAACTTCCCATGCAACTTCGGGGATTCTTACGCCATATTTGACTATTAAGCTGATGTCGATTGTTGTTTCAGCATCGGAAGATGAAATTTTTATGCCTTTATTAAAATTCTTCTTGCCGAGCTTGGATACAATTTCACCTGCAATTGAACCATACAGACCACAAACACCTTCAATTTCAGAAACAGCAACTGATGAGATTGTGGCAATAACTTCATCAGATATTTTTATTGAACCATTGTTTTCATTATATTCATTTATGTTTTCCATAGTGTTACCTCCGTATTTTTTTCTTTATTATAACACAAAAATCATCCAACTTCAACTATTTTTATGTTATTATTTCCTGTTTCTTGAAAAATTATATCATTAATTTTGGCAATGTCAGCTTCTTTGAGTTCAGATGCAGTGATTGTTACTGTAACTGTCTTGTCTGAAATAAATACAATACTGTCACTATACCCTTTTGCTTTCAGTATAGATTCACATTTAAGTTCTTTATCCATATCTTCGCTCATTTTAATTATTTTTTCTTCAGCCAACTTTCTGCTTTCCTCAGAAACAGACGGGTTTTGAATAGTTTCATTTAGCAATTCACAGGATTTGCCTCTTACAATTTCACGGTCATTTTTTGCCTTAATATAATAATCTTCTTTTGTCGAAACAAGTATTGCTTCCCCGGAATCCGGCGTGTCTGAAAAATCAGTTTCCGAGGTTAATTCTGTTTGTTTTTCTTTCTTGAGGTCATATTTAACATTGACAAACAATGCTGTTGCAAGAACTACAATACAAACTATAGCTAAAATGTGCTTTTTTTTAATAATCATAAACATAAGTATTATCCTTTCATTTCTAAAACTTTTATTTTATGAACAGGCAAATTCAACAATGCAGACACAGCTTCGGCAATTTCAATGCAAACATAAGTATCTCCACCTCCATCGGCAACAATAATCACTCCCTCAATTCCGGCAGCCTTTTCCATTTTTACAAAAGGATCGGCATCGTTTCCTACGCCTGTTGTTACGGTTTTTTCGTTTTGACCACCTTCATTTTCCTTTAGGACAATTTTTTCGCTTGTTGTTTTATAATTAATAAGCACCTCCACATTTCCAACCCCTTTTATTGATGATAGTATTTTTTTTAGCTTTAATTCCATATTTATATTAACAAAGCTGTTATCTGTCTGATTAATAACTGTTTCGGTATCGGGAGAAGATGCACTGTCACCGGATGATGAAAGGGAATCTGACAACAAAACAAGGGAAATACCAATAATCATAATAAATAAGAGAATCGGAATAATCTTTTTAGATGTAAACGGCAGTTTCATATCAAAATTATTTTTCATTTTCAACAATCACCTTATCATTGTCTGTGCAATATTTCTTTTTCACAAAATCATAAATTTGATCCGGACTAACATTTTCGTTATTGTAAGAAATATTTATGTTTAATGTTTTCATATCCGTCTGAACCTCAACGATGCATTCCAGATGATATTCCTTCACAAGATCATCATATATTAACTTCTCAATATTTTTTTCGGATTCTATTTGCCAAATGTTTTGATAATCGGCAATTTCTGTTTTTTCGGGAATGTTGACATCCGGAAATTCGACCTTGGTAGCGGGTAATGAAAAAAATGTACTAATAAGAATTATTCCACCTGCAATAGCATAAAGCTGCTTGTACGAAGGAATGTTTATGAACAAACTTCCGATTTGCAGAATCGCTACTACAATAATAACTTTAATAATATATAATTTTATACTGTACATCATATCACCCTATTGAAGCAACAACGCCTGTAAACAATAAAAATACAACCGTTGTAATTAAAATCAAGCCAAGCATTGAAACCATTACCGAGCAAACCGAATCAACAAGCGAGGAAATACCGCTGTCTAAAATCAGATTTGATGATGCCGAACACAGTTTGTACATGAATATTACAACACTCATTTTAATTACAGGAATAATACAAATGCTTAAAACTATAAAAAAACCTATGTAACCAACTGTGTTTTTTAAGACGGCCGAAGAGTATATAACGCTTGTTAACGCATCTGACAAACACCCTCCGACACCGGGGACAAAACTTGAAACTGTATATTTTGCTGTTTTTAAAACCAGGTTGTCGCCGGCAGATGCTGAAAAACCTGTGAATGTTAGAATACCTCCAAAAACGGTCATAAGTACACCCATTAAATATGTAACTGTTTTGGTGGCAAGGTTTATAAATCTGGAAAGATTAAAAGTTTTTGATATTCCGTTTATAATACTCAGAAAACCGCACAAATAAAAAAACGGAAATAAAACTTTTATTATTAAATTATTTAAAATAGCCGAAATTACAATAAACACTCCCTGCAGCGAGGATGCAGTTTTATAATATCCGGAAACTCCCAGCATTGAAGAAAGAACAGGAACAGATAAATTTGTAAAATCCACTAAATTGTCAATTGCTTTTTTGCAAATATCGCTATAGCTTTTAAATGAATCAATCAGAATTAATGAACAGGCACAATAACACCCGTACAGGCTAATTTCTTTAATGTGTTCTGTCGATACGAATGATTTTAACAGTGAAGATATAATCGAAACTGAAATCAACAAAACAGCAGAACGATAATTATTTTTAATCTCACTGGTTAACAGTAATAATATTTTGTTAACAAAAACACTAACTATATCAATATTGTTTTCTGAGTTGTCAATCGGAAGAGATAATTCATTGTATTCATCAACATTCTTAAGATAGTTGTTATATATTGATTCTGCAGAATTTTCTGCAAAACAAGTAATATTTAATCCAAACATAAGTATAAAAATAACACAATATATTTTTTTCATAGTACCCATATATGCGAAATAATCTTTTCAAATAAATCTATAAAATGAGGAAGCGTAATACACATTATAACAATCTTGCCGGCAAACAAAATTTTAGATGCAAGATATTCTGCCCCCGAATCACAACATAATTGTCCGCCAAATTCACAAATCACCGATATAGCCGCAATTTTAATTGTAAGCCTAATAATCGAGTCTGCACTGCTTGTGCTTTGCTTGAATTTCAAAATATAATCAATTATATTCCTTATATATGGAATGAGAAAATATATACAAACCAAGCCGCAACACAACGATAAAACCGGAATGAAAGGAGATGAAAAGTTTTTTAGTACAATTGATATTATTGCTGTAAATACACATATAATAATAATTTTAAAGATTATATTCATAATTCAAATAAGGTTTTTATAACAGAGAAAAGTTCACTAATCTGATTCACTACTATAAACATTACTGCTACCAGTCCTGCAATTGTAACCATCAAAGCTTGCTCATCCCTCCCCGATTGAACAAGCAATCTGTGTATTATTGCTACCACAATTCCTATTGCAGCAATTTTAAAAATCAAGTTTACTTCCATAATATTCTCCCTATATCAACAAGACAACCGCAATTACGCCTGTATAAACACCAATTTTTTCGAACAAAACACCTTTTTTGTCGTCAACTTCTTTTGTTTCATTCAATTGTTTGATTAATTCTGTTTTGAAAAAAATCAAGTTCTCTATTTGTGATTGCGAATCACCGTTTCCAAGCACATTACCAAATTGAATAAACAGATTAATATCATCATTTGTATAACAGCTTCCTTCAAAAACCGATTGTACTGCCTGTTTCCAGATTTCGGATATAGGTTGTCCGGTGTTTAGTTGTACATTTTCAATTATTTTATTAAAAAGCTTTAAATTAGAGTTTTCCGCCACTTTCAAAGTCTTTGTTGCTGCTGTTATAAAATCACTCATAAACACTCGTGTTTCGTTTTCTACAATAGAAATACACGATATCATATTTTCAAGCTCATTAATCCTCATAGAAATCTTTTGCTTTAATGTATGTCCACATAATACACATGCAGAAAAAACCAATATGCATCCCAAAATTTTGATTATAATCATAACTCTTTATTCCTTTCTGCAAATTCTTTCAAGCGTTCCGGGTCCCTTTTTTCTGCTTAAAACAATATATTTTTCAAAAATATTTTTATCATTTAATACAGCCCGGTTTTTTTCTATTCCATCACCATGTGTTGTTGCAATAATTTTACATCCGCTGGAAATTGCATAGCTTACCGAATCAAAGTCTTTGGCAGCATCAAGCTCATCAACAAAAATAACATCCGGTGACATGCTCCTGATGACTAACGGAATAGCTATGTTTTTCGGACACCCACTTATTACAAAATTGTTTTTACCTATGTCAACGGTCGGAATACCGTTATAATTACAGGCAATTTCAAACCTTTCATCAATAATTGCACCAATGATTATTTTTTTAAATCTTTTAATAGTACTGGCCTGATAACAAATATCTCTTAATGCTGTTGTTTTACCGCAACCGGGCGGTGAAATTATAAGTGTGTTATAAATGTTGGTTTCGTCATATATTTCATCAACAAATATTTTTGTACAATTTTTTCTTTCAGAGGAAACTCTTATATATATTGAATTAACATTTTTTACACTCGTAATTTTGTTGTTTTCAATTACGCATTCTCCAACAAGACCAACTCTGTTACCTCCCGGCAAAGTTATAAAACACTCGTTGATAAATCTCGAATATGAATATGCAGAAGATTTTGTTATAAGCTCCATCATTATTTTTAAATCTTCAGATGTCACAATGTAAGAATTTAAAATGCTTACCCCTAAACCATCGTGACCAATATAAATCCCCTCGCCATTCAATTCTGCAATAAGCGGACAATTAACTGATAATCTTATTCCATTAAGAGTATTCCAAAAATCGTCATTAAATGTATTCATTATTGTTCTGACCGATATAGGCAAAAACGGAATAATTTCATTTTTCTTTTTTATCTTGTCCACAGTTATCACTCCTGAATTATATATATTTAAAACCCCTTTGAAATAGAACTCACATGCTTGACAAAATATTTATTTGTGATAAAATATAGATACTATGTTTGGGGGTGAACATATGATTGAAAACAAACCGGAATTATGGATTGAGCTCTCGGATGAAGAGCTGGTTCAGCTTGCAAAAAACGGAAACGGATATGCAACAGAATTTCTCATGGACAGATATCGTAATTTTGTGCGTGCCCATTCGAGAACCTATTTTCTAATCGGTGCCGATAAAGAAGATATCATTCAGGAAGGTATGATCGGACTGTACAAAGCAATACGCGATTACAATCCCGATGCACAGACTTCATTTAAATTTTTTGCTGAGCTATGCATAACAAGACAGATAATCACTGCAATTAAAACCGCAACGCGTCAAAAACACATCCCCCTGAATTCATATGTGTCACTCAGCAAACCAATATATGAAGACGAAAACGAAAGAATTCTGCTGGACACAGTTATTGGTCAAAAAAAGCTTGACCCCGAAGAAATAATGATAGATAAGGAACGGTTTTGTTCCATTGAAGAAAGAATATCAAGAATATTAAGCAAGCTTGAATGGACTGTACTAACAAAATACCTTGAAGGAAAAAGCTATGTGGA
The DNA here is from genome assembly GCA_045592485.1 of Clostridia bacterium. Taxonomy (GTDB): domain Bacteria; phylum Bacillota; class Clostridia; order UMGS1810; family UMGS1810; genus RGIG1828. The sequence continues at coordinate 18,931 of JAZNUS010000146.1, read as the reverse complement.
AATTGCCCAGCAAATAGGAAAAAGTGAAAAATCAATAGATAATGCACTACAAAGGATTAAAAAGAAAATAGAAAAAAACATTATCGACAACGATGAATAATTTAATTTGGTAAACATATACAAAATATGCATCTTGTTTTTGACATTTTCGTCAATTAACACTGTTGTAATTTCTTGAAATATATGTTACTATAATTACACAACAAACAAACTTTTTTCATTTTCCCTCCTTATTTATAAGGAAACGAAACTGCTTGTGTATAACAGGCAGTTTTTTGTTTTACATCAATAAAAATTGGCGAAAATATGAGAAATTCGAAGAAATCACGACCATTGTAGAGCTATTTAATTTTAAAACGGCTTCAAAAAGTAATTTGCCTTTTGAGAAAAACGAAGAAAACGCTAGAAAAACGAAGAAAAACAAAGTATTTTATTTGTATTTAAAAAATTTTCAAAAAATCTATTGACAAAGCTTTAGTTTTGTATTACAATATCAAACGTTGACTAAATAAAAAAATTGGAGGTAAATCTAAAATGAGTACATTTATGGCAAAACCCGCCGAATTGGAAAGAAAATGGTACATTATAGATGCTGAAGGCAAATCACTCGGTAGAGTTGCTGCTGCTGCTGCTTCTATTTTGAGAGGTAAAATTAAGCCTACATTCACTCCTAATGTTGACTGCGGTGATTTCGTAATCATTCTTAATGCCGAAAAGGTTGTTCTCACCGGCAAAAAACTTGATCAGAAATACTACAGATATCACACAGGCTATGTTGGTGGTCTCAAAGAAATTAAATATAAAACTTTGATGGCCGAAAAACCCGAAAAAGCAATTACACTTGCTGTTAAAGGTATGCTCCCCCACAACACAATTGGCGCTAATGCTCTCACCAGACTCAGAGTATATCAGGGAACAGAACACAACCATGCAGCACAGAAACCGGAAGCTTACACCGGTCTCATTAAATAAGGAGGTATATGAACATGGCAAAAGAACAGTTTTACGGCACAGGTAGAAGAAAAAGCTCTGTTGCAAGAGTAAGAATCGTACCCGGTACCGGTAAGATTACCATTAACGATAGAGATATTGATGACTTTTTTGGTCTTGAAACCCTTAAAGTTGTAGTTAGACAGCCCCTCGTTGCTACAGATACACTCGGCAAGTACGATGTTATCGCAAAAGTTAACGGTGGTGGATTTACAGGTCAGGCAGGTGCTATCAGACACGGTCTTTCCAGAGCTCTTCTCACTGTTGAAGAAGAATTCAGAGCTCCTCTTAAAGCTGCAGGCTTCCTCACAAGAGACCCCAGAATGAAAGAAAGAAAGAAATACGGTCTCAAAGCCGCACGTCGTGCACCACAGTTCTCAAAGAGATAATTATTATCTACTACAAATCCCAGAAACAAGCCGTTTCTGGGATTTTCTTTTTTGGTTTTACCACAAATTTACCACAAATATTCAAAGAACTAAAAAACTGATGTTGTTCCGTTTTGGAATAACATCAGTTTTTATGTAAGTTATTTTTCGCTTTTTACATCTTCCCATTTTCTTCTAAAAGATGTTCTGTGTGATAATAATTCAAATTCCATTTTAAATAATAATTCTTTATAATCTCTGCTTTTTTGAGTTGTAAGTTTATTGTTTTTTATATCATTTTTTATATTCTCTTTGATAGAATCTATTTCTAATAACAACGCTTTGCCATTTTGTGTCATACCAGCAGAAAAAGTCTTTGTGTCTGGGCTGGCTTCAAGCATTCTCCGTATATTCTGGTTTCTTTCATCTGTTTCAGGAAAAGAAAGTTCTAATTGTATTCTCTCTAAATACTTACATTTGGCTTGAATATCATCAAAAAAGTCTGCCTTAAATTGTAGTTCTTGTTCCATATCATTTAGTTTATTCATTCGCTTTTTGGCAAAATAACTCCAAACTGCCGTAACAGCAAGACTTGATAAACCCCCAGAAAAAAATCCTATTATAAAATTTTCTAGATAACTACACATATCTCTTCTCACTTTCTATTTTTATCTAAATTAGGTATCTCTTTATAAGAAGCGAAGTTGTTTTTTATTTCAATATTTTTCTTTTTTATAAGGTCATTTGCCATATCTCTGCTGAAACCAATAAAAAATGCTTTTTTACAAATTACATCAAAAATTCTATCGCTATATTTCATAGTGCTTCCGTTGAAGTTCAAAAGCCTTTCCGCAAGGGTGTATGGCAACGATAAAGCAAAAGCAATATTTACAAACATCTTCTTTTTAAATTCTTGTTCGCAGTAGTTTTCGCTTCTAAACTCATTGTAATTAGATGAAGATATACCATATTCGTCCATAGCCTTAACGGAATTGCCTTTTGTGATTTTGTCTATAAACTCAATCTCATAATTTCTTTGATTGTCGCACTCTTTCAAAAATTCATCATAAGAAGCAGATTTAAGCCACTTGTTATTAACAAATACTCTTGTTCTTATTGTTAATGTGTTAAATCGTTCATTCACAAGAATATCGTGTAGTTTTTCTTTATATGATTTTTTATGTGCTTCCTTTTCTGTGTCTTCTACTTCTTTTTCTTCTTCAAAAATTTTAATCAGTTTATCGTAATACTTATTAAACTGTTGTGAAAGTTCATTTTCTATCTTGCTAGAAGCAAAAATGGAATTTTCAAAGTTATAAATAAAAGGATTGATTTTTTCTTTTCCACTACCGAAATCAAAATGGAATGAAATCATATCTCGGTATGAAACATAAACAATCGCTTTCTTATATTTTTCACTTTTGTAAATGCTTTCGTTTGCTTCTGAATGTTTTTCCCATTCATCACAGAAATTTTCTAATTCAGTATAATAATCTTCAATTCTATCAAAATTTTCACGAACTACACATTGTCGGCATTTGATAATCCAGTCGGCAATCTCTTTGTAATTCATTTTTGATAAATCAACTGAAAATAAATTATTCATAATACACCGCCTTAATAAAAAGACCGTCAGAATGTAAAAACACATTCTGACGGTCTTTGAATATTCCTACCATTTGTATTTAACCTGCCCTTATGGGCAGGAATTATACATTTCTTAACCATTTTGTTTCCTGCCATTGTTATTCTTTTTAGACTAACAAAATAGATATGAGAGTGTAAGGTTGCCCTTACTCTATATTATACGGCAGAAAAAGTCAGAATATAACATTAAATATTAAATTCTTTCAAGAATTTCTTTCTTCTTCATTTCATATTCTTCATCAGAGAGAATTCCTTGTATATGTAATTCAGATAATTTTTTCAATGTTTCAACATTATCATTATTTTTAGAAATATTAACTTTTGGTGCTTCGCCTTTCATAGAACGAGCCATAATGTTCAAATCGTTCTGAATTAAGGCAATCGCAATAAGACCTAATCCCAAAAGTGATAATACGAGATATAACACACCATTGTTGCCTATTTCTGTGCCACTGTTGTCCGCAACTGCTTTTAGTTTGGCATATCTTGTATATACCCAATAAAGAAGGTAGAACGGCACAAACATAATACAAATAATTTCAGTAGCAACAGACGAAAAATCTCCGTCTAATTCTTTAATCTTCTTTGCTATTTTGTAAAGCCAAACATAAGTGTATATGCCTAATGTTATTATTGATAATATAACCATTTTAGCTATATTGTTTTCTTCAACAACAACTTTTTCAGGTATTTCTGGTCGTTCAATGCTTTCGTCTGCTTCAATTCCCATATTGTATGCTAAAAGTCCGCCATAGAATAAAGCAACGCCCAAAAATGATTGTAGAGCGTATATGATAGTCATATTGCCAACTGTAATTCTAGAAATCATTGATATGGTGCTAATAATCAATATAAATATAGAAAAGCCACTCAAAAACTTATTTGGTTTATTGTTCTTTATCATTTCATTGATAACGATAATAGCAGGAGCATACATAATTAACATACTAGGTATTAAAATAACAATATCTAATATCAATTCTAATATGCTAATTCGTTCTCCGAAAACAAAAACCGATATTATTTGTATAAATGTTCCAACTGCAGGGAATGAAACAAGAGAAAGAATAAATCTCTGTAATACTTTCTCTATATCTTCGTTCTTGATTATTCCATAAGCGGTATATGCGATTAAACCAACTGAAACAATATTAAAAATGGAACATACAAAGTGAGGAAGCCCAATAGTAGCAGTTTGGATTACATTAAATAAAATTCCAATTGCCGACAAACACAATAATATTGCTGATACCATTATTGATTTTGAGTTTTCTTTTAATTTCATAATATGCCTTCTTTCTTTATACTTTATTAAAAATCTGAATTACAGTTATTACAATGCCATTGATATTTTCTTTTATTACCGAAGATACCAAACAAAGCAACATTTACCGCTTTCGCAGTAGCCGTAATCTTCTTTGTGTTTGTTGATTGACAATATGGGCAAGTTATTATTGGAGTTGTAGTTATAGGTGTAGATGAAGCAGGTGTTGAATGATAAGAGCGTCTCATAGAATCTTTTCTTCCTTCTCTCAAACCTTTAATAAATTCTTCATCAGTCATTTGACAACCTTGTTCCCTAATAGAATTAAGATAGTCTTTATATTTATCAAGTAATACATCATCTGGCATTTCTAAAATATCAATATCACTTATTTCAGATTGCGAAAGGTCTTGTATTATCAAATCTCCTTCACAACAAGGACATTGTTCAAATTTATCGCTAAAATTCATATTACAGTTTTTACAATATTTATTCATATCACACCTCACAAAATAATAAATACAAAATTATTATAACATATAATTCCTTAAAAGTCAATTTTCTTCCGCATAAAAGGAAATATTTTAACATTTAATTATTTTATGGTGGAATACATATTCTTTTCTTATCTATTCTTAACAGATATATATTCTTTCTCTTACTTAATAGATAGGTATATATTATATAAACCATATTACATTGTAGTCTTTTTCTGGTTGATTGTGTTCTGGAATGTCTTTGTCTGCTTTGTTTCTTTGGTTGTGTCGGTGGTTCTATATGTGTAAATTTAATTATTTGTGCCTTAATGGTGGCGTTTGCCTTTGATACGGCGGTATAAAATCCGTGCTTGTCGGTTGATAGTATTCCTTTTTCGTCTATTTCTACTGTTCGTATGGTCTGGGATTGTTTCAATACATAGGTTAATGCTTCTTCTTGGTACTCTCGGCAATCATTGTACCATACTGCTTTTATCTTATATTTGTTGTTCAAGCGGTCAGCCATTAGGGAGCATATCATATCAGCAGGGTTGCCATATAGCACAATGTGTATGTGCGGTGCGGTCTTATAGTTGGGTTGATAGTAATTCATTCTGGCAAATCTCTTTCTTGGTCTGCCCCTTTTTCCAGTTCTTAAAACTGTCATTGTCCCTGCTTTTGGATTGAACTCACTAACACCAATAACCGCTTTACAAGAATATCCTTTTTTCTGGCATAACCTTTGAAGCCATATTTTAAGGGCGTTTGCTTCCTTGATTGCTTCTTGGGTAGTGGCAAAAATACCGCTTGAAACAGTAATCATCATAATTTTAGTCTTTCGTTTCATTGTATCACTCTCATATCTCATATTTCTATCAAGATACGGAGAAAACGAAAGGTATATAAATTTTAAGTGTTTGACGATTTTTGAAACCGTCATAACATAAGTATTTCAAGACATTTTATAACAAAAAAATAGCCTTATACCGCAGTATAAAGCCATTTCTTAATTTTTCGCCAGATAAAATTCCATACTCTCAATCCATTGTTCATACTCTCTCTGGAAGTTCTCTCTTGATATTTCTTCCATAAACTCTATTTGGTCTTTTGTAAATTCCATATCTAATTCGCCGTCCTTTCCTTTATATATTATATAAGGCAGCAACTCGGACTATAACCATTTTTCAACATCAATCCCAGAAAAGAGACGATTTTTTACATTATACCAATGAAATCTTATGTTTTCATCTGGGAACTGCCTTGAAATCTTGTTTTCAATATAACCAGACTTGTCATTAAGAGAATACACATCAAAGATAACCCTTGTAGGTATGCCGTACATCATTGACGATACTGCTTCAAGAGATTTTTTTATGTTCCTTATAAGTTTCTCGGCATTATTCTGGTATAAAAATATAGCCAGATGTAATTGGAGCATACTGTCTGTGTAGTCGGCATAATGAACATATATGTTATTGTTTCTCATAATCAATAGGTCTGTGGTCGGGCAGGCGGGTTTCTTCAATGTGTCCTTTCGCCCTTTGGTGCTGGATTTTAGAAACTCGGTTTTCTCGGCAAGTTCATCCAGATATAATTTTAATGTGCTTGTGTCGGCACTCTTGCCGTTCATAAAGCAATATACTCGGTTGAGAAAATTAAGGCTATTCTCTACGGCATAGTAGCAGAAGTTCCCTTGTTGTAGGATTTTAACCATTTTCTCGGTGTTGTCAAAATATGTATGTATCAGCATTTCACATAGCAAGGCAGAGTGAAGCAGGTGCTTACTTGTCAGTTTTGGAGATTTAGTTGATAATCCAAAATAGCAGTAGGCGTTATGTCTGGCTATTATAACCTTGTTTCTGCCTATCTGCTTGACCTTAATAATACCATTGTCTATAAGCCTTTCAAGTAGTCTGGTGTCGGTCTTGCCGAGCATACCGTAAAAATGCTTTAAGAACATAACACCCCCACAACCCCAAATAATTATATAAATAATTTTTTCGTTGTCTGCCAGAAGTTTCTTCTGGCACATTTCTTTTATTCCGTCCATTTTTATTCCCCCTTGTGAATTAAATTCTTTCCATTTCAAGATTCCCCCCAACAATAGCAACCGTCTCAATTTTAGCATTTATCTCTGTTTCTCCGTATGATGAGGTAATCACTTCATAATATTCATTTACACCATAGGCAAGGTCTGGCATTGATACTGAATGATTTGCCATAGCATTATATAGTTCTTCGTGTCGGTCATAGAGTTTGTCTTCTAACAGTTTGTCCAGATGTTCTTTGAACTCGTCCCTAATTTCTGCTTCACATCTCATAGTGAGCCTTTGTTCAGGTGTCAGAGATATAATTTTTTCCATAAGCCTTAAATCGTGTTCTGTTCCCGTACTCGTATAATATTTGCGGTCAGCAAGTGTCGGCACATTCTGGGCAATCCACTTTTTGCCGTCATCTGATATTCGGTAAATGTTTTGTCTGTTGCCCTTATCGTCTATATATGAGGCTTTCTGAATTGTCCTATCAAGAACGAAACATTTAAGGCGGTTAGCCGTAATAAAGTTGAGTGCTTGTTCCTTTGAGCAAACACCAGAACATCTAAGGGCGTTCAAGAATTGAATGTCCTTGTGGTTCGGTGTTTGTATGTAATGAGATTTTCTTCCCAAGAAAATCACCCCCTTGAGCTTCTGGCAAGACCGAACGAAGCAAGAAACGAAAAAAATATTCACATTCTGGGAATATGGTGGCATAGCCATTTTTCTTTCGGTGGTATATTTATATACCTGCGGAGTGAGGTCTTGCGAGATTTTTTCTTTCCTATTATATATATAATACTTTATTTATAAGTGTTCTATAACTTGAAGATGTTGAAACAAGGCTATTGGTCTAGTTGGCGTTGATTTTAATATTTTTCAATATCTTCCTTATATACGGAACGGATTTCTTGACGCACAGTGTGGGTGTGTTATAATAGAAATAGAGGCATTTTGTTGAAAAAACTTGAATAATGGCGTTCTTCTCACAGTAGTATATAAGAAAAAACAAAATAGAAAGAGAGGAACAAAAGATATGGGAAAAATGGTTGTGTATCTTACCAATCTTGGAAGATACAACGAAGGAGTATTACAAGGCAGGTGGTTAAAACTACCTGCTAGCAAGGAAGCACTTGAAAAGGTGCTTGACGAAATCGGCATTAACGAAATGTATGAGGAGTATTTCATAACAGATAGTGAAAGCGATATTATCGGCATTAACAATGTTATTAATGAATTTTCCAATATTCAAAAGTTGAATGAACTGGCGGAGTGTTTGGAACTGCTTTCAGAAGATGAAGAACGAAAACTTGAAGCCATACTGGAATATGAAAGTTGTTCATCGGCAACGGAGTTAATTGAAATCATAGAAGATATGGAAAACTATGATTTACTTGACGGCATAGATACCGAGGAAGCATTAGGTTATTATTATGCTGATGAATTATGTTGTATCAACATTCCAGAGAATATTAAATGCTACTTTGATTATGAAGCATACGGCAGAGATATTCGGTTAGAGGGAAACGGCATTTTTACATCTTATGGTTATTTGGTAGATAATAAATAATTTCTGATTTCTTCCGTATATACGGAATAGATTTCTGGACTTATGGGTAAAAATATGTTAGAATATATATGTAAGGCAAAACGATTTAGTTGCTAGCAAAACAAATCTTTAACTTATAATATATATTTTAATTAGGAGGAATTTCCATTGAAAAACAAAATAACAATAACCCATACAGGCAATCCAGAAGCAAAGAGATTGTGTAAAGTTATAAATAGTTCTTCTTACAGAAAAACTATAACTATTAACCAAGGACTTTCTGGCGGTCAGTTTGGATTTGTAGGAAGTGAAATTACTGTAAAGGTAGCAAATTTTAATGAGCCATATTTGAATTTTGAATTTGATAGTGTATCTAACGAAATATTTGTTGATGATATGACTAGATATATGATGTTAGAGCAAATGAACAAAAAATCAATGTTAGTTATTAAATTCAATATATATGACGGAAATAAACTCATAGCTTCGGCAATAGTCTTTCCAAAATGCCTTTCAATAGTAAGTGAAAACTCTTATGAGTTAGTAAGTTTTGAATGTTGTTTTAATTACATAGAAGAAATATTTAACGAAAGGAGCAATTCAAATGGCAGATAAAACACTACCCAAGATGATGACCGTAAGGCAAATAGCCAATACTGGTATTCTTCCAGAGAGTGCTATTAGAAGTATGTTAAAGAAAGGCGAAATTCACGCCGTATATTCTGGCAAAAAGGCATTTATCAACTTTGACAATTTCTGTGCTTACCTACATAGTGTAGCATAATACATATAGAAAGGATTTTAAATTATGAACCACAATTATATTAAGATAGATAAAGGAATTAGGAAATCAGGAAATACATACGAGTTTAATGTTTCTTGCGGTTATGACGGAAACGGAAAGCACATCAGGAAATATACTACATTCACTCCCCCAGAGGGAGTGAGTGAAGCCAAAGCCGATAAATTGGCAAAGGCAGCATATCAAGAGTTCGTTAAAAACGCAGAGGGCAACAAGGCTTATAATGCCAATATGAAGTTCAACGATTTGTGCGATTTGTATTTTAGGGAGTATGCCCCAAACAAATTGAAAAAGACTACTATTGAACATTATAAGAGTTGTTGTAAAAACCACTTGAAGCCTACTTTTGGAAATATGAAGTTAAAGGAAATTACAACGGCAAGTATAAGTGAATTTTTAACTGGCCTTAATTGTAAGCCTTTAACTGCCCGAAAGTTCAAGATTATATTTCATAGCATTATGAAATATGCCTTAACACAGAAGATAATATCTGAAAATCCAGTTGTAGGTTCTATCTGGAAAGAAGATGTTGAATGTGATTATGGCGTGATTGAAAACTTTTTAACAGTAAATGAAGCAAAGTTATTGTTATCATTGGTTGAAGAATATAGTATTTTTAACACCATAATCAAATTGTTGTTATTCTCTGGAATGCGAGCAGGAGAATGTTTAGGTTTAAGGTGGTCAAGCATTGATTTTGAAAACAAGAGTATCTTTATTGATAAAACTCTTGCCTATGCAGGAAATGAATGGTATCTATCAACACCCAAAACACCTAATAGCACCAGAAATATATCTGTTGATGATAAAGTAATTGAAATGCTGAAAAAACATAAAGAGGAACAAGATAAACAAAAAGAAATTGTTGGCAAGGCGTGGCAACAACCTGATATGGTATTTACATCATGTACTGGTCATTGGTATGATAGAAGCCTATTAAACACTCAATTCAGGAGATTTATTGAGAAGAATAGCAACTATTTGAATTATGACCACAACATAACACTACACGGATTAAGGCATACAAATGCTTCATTACTTTTGGTGGCTGGTGAAGATATTGAAAATGTATCAAAGCATTTAGGTCATTCTTCAAGTGATATTACATCAAGAGTATATGCCCACACATTAGCAGAAACCAAAGTAAGAATAGCAAAAACAATAGTAGATACATTAAGTTAATACGATTTCAAGAATTACGGATTATCAGTTTTGATAGTCCGTTTTTTTGTAAAATTATGGACTTTTTATTTTTTATGTGATATAATATTAGCAAACATATAGGGGGTTAAATATATGGAAGCATTATATATTTTTATGGGGATAGCCATTGGTGTAGTTATAGGGCAACAATATTATAAGCACCAAATATTAAAGAAGAAAAACAAAAAAGTAATTGAACAAGTTAAAAAATGGATTATAGATGCTGAAAAATAACTTTAAATATGATACGGCAACTTACCACAACTTTACCACAAAATTTTATAAAAGTTATGGATTTTAAGAGATAATATAAAAGTTTTGAGGAAATATAAACGGGCAAATATGAGATATAGCACGATATTAGACGATATAAATTATATCAATCTATATTTTAAGTGTTACGGAAACTCAAAGAGATAATTATTATCTACTCAAATCCCACAACCATCAGGGTTGTGGGATTTTTTTTATGTATAGGAAACTTCATTTCTATAAATTAAAAAATTGATTATATTGCCGTGCAAATTTTTTTGAAAAGCCAAGCTTTTCAAAAATGTACATGGCTTAAGAAAAGCGATAACGCTCCGCACTCCCCGCCGCAGGCGGTGTAGCGAAGTCGCTTTTCTTGTGCCATTTGTCGGGAATTTGTCAGGAGTCAAAAAAATACTGCTACTTATTCAGTAGCAGTATTAAGCAAATCATCCTGTAATGATTTTGATATTTTTGCTGAGTGTTAATATATCATATGAAAGCATTGCTTATTTGTGTCTTTATAAATCAAAATTATCACATTATCAGCCCGGCATCTCTTCACCAAGGATTATTGATACATCAACATAATTTCCTTTTCTGTATATTTTAAATTTCATGGTATCACCGGGTGCCTTCTTATTTTTGATTTCATTAATATCATCAACAGTTTCAATCGGTTCGCCTTCACATTCCACTATGATGTCACCAATGTTGACACCTGCCATATGAGCAGGACCATTTGGTGTAAGACTTGAAACATATACGCCAACTTTCAGATTATATGCATTTGCATCCTCTTTGGTAACAGCACGGCCTGCAATGCCGATTACAGGTCTTCCGCTGACATAGCCATTATCTATAAGCTCCTGAATAATTGGTTTAGCTTCATCAATAGGAATAGCAAAGCCAAGACCTTCAAGTGTGTTTGATGAAATTTTTGCAGTATTAATACCTATGAGATAGCCATATTCATCAACCAACGCTCCACCCGAATTACCGGGATTGATTGCAGCATCGGTTTGAATAAGGTTCATCGTTTTGTTGTCTATGGTAACAGAACGGTTAAGACCGCTTATAATGCCCTTTGTTGTTGTTCCTGCAAATTCCTGACCCAAGGGGTTACCGATTGCAATTGCTGTTTCACCAACACGAAGAGACGAGCTGTTACCCATTGGAGCAAAGACAAGATTCGAAGCTTCTATTTTAACGATTGCAAGATCAGTTGAAGCATCTTTTCCGACAACCTTACCTTCATATTCCTGACCATTGTTCAGAATAACATTAATTTTTGTTGCATTTTCAACCACATGATTATTTGTAACAATGTATCCGTCTGAGCTTATTATTACACCCGAACCGCTGGACTGTTCAATTTCTTCATCAAGATTTCCAAAGAAACCATAGTAGCCGTACGCATTTCCGTAGGTTGTTTTATTTATAATACCCACGACAGCCGGGCCAACTTTATCGACAATTTCGGGAGTGGAAAGGGGCATGCCATTAATTTTATTTAAAGATGCTGAATCACCTTTCACGGTCTCGGAATATGTTATGTTGTCCTTATATGTTGTTTGCGGCATCGAATGGTTTTCAACCTGTTCACTTATTTTTTCGAATAAAGGTGTGTTAGAAAGAAAAGCGCCACCGGCAACGGATAACAACGCTGTAAGTACAAGCGAAATCACTGCAGCAGAAACAGACATATAGTGTTTTTTCTTTTTAGGCTTAATGGTTGTTTTTACAAATTCGGCGGTGGTGTTGTTCGAAGAATCATTGCCGCCAAAATCGCTATAATAAGAATCTGTATGCTCTGATGGTGACTGCTGTATATTTTCTTCAACAATATCGGAGTCATCTGTTTCGTTGAGATTTGCCTCGTCTGTTTCGTTGAGATTTGCCTCGTCTGAATATGCTTTATCAAATTTTACTTCTTCTGAATATGTTTCGTCCACCGATTGCTTTAAATCTTCCTGAGAATTTTCGTTATTATATCTTTCAAATTCATTCATGGTTTATCCTCCTCAATAAATTTTATGCTATTATTTTACATTATAAATTTTAATAAATTATGAATATAGTGTTAAAAATTATTAATTATTCAAAAAGCTCCAGTGTAAAAGAAAAAACAGTTGTTTCGCCGGGTGTACTGCTTACAGTGATTTCTTCTCCGTGAGCATCAATTATTTTCTTTACAATGTAAAGACCAAGTCCTACACCACTTTTATCAGTGCTTCGGGAGACATCGGTTTTGTAAAATCTTTGCCAGATATATTTAAGCTTATCCGAATCAATTCCCGAACCGCTGTTTTCAACAGTAATAAGGCATTTCTTCCCCTTTTCGGTAATTTTGAGATTTATAAATCCGCCATAATCCGAAAATTTAATTGCATTATGAATAAGATTAATAAGCACCTGTGTTATGGAATCACTGTCTGCATAGACAACACATTTTTCATATTCACTGAATAAATTTATATTTAGTTCTTTATGATTAACTTCGTTTTCAAATTTCAGAATAACAACTTTCATCAATTCGAAAACATCAAAATTGCTTTTGTTAATTATTTGTTTACCACTATCAAGCCTTGAAATGCCGAGCAAATCACTAACAAGCCTTGACAAACGCTTGGATTCCGTCAGCACTATTTCAAGATACTTATTACTTTCTTCGGAGGATATCGTTCCATCCAGAATGCCTTCAACAAAACCCGAAATTGAAGTCATGGGAGTTCGAAGTTCATGGGAAATATCTGAAATGAAATCAGAACGCATTTTTTCAAGATTTTGAACAGATTCAGCCATAATATTTATATTTTGGGCAAGCTCGCCTAATTCATTGTCTGAACTGTATTCAACTCTTTTTTCGAAATTACCGTTTGAAAATGATTTTACAGCTTTGTTGATTTTACTGAGCGGTGATGTAATACTTCGTGAAAAGAAATATAAAAATATTGCCATGAACAGCAAACAGACAAATTCCATAAGCATAAGCTCAAGCATTATATTTATATACTTTTCAGTAAAAAAAGGTTTGGGTACACTGCAGAAAATCACTATCTGAGAATTTATGTCCTGAGATGAAACAAGCTTCCCGGAGGTAAGCGTCTGCGTGTTATACATTTTGTCAAATATTCCGCCAACATGAATCGAGGTTTTGCCATCAAACAATTTTAAGGCATTTTTTATGTTTGTTTCAACCTGAGAGGGAGATTGCTCAATGTTATACCACTTGACACCTCCATCCGGTGTGCATATGATAATGTCATATTTTGTAAGCTGAGAAATCTGACGCATTGCTGCATCGAACAAAGAATACATTTTACTTGTTGAAAAACCAAGAGACAGCTCGGCAATGGGCTTAATATTCTCTATGCACTGATCCATATCATCATATGTTTCATTTGTGACTGTGGATTTAATATTATAGAAAAATACCAATGTCACAATTACAAATGAAATAAGAGTAACAGAAAGAGCACCGAATATCATACTTTTAATAACGCTCTTTCTCATTTATTTCACCTCAAATTTGTACCCTACTCCCCAAACGGTTTTTAAATCCCAATTTTGTGAAACACCGCTTATTTTTTCTCTCAGCCTTTTCACATGGACATCAACAGTACGCGAATCACCATAATAGTCGTATCCCCATACTTCATTAAGCAGTTGGTCTCTTGTAAAAACCTTGTTTGGCTGAGAACACAAAAAACAAATCAGTTCAAGTTCCTTCGGGGGTGTATCAATTTTTTCGCCGTTAACTATCATTTCGTAGGTAGATTTATTTATATACAAATTTTCAAAGTTATATACTTCTTCTTTGGGCTTATCAGACTCCGTACGCCTTAGTACCGCTTTTAATCTGGCAATTAGCTCTTTGGGTTCAAATGGTTTTACGATGTAATCATCAGCACCGATTTCAAGACCGAGAATTCTATCGATGGTTTCTCCTTTGGCAGTGAGCATTATCACAGGAATATCTGTTCTCTTGCGTATTCTCTTAAGAACCTCTATGCCATCAAAAACGGGCATCATAATGTCTAGGATAACAGCTGAAAAATTCCCGCTTAAAACTGCATCAACCGCAGATTGTCCATCGTACACACACTGAGACAAAAAACCGTCTTTTTCAAGATATAACCTTAAAAGCTCACATATATTTTTGTCATCGTCCGCAATAAGAACAGTGCTTTTGGAATTCATAAAATCAACTCCCTTATTTAATAAGTCTGCCTATTAATTCATATCCCTTTTCAATAACAAGACCGGTTGACTGTGCATTTTTTTCGGTGTAGCTTTCAACACCACTCTCCTGTGGACATGTACTGTCATATATAAAGAACGGAACAGCATCACGGGTGTGAGTTCTTAATGCAAGCGGTGTGGGATGATCGGGCAAAACAAGCATTTTAAAATCAATGCCTTCCTTTTCAAGATTATCAACAAGGAAGCCGACAACCTTTTTATCAATAAGCTCTATAGATTTTACTTTATTGTCAATTTCATGTCGATGACCGCATTCGTCAGGTGCTTCCATATGTACAAAGACATAATCCTTTCCGGATTTCAAAGCATCAAGGCAGGCTTTTGCCTTGCCGTCAAAATTTGTGTGAATGTTTCCTGTTGCACCATCAACATCGATAGATTCAAGATCTGCACAAATTCCAATACCTTTAATAAGATCAACAGCAGAAATTACACTTCCCTTAAGTCCGTGCAAGCTTTCAAAGCTCTCGAGTGCAGGCTTTCTGCCTTCTCCCCATATCCAGATTGTATTGGCTTTTTTTAAGCCTTTTTTTGCTCTTTCAATGTTGATTGGATGATTGTTCAGTATCTCATAGCTTTTCTTCATCATCTCATATAAAGGCTTTCCGTTATCACCCTTGGGCATATAGTCCCCTATTCTTTTTTCCAGAATGTCATGGGGTGGAGTAAGTTCAAACTCGTCAGGTCCTTTATCCCAGACGAGAGCATGTCTGTAACTTACACCGGGATAAAATGAGAAGGTTTCATTACCAAATGCTTTTTGAACATCTTCAATGAGAATCCGTGCTTCTTCGGTAGTTATTTCATCGGCACTGTGATCTGTAATTGTTTTATCTTCATACAATTCCTCTTCTTCTGTAATATTTACAACATTACATCTGAAAATCATGTCGCTGTCTTTAATATCAATTCCCATACTTACAGCTTCGAGGGGCGAACGGCCTGTATAAAATTTTTGAGGATCATATCCCATTGCAGACAAATTGGCAACATCACTTCCCGGCGCGAGGTTATCGGGGACATTATACGACAAACCAACTTCTGCCTTTGAACAAAGCTTATCCATATTCGGCTTGAAAGCAACCTCCATTGGTGTTTTGCCGCCAAGCTCATCAACGGGATAATCCGCCATTCCGTCAGCAAGAATAACAATATATTTCATCTATTTTCATATCCTTTCTTCTTATTTTAAAACTATATCATACATTATACAACATTTAAAGAAAAAATCTACCCCTTTTAAATATTTTTATTAAAAAAGTTAAAAAAAGCACATATATATTCATTATTATTTTATAACGAACAAACCTTGACTATATCTTGCATTTTTGATTATAATATTGTATAATATATTCATATTATTGAAAGGAATGGTTAGAATGATTCTAGTAACAGGCGGTGCCGGTTTTATTGGCAGTCACACATGTGTGGAACTTTTAGATGCAGGATATGAAATTGCAGTTATTGATAATTTTTGTAACTCTCGTCCCGAGGTTATAGATAAAATCAAGAAGATAACTGGTAAAGATTTCAAATTTTATGAGGCAGATTTATTGTGCCGTGATAAAGTTGAAAGAATTTTTGAAGAAAATAAAATAGATGCTGTTATTCATTTTGCAGGACTGAAGGCAGTTGGCGAATCAGTCAGTATTCCGTTGAAATATTATAATAACAACATTACAAGCACATTGATTCTTTGTGAAACCATGGCAAAATACGGATGCAAAAAAATTGTATTCTCATCATCTGCAACAGTATACGGTGATCCGGCATCAGTTCCGATTAAAGAAGATTTTCCTCTTCACACAACCAATCCCTATGGTGCTACAAAGCATATGATTGAACGCATCCTCACAGATTTATATGTTTCGGACAACGAATGGAGCATTGCATTACTGAGATATTTCAATCCAATTGGTGCTCACGAGAGCGGTCTTATCGGTGAAAATCCAAACGGAATACCCAATAACCTTGTCCCCTATATTGCAAGAGTTGCTCTTGGCACTCTCGAATGTCTGAGTGTATTTGGCAATGATTATCCAACCCATGATGGAACCGGAGTGAGAGACTACATTCATGTTGTTGATTTAAGCAAAGGACATGTAAAGGCTGTTGAAAAGGTATGTGCGTCAAATGGTGTTGAAGCCTATAACCTTGGCACAGGAACCGGCTACAGTGTTCTTGATGTTGTTAATGCCTATGAAAAAGCTTCCGACAAAAAAGTAAACTACAAAATTGTTGACCGTCGTCCCGGAGACATCGCAATGTGTTATGCAGATCCTGAAAAATCATACAAAGAGCTGGGATGGAAGGCTAATTATGATTTGGAAAGAATGTGTAAAGACAGCTGGAATTTTACAATTAAAAATTCATAACAGAAAAACCGCCCATAAGGCGGTTTTTCTTAGTATTTAACAATCACTTCATTTGTTTTTGAAAGGATTCTTCCCTTTTGGTCAATTTGTGCAACCTCAAGTTTGATTTCTTTCAAATCTTCAATTGCATACTCTTCAACTATCAGCTGATTATTATTTATATATAATGTTTCGATAATTTTGTCATCAATAACCACTTTACTAAACTCGTTATAATTCTTTCCTTCTATACTAATCTTTCCATTTTCATATGCTGCACCAATTGTTTCGATTTTTTTGATTCCCATCTTCGTATCAACAGGATCGGGTCTTTGCTTTGAATAAGAAATTCCGTCACCGTCAAGCATATCATATTGAATAATTTCAAGGTTTTTGTTATATTCGTCATCATTGCCGTAAGAGTATTTCTGGTGAAGTTTTGATATTGTTCCACCATCAATGTTAAGCCGTTCCAGTATGTATGAATATAACTGATATGAAGAAAGATCCTTTACAATGCAATCCGTCTCAAAATTACTCCACATCACATATTGAGTCTGATACTTACTGTTATTGTGAAGCTGCGAGTCATCAACCTCAAAACCCGGGAGATGATCTCCGAACACAACGAGAACAGTTGGTTCATTGCGTTTCTGAAGCATTTTAATCAAATCGCCCAAAAACTCATCTACCTCCCGAAGCTGACTGAGATAATATTCAAAGCTCTTTTGTGTTTTTTCGTCTTCAATACCTGTAACTGTGATTTTGCGTGCAGAATCATTCAGGTTTTCAGAATATACTCCGTGCGACTGCACACCAACGGCATAAATAAAATCTCTGTTTTCGGTAGATGACAGGCAATCATCTATAGATGATTTGATTACCGAATCTCTCGCCCAACCTAATACATTGTAATCAACATCATACATATATTCCAAAGATGTAAATGTATCAAATCCGAGATTTTTGTATATCAGATTTCTGTCATAAAAAGATGCACTGTTATTGTGTATGGCATGTGTATTATAGCCTTGTGATTTCAAAGTGTGACATACTGTCTCAATCGGAGTGTTTTTTACAACGGTCTGATACGCCACTTCTCCTATCCCGAAAAAATCCACATCCATTCCGCTTATAACCTCAAATTCGGTGTTTGCAGTTCCTGCACTAAAGGTCGGGACATTAAGATATCCGTGCGAAAACTTGTTTTCAAGACTATTAAACACCGGAACAGGGTTTTCGCTGTATGTATAGGCTTTGATATTGTTAACATCAAAAAAGGATTCAAGCTGCAAAAAAATAATATTGGGCTTTTTGCTTGTGTTTTCATCCTTGATGTTTACATCGTGAACAATTGATGCCACCTCACCAACAGAATATTCTTTAGGTTCAGTCATTCCCCGTTCTATAACACTGCTCACAAAACAATATACAAAACCATTGTGTTCATATTTATTAGCCAATCCGGATACCTTGTTATCAACCATCGAAAGGGATCTTGCACTGAAAAAATATACAGCAGTAACCGTTATTACGCAAAAAGGAAAAAGAATATCTCTTTTTATGTTTATTTGTATGGGAACACATTTTTTATATAAACGAACAACTGTATATACCACAATCACAAACAAAAATAAAAACAACAAAATCTGAAAAACATTCAGATATAAGGGTAACACCGTAAATGTGCTTCGTATCAGAATAAGGTCATTAAAGCTGAATGGCATCAT
>JAZNUS010000145.1:0-3818 GCA_045592485.1 Clostridia bacterium | reverse complement strand
GCCAGCCTTCCGTCGTCCTCCGCACCAAAACATCCTCAAAAATTCATCCATTTGAGGTCCTACGGAGTTTTAAAATAATAAATTTTGTCTCAAGCAAGGCAAAAACGCAGGGAATATGGTAATATTTCCGAGTATTTTAACAACGAGTGAGGCGAAATTTATATTTTAAAACCGCCTTTAGTGTTGGTCGTTAAGGCTATCTTTCATCAATGGGAATGTACTGTCTGTGATTTTTTCTGCAAAGACTCTTGTATGCAGGTCTGATTATTCTGCCGCCGCAAAGAATTTCTTCCATACGGTGAGCACACCAACCCGATATTCTTGACATCGCAAAAATGGGTGTGTACATTTCATAAGGTATGTTGAGTATTTTGTAAACAAATCCGGAATAGAAATCCACATTTGCGCAAAGCATTTTGGAATCACCCTTGATTTCTGCAAAAACCTGAGGAGCAAGCTTTTCAACTCTTGTATAAAGGTCAAATTCTTCGTCAAGCCCTTTTTCCTTAGAAAGCTCTGCCGCCTTTGATTTAAGGAGAGCGGTTCTCGGGTCGGACATTGTGTAAACTGCGTGTCCCATACCGTAAATAAGACCGCTTTTGTCGTATGCTTCTTTTCTCACTATCTTTGCAAGGTAGTCAAAAAGCTCTGTGTCGCTCGACCAGTTTTTAACATTATTCATAACATCGTCCATCATATTGACAACCTGAACATTGGCTCCGCCGTGCTTTGGACCCTTAAGAGAGCCTATTGCACCCGCAATTGCCGAATAGGTGTCTGTTCCCGATGATGAAAGAACACGGCAGGTAAATGCGGAGTTGTTGCCGCCGCCGTGCTCCGCATGAAGCATGAGGGCAGTGTCGAGAACCTCTGCATCAAGCTCGGTAAATTCCTTTGTGGGGTTAAGCATACGAAGAAGGTTTTCCGACATTGAAAGATAAGGCTTGGGCTGATGAAGAATCAGGCTCTTTTTATCGAAATGATGTTTTTTGGCACTGTATCCGTATGCAGAGATCAGGGGCATACGGGCAATGAGCTGAAGTGACTGACGGAGAACATTTTCCATGGAGCAGTCGTCGGGATTGTCATCATATGAGTAAAGCGTAAGAACCGATCTTGCCATTTTGTTCATAATGTCGCGGCTTGGTGCTTTAAGAATCATATCCTCAACAAAATATGGAGGAAGCTCTCTGTTGTCTGCAATATACTGGCAGAAAAGCTCAAGCTCTTCTTTTGTGGGAAGTGACCCCATAAGCAACAGATAGCATATTTCTTCATAACCGAACCTTTTGTTTATACCTGCGTTTGTAACAAGGTCGTTAATGTCGTAGCCTCTGTATGAAAGCTCGCCGGGAATGGCGGTTTTTTCGTCTTCACTCATAACATATCCGTGAACCTCACTGATGTTTGTAAAGCCTGCAAGCACACCGCTTCCGTCTTTGTTTCTGAGACCTTTTTTTACATTGAATTTGTGGTACTCTGAAGGGTCGATATTGTAAAACTCTCTTGCTTTCTGAGTTAAACTGATAATTTTTTCATTTATACTGTCCATAATTACACCACCTAAAATATCCTATTATGAATTATAGCATATTTATTCTTGCATTTCAATATTTTTCAAAAAATAGTTCTATTACTACCAAAAAACGCATATAATACTATATAATGCTTGTTCAAATTTGAGATAAACAATAATTCAAGGGGTGAATAAATGAAGGATTTTATTGTCGAACTTGCATTTCTGCTGTTGTTTTTTATAATATTGCCGCTGATTTTAATATATTCCCTTTCCGGTAATTTCAATAATGACGGAAAAATATCTGTGTACAATCATATTTCGGACGAAGTGATGTATCTTGATCCTGAAGAATACATTGTCAATGTCGTTGCAGCAGAAATGCCTGCAGAATTTTCGCCTGATGCCCTTAAAGCACAGGCGGTTGCCGCAAGAACCTATGCAATGAGAAAAATAAACACATCTGCCAAAGAGCATAAGGGAGCAGATTTATGCACTGATTTTGCTCATTGTCAGGCGTATTGTGATAATGATACCCTTAAAAACAACTGGGGCGACAATTATGATAATAACATGAAAAAAATTAAATCGGCAGCAGAGGAAACAGCAGGAGAATATCTTAGCTATAACGGTGAGTGTGCAATAGCGGTTTTCCATGCCTGCAGTGACGGAAGAACCGAGAATGCCTCCGATGTGTGGGGAGGAAATGTAGATTATCTTGTGTCCGTTGACAGTCCCGGTGACATAGAAAAAAGAGATTACATAACAAAAGCGTTGGTTAAAACTGAAGAGCTTAAAAATAAGCTGAAATCCGAGAAGGGTCTGGAAATTGATGAAAATGCTCCGGCTGTGGGGGAGATAACCCTGACCGATGGCGGAAATGTTGACACTGTTGAATTTTTCGGACAGAAAATAAAGGGTACGGATGTGAGGAAAATCTTTTCTCTTAAATCGGCATCCTTTACTGCAGAATACACAGGTGACAGCATTGAGTTTACCGTGTACGGAAGCGGTCACGGAGTTGGTATGAGTCAGTATGGTGCCGAAGCAATGGGGAAGGCAGGAAAAACCTATGTCCAGATTCTTTCACACTACTATCCGGGAACTATCCTTAACAAACAACACTAAAGGCGTCTTTAGTGGATAGCCTTAGCAATCAACACTGAAGACGCCTCAAATGGTGAATTTTCGGTATCTTTTGCCTTGTCGTCCTTGAAAGGCGAGTAGCCTTCCTGCGTCCTCCGCACCAAAATCTCCTCAAAAATACATCCATTTGAGGTCCGCAGGCGTTTTAAAATAATAAATTTTGTCTCAATCAAGGCAAAAACGCAGGGAATATGTTAATATTTCCGAGTATTTTAACGATGAGTGAGGCGAAATTTATATTTTAAAACCGCCTTTAGTGTTGGTTGCTAAGGCTAAGCTTGAAAAATGAATAATTGAATACATATTATGGCAAAATACAAATGAGGTGTAAACAATGAACAAAATAAAAAGTTTTATACAAAATCCAAAATTGATTTACAAAACCCTTATGTGTGTGTGCATAGGTGTCCTTTGTTTTCTCACAGTTCTTATAACCGATAACGGACAGAAAAACACAAGTGCTACCAAGGAAGAAATAACGGAAACGGAATCTGTGCTTGTTGAAGAGGAAAAAATTGATGAAATAATAGAGGACCTTTCGGAAAAAGAGCCGGAAGTTAAAGAGGAAGAAAACGAAATCATATCTGCCGAAGCCCTGCAGCCTTCATTTTCGCAGCCTCTTTTTGGAACTGTGCAAAAGCCCTTTAGTCCCGAAAATGTTCTGTACAGCAAAACAATGGATGACTGGCGCATTCATATGGGTGTTGACATAACAGCACCAATCGGAACCGATGTGACAGCCTCCGAGGGAGGAACGGTGACATATACCGGATATGATATAAATCTCGGCTATGTGGTGAGAATAAAAAGCGGTGACTACGAGTGTGTCTATGCTTCCCTTGATTCAAAAAATCTTGTTGAGGAAAATGATTATGTTCACAAAGGCCAGATTATCGGCATACTGTCAGATAGCTGCATAAGCGAAATCTGCGATGAACCCCATCTTCATTTTGAAATGCTGAAAAACGGAGAATATGTAAATCCCGAGGAATATGTTACCTTTGGATACTAGCGAGTTAAATTGGGGTTTGTCGCTCTGTTTTGCGCTAGTGTGTGAGCCTTCTCCCTGGTGGAGAAGGTGTCAAGCTTGCTTGACGGATGAGGGGATAGTGACACTCCAAGAATAGCCTTAACAACCAGCACTGAGGACGGTTTT
>JAZNUS010000144.1:0-6907 GCA_045592485.1 Clostridia bacterium | reverse complement strand
AAACTGTGGCAATACACTCCTTAAAATAGTCAAAGCTATAAATTGTTATAAAAAGTCCACAGTGTTTTATTGATTATATCATAAAGGTTTAAAAGAAAGGAGAGTATTGATATATTTAGGACTAAATATATCATACAAGACTTATTATGAGTACATTATTATCTGTTTCCATAGCTCTGCTTGTGGGACTTCTTATGACCAGAGCTTTCAAGCCCTTAAAGCTTCCGTCGGTTACTGCCTATCTTATTGCAGGTGTCTTAATAGGGCCGTACTGCATGGGAAGACTCGGAATTTCGGGTCTTGGCTTCAATTCTCACGCAGCGGTAGAGGCATTGTCCCTTATTTCCGAGGTGGCTCTCGGTTTTATTGCTTTTTCAATCGGCAGTGAGTTCCGTTTGTCTGAGCTTAAGAAAACCGGAAAACAGGCAACGGTAATCGGCATTATTCAGGCTCTCGTGGCAACTCTTTTTGTTGACCTTGCCCTTTATGCAATGTACATTCTTATGCCTGACAAAATTTCCCTTCCGCAGTTAATTACCCTTGGTGCAATTGCAACAGCAACTGCGCCTGCCGCAACTCTCATGGTTGTGCGTCAGTACAAGGCAAAAGGACCCCTTACAAATCTTTTGCTTCCCATTGTAGCTCTTGACGATGCTGTTGGTCTCATTGTTTTTGCAGTGTCCTTCGGAATCGCAAAAACCCTTATTGTGGGAACAGTCGATTTTGTTTCAATAATCATCAATCCTCTTGTGGAAATCCTTGCTTCCCTTACCCTCGGTGCAATAATGGGCTGGATTTTAACTCAGCTTGAAAAAATGTTCAATTCAAACACAAACCGTCTCAACATGACAATAACCTTTGTTTTTCTCACGGTTGCACTTTCAATGCTTGATTTCCACCTTGGTCCCGTGCACATCAGCTTTTCATCACTTCTGGTATGTATGATGCTGGGAACTGTATTTTGTAACATATGTCCTCTTTCCCACGACCTTATGGGAATGGCGGACAAATGGACATCACCTCTTTTTGCACTGTTTTTTGTAATCAGCGGTGCGGAGCTTGAGCTTGGTGTTTTTGGCGACTGGGCAATTGTTTTGCTTGGTGTAATATACATAATTTTCCGTTCTATCGGAAAATATACCGGTTCATATGTCAGTGCCAAAATGACAAAATGCGATTCAAACATTTGTAAATATCTTGGTATCACACTTCTTCCTCAGGCAGGTGTGGCACTTGGAATGTGTGCCACTGCAATGCAGCTCGGTGAAGAAGGCAATCTCATTAGAAACATCACTCTTTTTGCAGTTCTGATTTATGAGCTTTTTGGTCCTCTTCTCACAAGACAGGCTCTCATGGCGGCAGGTGACATTAAGCCTATGCCTGAGGAAGTTAAAATGAGACGCCACATAAAGCTTGCCAACGCAAAAGAAAAATCGGACAATTAACAGATGGGGATGAACAGTATGAAAAAAATAGGTATTGTAACAGACAGTCATTGCGGTATTTCATCCGAGGAGGGTGAAAAAATCGGAGTAAAAGTTATTCCCATGCCTCTGTTTATAGACGGCGAGTGTTTTTACGAAAATGTTTCCATTACAAGAAAAGAGTTTTTTGAAAAAATAAAATCATGCGAAAAGCTTGGAACATCTCAGGCTTCCCCCGCTGAGGTTACCGATGTGTGGGACGAGTGCCTTAAAGAATATGAATCAATTCTCTATATGCCAATCAGCAGCGGTCTCAGCGGCGCATGCACAACCGCAAAGCTTCTTGCATCTGAGGAGGAGTATGAGGGCAGGGTTTTCGTTGTGGACAACGGAAGAATCTCAACACCTATGCACCGTTCCATTCTCGATGCGGCAAAGCTTATAGAAGAGGGCTTGTCTGCGGAAGAAATCCGAAATATCCTTGAAGCCGACGGCGATAATATGTCTATCTACATTGCAGTGGAAACTCTGGAATACTTAAAAAAAGGCGGAAGAGTGTCTGCTGCCGCCGCTGCAATAGGAACAGTTCTTGACATAAAGCCCATTCTCAGAGTGAGTACAGGACTTCTGGAAAGCCATTCAAAGTGTCGGGGAATGAAAAAAGCCAGACGAATGATGATAGACGAAATAAAAAATGACCTGGAAACCAAATTTTCAGGTTATAAGGATGAAGACCTGCACCTTCTCATTGCATCAAGTGCCGATGAGGAAACCACCGAAAAATGGATTCATCAGGTTCAGGAGGCCTTTCCCGGCAAAGAAATTCTCTGTGACTACCTTTCCCTCGGAATAAGCTGCCACACCGGTGAGGGAGCGCTTGGAATCGGAATATCCCCGAAACCGGGGAAATAAGGATTTTTTTGCAAAAATCCTTGACAAAAACACATATTGTTGATATAATAACATATTGTTGAAGGGATGCATGCATCCCTTCCTGCACGGCCCATTGGTCAAGCGGTCAAGACGGCGCCCTCTCAAGGCGCAATCACGAGTTCGATTCTCGTATGGGTCATTCAAAGATATCTGCCCGGGTTTTTTTACCCGGGCATTTTGTTAGCTGAAAGAGGGTGATGTTATGAGTTTAAATAAAGAAATTGAAAGAAAGTGGCTTGTTGACAAAGACAAAATCCCTTTCGATTTAAAGGCCTGTAAGCCCCTTAAAATGAAGCAATCCTACATAAGCTTTTCGCCCACCATAAGACTGAGAAATACAAATGATGAAAGCTATGTTTTGTGTGTAAAGTCAAAGGCAAAAGAGGGAGCCTTGGCAAGAGATGAATTTGAAACACCGATAACAAAAGAGCAGTATGAATGTCTGCTCACCAAAATTGAAGGTAATATTGTGGAAAAAACAAGGTATTGTGTTCCTGACGGCAACGGTCTGACAATGGAATTTGATATTTTTGAAGGAAGTCTTGATGGACTTGCATACATGGAAATAGAGTTTGCTTCTGAAAAAGAGGCAAAGGATTATCCGAATCCCCCCTGGGCAATAGCCGATGTTTCCGAAAATCACAGGTTCAAAAATACCGCTCTTGCCAAATTTGGTATGCCTGATTTTGCAGAGTAAAAATTTATCTAAAGAAAAAACAAATAACCCCTTTAGCCGTTTCGGCCAAAGGGGTTTGTTTTAGATTTATGCTTCGATAATTCTTACCTTGCATACTCCTTCAACCTTTGAAATTTCATCCACAAGGTTTGCAGGAACAGTATCTACATCGATAATGGTGTAGGCATTATCTTTTTTGCTCTTGGAAAGCATATTGATAATGTTGATGTTATCGTTCGCAAAGATTGTTGAGAATGTGCTGAGCATATTAGGAACATTCTGGTGAGCAATTGTAACTCTGAATTTTGAATCCATATCTGCTTCGATGTTGGGGTAGTTAACAGAGTTTTTGATGTTACCGAATTTAATGAAATCGGAAAGCTCATCTGCTGCCATAACTGCACAATTGTCTTCTGATTCGGGGGTTGAAGCACCAAGGTGAGGAATGTTTATAACATTTTCCATGCCGAGGGTTTCTTCGCAGGGGAAGTCAACAACATAGCTTGCGATTGTACCGTTTTCAATAGCTTTTTTGAGAGCATCGGTATCCACAAGCTCACCTCTTGAGAAGTTAAGAAGTCTTGTGCCTTTTTCCATACATTCAAAAAGCTCATCATTAACAATACCGCGAGTGCCGTCGTTGAGAGGCATATGCATTGAAATGTAGTCACAGCTTGCAGCAAGGACTTTGAGGTCGTTACATTTTTTAACCTTAGAAGAGAGTCCCCAAGCCGCATCAACGGAAATGTAAGGGTCGTAGCCGATAACTTCCATTCCGAGAGAAAGCGCATAGTTTGCAACCTTTGCGCCAATGGCACCAAGACCTACAACACCAAGCTTTTTACCGAGGATTTCGGGACCTGCATAAGCACTTTTGCCTTTTTCAACAAGCGCGCCCACATTGTCGCCTTTGCCTTTAAGAGTTTTAGCCCAGTCAATGGCATCGGTAATTTTTCTTGATGCAAGTAAAAGTCCTGCAATTGTAAGTTCTGCAACCGCATTGGCATTTGCACCGGGAGTGTTGAAAACAACAACACCCTTTTCACTGCACTTGTCGATGGGAATATTGTTGGTGCCTGCACCTGCTCTGGCAACACATTTGAGATTGTCGCCAAGGTCCATATCGTGCATTTTAAAGCTTCTGAGAATTATTGCATCGGGGTTTTTAACCTCGTCTGTAACAGTAAATACTGAATTGTCAAGTCTGTCAAGACCGCATTTTGCAATCTTGTTAAGGGTTAATACTTCATACATTGGAATAGCCTCCGGAATTATTTGTTTTCTGCTTCAAACTTCTTCATAAAGTCCACAAGAGCCTGAACGCCTTCAACAGGCATAGCATTGTAGATGCTTGCTCTCATACCGCCAACGGTTCTGTGACCTTTAAGGTTAACAAAGCCTGCAGCTTTTGCTTCTTTAATAAACTTAGCGTTAAGGTCTTCGCTGTCTGTTACAAAGGGAACATTCATTAAGGATCTGTCCTTGGGATCTGTAACAGTGGCTGAGAACATATCGCTTGAATCAAGATAGGAATAAAGGATTTCGGCTTTTTTCAGGTTGGTTTTGTGCATAGCATCAATACCGCCGTTTTCCTTGAGCCATTCACACACAAGCTTGCAGATGTAGATTGTGTAGGTGGGGGGAGTGTTGAACATTGAACCGTTTTCGGAATGTGTTTCATAGTTGAACATTGTGGGGCAGATGTCCATAGCTTTGCCGATAAGGTCCTCTCTGATGATTACAACAGTGAGACCTGCGGGAGCCATGTTTTTCTGAGCACCGGCATAGATGATTCCGAATTTGGAAACATCAACGGGCTCGGAAAGAATGCATGATGACATATCTGCTACGAGAGGAACATCGCCTGTGTCGGGAACTTCGGCATATTTTGTTCCGTAGATTGTGTTATTGT
This sequence comes from Clostridia bacterium, assembly GCA_045592485.1. Lineage (GTDB taxonomy): Bacteria > Bacillota > Clostridia > UMGS1810 > UMGS1810 > RGIG1828. The sequence continues at coordinate 1,962 of JAZNUS010000144.1, read as the reverse complement.
AGGTGATGTGAACATAGTCAGCATCGGGAGTAAACATAGATTTGTCAATTTTGGGAATGTAGTTGAAAACCTTATCATCGGAAGATGCAATGATTTTGGCATCGCCGTATCTTGCAGCTTCTTTCTGAGCTTTCTTTGACCACAGACCTGTAAGGATGTAGTCAGCTTTTTTCTTTTCTGTGTAAAGATTCAGGGGAATCATTGCAAACTGGCTTGATGCACCGCCCTGAAGGAAAAGAACCTTGTAATTGTCGGGAATGGAGAGAAGTTCACGAAGAAGAGCTTCACAATCATCTATAATTTTCTGATAATCCGATGAACGATGGCTCATCTCCATAACTGACATACCTGATTCTCCGTAGCAAACAAGCTCAGCCTGTGCTTTTTCGAGTACCGGAAGAGGGAGCGCAGATGGGCCTGCTGAAAAGTTATAAACTCTGTTCATAATTATCGTCCTTTCTTAATTAGAAAAATAAAATATTTCCTTTTATTATATACGACAAACAAAAAATAGTCAATAGTTTAAGCGCAAAAATCATTGTACAAATTGACAAATTTTTCACAATTTTTCCGATTAAATATGATAATATCAAAAAACACTTCAGAAATCAATTTAAAATATGCGTATTTACCATTTACATCATTTAAAATGTGTGATATAATATGTCGGAATTTAAAAAGAATGGAGAGTTTTTATGTCAGAATTACTTGAAATCATTATGATTGTAAGCTTTGGTCTTTCCTGGCCCATGAATGTTATCAAATCCTACAGAGCCCGCACAACAAAGGGAAAAAGCCTTGCGTTTTTGTGCCTGATTTTATTCGGATACATTGCAGGTATTACCTCTAAATTTGTTAATGAAGCATATATGTCGGCAATAGGCGAAAAGTGGTATGTTCTCTTTTTCTACATACTCAACTTTGTCATGGTTGGTGCAGACCTGGTTATGTATGTACGAAACTACAGACTCGACAAAGCAAACGGCGTGAAATAAAGCCTGAAAGGAACGGTTATAATGAAAATATTGTCAATCGGCAACAGCTTTTCAATGGACGCCCAGCGTTACCTTCACTCCATTGCCCGCTCGGACAGGTTTGAGATTACTGCGGCAAATCTCTACATTGGCGGATGTCCTCTTGAGCTTCACTACCGCAATATGCTCAGTCAGAAGAGTGAGTATGAATACTGGTTAAACGGATATAACAGTTTTCTGAAGGTGTCTCTTGACGATGCACTTCTCAGTGCAGACTGGGATGTGGTAACTCTTCAGCAGGCAAGCCATTTCTCCTTTGACTATGAAGCTTATCAGCCTTATTTAAATGCACTTGCCGCATATGTGAGAGAATGTGTGCCAAAGGCAAAGATTGTTATTCACGAAACATGGGCATATGAAAAAGACTCCAACAGACTTCTCAATGTTGCAAAATTTGACACACCAAAAGAAATGCTTGCAAAAATTGAAGATGCATACAAAAAAGCTGCAAAGGATATAAATGCAGATTTTATCATTCCTTCCGGAAGACTTCTGGGTATGCTTCTTGACTCAGGAATTGAAAAGGTTCACAGAGATACATTTCACGCAAGCTATGGTGTGGGCCGTTATGCAATCGGTCTTTTGTGGTATGCACTTCTTACGGGAGAAGACATTGCAGACAACAGCTTCAACGATTTTGACGAAGAAATCACAGATGAAGAAATCAGAATCATTAAGGATTGCGTAAAAAAACTCATTAAAACAAAATAAACAAAAAAACAAAACAGATTGCAGAATTTTATTTTGCAATCTGTTTTTGTGTTCAGACTGTTTAGTAGGCGGATTATAGCCTTAGCAACCAATACTAAAGGCGGTTTTAAAATATAAATTTCGCCTCACCCATCGTTAAAATACTCGGAAATATTAACATATTCCCTGCGTTTTTGCCTTGATTGAGACAAAATTTATTATTTTAAAACTCCTGCAG
>JAZNUS010000143.1:0-2662 GCA_045592485.1 Clostridia bacterium | reverse complement strand
AGCTACTAAAGGGTGCATAAGTTCTGTCTGCCAATCGTGCATTCGCACTCTTGGGACATCACTTAATCCGTCAAGCAAGCTTGACACCTTCTCCACCAGGGAGAAGGCTCACACACTAGCGCAAAACAGAGCGACAAACCCAAATTTGATTATTTAACCCATTATACACCAGCAGTGCGAATTTTGCAATATATTTTACGATAATTGCAATTTACATTGCGAAATGGTGTGATATAATTATGGTATAAAATCAGGAGGTGCGACCTATGAATATAGCTTTTGCAGGATTCAGACACAATCATATCAATAATTTATACAACAATGCAAAAATTAGCGAATTTGTAAATATTGCCGCATGCTTTGAGGAAGATGAGGCAGCGCGAAAAAGTGCCGGTGAAGCTCTCGGAGCAGTGTTCAATGCCGAAACATATGAAGAAATACTCGACAACGAAAGCATATCCGTGATAGCAATCGGAGACTATTACGGAAAAAGAGGAAAAATGATTATAGAGGCACTCAGACATGGCAAGCATGTTATTTGCGACAAGCCTCTTTGTACCGACCTTTCGGAGCTTGATGAAATCGAAAGGCTTGCAAAGGAAAAAAATCTTACAGTTGCCTGTATGCTTGACCTGAGATTTATGCCTCAGGTTTCAAAAGTAAAAGAACTCATTGAATCAGGTGAAATCGGAGATATTAAAATCATTTCCTTTACAGGTCAGCATCCGCTGATGTTCTCTTCCCGTCCTTCATGGTATTTTGAAGACGGCAAACACGGCGGCACAATAAATGACATTGCCATTCACGGCATAGACCTTGTGAGATATCTTACAGGAAAAGACCTTACAAAGGTGGATTTTGCAAAAGCATGGAATGCTTTTGCAGACAAGGCCCCCGATTTCAAAGACTCTGCCATCTTTACGGTAACCATGGAAAATATGACCGTGTCGGCAGATGTTTCCTACGCCGCACCCTCCTTTGGACTTCCCACATACTGGGATTTCTACATCTGGGGAAGTGACGGAATGATTAATTTCCGCTATATGGATAGTCTGATTCATATATACAAAAAGGAAGAAACCGTTATTGACTGCGGAGAAAGAATAAACCCTCCCTATTTTGAAGAACTCCTGAAAGAAACAGAAGGAAAACCTTCGCTAATGAACACAGAAGACATTTTAAAAAGTCAGAGACAGGTTCTGACTATTCAGAAGGAGAGTGAAAACAATGGGAAATAAAATCAGAATCGGAATAGCCGGACTTGGTAACATGGGTTCAGCTCACCTTTCAAACATTCTTGACGGCAAGGTTAAAAATGCAGTTGTGGGTGCAGTTTGTGACATTGATAAAGAAAAGCTTGAAAAAGTGCGGGGGAAGCTTTCTGCAGATGTTGGAATGTATGAAAACACCGACGACATGATTGCTTCCGGAAAAATTGACGGCATCTTAATTGCCACTCCTCATTATTTTCACCCCACAATTGCAAAAAAAGCCTTTGAGGCAGGTCTTCATGTTTTCTGCGAAAAGCCGGCAGGGGTATATACAAAAAATGTCCGTGAAATGAATGAAATGGCAAAAAAGAGCGGCAAGGTTTTTCAGGTTAACTTTGTCCTGAGAACTCTCGGTGCTCACATCAAAATTAAAGAGCTTCTGGATTCGGGAGAGCTTGGAGAAATAAAAAGATTTGTGTGGGTTCTTACCGACTGGTACAGAACTCAAAGCTACTATAACAGCGGCGGATGGCGTGCAACCTGGGCAGGGGAAGGTGGCGGAACTCTTCTTAATCAGAATCCCCACCAGCTTGACCTCATGCAATGGTTTTTCGGTATGCCCGAAAGGGTGAGAGGCTTTTGCTATTTCGGCAAAAACCGCGATATTGAGGTTGAGGACGAAGCAACGGCATATTTTGAATACAAAAACGGAGCTGTGGGCGTGTATATGACCTCCGTTTCAGAATATCCGGGCACAAACCGCCTTGAAATTGCCGGAGACCGCGGAAAGCTTGTGTATGAAAACGGAAAAATAACATTTTTCAGAACCACCGTCGGAGAAAAAGAATTTAACAAAACCACCAAAACTATTGCAGGACCAATACCCATGTGGGAATGTGATGTGAAATACAAAACCATCACCGTCATAGAAGGTCAGGCGAGAATGGTGGACAACTGGGTTGAAGCAATTCTCGGAAATGAAGCTCTCATAGGCCCCGGCGAGGAAGGCATAAACAGTCTTGCAATTTCCAACGGCATCTACCTTTCCCAGTGGAATGACGACTGGGTAAGCTTCCCCTTTGATGAAGATGAGTTCCTTGAAAAACTCAATGAAAAAATCGAAACATCGGTATATGTTAAAAAGGAAGTCGAGAAAACCCAGGGCAGCCTTGAAGATACATTTCAGAATTGAGATGGGTTTAATTGTGGTTTGTCAACCCGGAGATTAGGAATAAGTAAATAGAAATCAGAAATTTAAATTGGGGTTTATCGGGGAGTTTGAATTTGGGCTGAAGCGAAAGGCTTCCCCTTGGTGGGGAAGCTGTCACCGTAAGGTGACTGATGAGGGGAAACAAAAGAAAGTAAATTCAAATATAAATTTAAAAATCGTTCAAACTATTGAAAACGCTGATTTTTAACGCTCCACTAACCAATCAAATTCGCACAAGTGC